>NZ_CP071527.1:1082500-1426500 GCF_023921225.1 Legionella lytica
AACACAGCACTCTGCAAATTCGTAAGAAGACGTATAGGGTGTGACGCCTGCCCGGTGCTGGAAGGTTAATTGATGGGGTTATCCTTAGGGAGAAGCTCTTGATCGAAGCCCCAGTAAACGGCGGCCGTAACTATAACGGTCCTAAGGTAGCGAAATTCCTTGTCGGGTAAGTTCCGACCTGCACGAATGGCGTAACGATGGCCACACTGTCTCCACCCGAGACTCAGTGAAATTGAAATCGCTGTGAAGATGCAGTGTACCCGCGGCTAGACGGAAAGACCCCGTGAACCTTTACTATAGTTTTGCACTGGACTTTGATGATAACTGTGTAGGATAGGTGGGAGGCTTTGAAGTATGAACGCTAGTTCATATGGAGCCGACCTTGAAATACCACCCTGTTATTATTGAGGTTCTAACTTGGTCCCCTAATCGGGGATGAGGACAGTGTATGATGGGTAGTTTGACTGGGGCGGTCTCCTCCCAAAGAGTAACGGAGGAGCACAAAGGTACCCTCGGTACGGTCGGACATCGTACCAAGAGTGTAAAGGCATAAGGGTGCTTGACTGCGAGAGCGACGGCTCGAGCAGGAACGAAAGTTGGTCTTAGTGATCCGGTGGTTCTGTATGGAAGGGCCATCGCTCAACGGATAAAAGGTACTCCGGGGATAACAGGCTGATACCGCCCAAGAGTTCATATCGACGGCGGTGTTTGGCACCTCGATGTCGGCTCATCACATCCTGGGGCTGAAGCAGGTCCCAAGGGTATGGCTGTTCGCCATTTAAAGTGGTACGCGAGCTGGGTTTAGAACGTCGTGAGACAGTTCGGTCCCTATCTGCCGTGGGCGTAGGAAAATTGAGAGGAGCTGCTCCTAGTACGAGAGGACCGGAGTGGACGAACCTCTGGTGTACCGGTTGTGACGCCAGTCGCATCGCCGGGTAGCTAAGTTCGGACGGGATAACCGCTGAAAGCATCTAAGCGGGAAGCCTCCCTCAAGATGAGTTTTCCCATGAAGCCCGTTGAAGACTACGACGTTGATAGGCAAGGTGTGGAAGCGCAGTAATGTGTGAAGCTAACTTGTACTAATTGGCTGATTGTCTTGACCATATAATCTGAGTTGCTTTGGGAACAAAGCACTACAGAATAGCGAGTGTTACGAAGCGCAAAAAAAAGCGCACTCTTTATTTACCTAATGCGAAATTGCGGTATAATGGCTGCAATGAGCATAAAACGAGTTTTCCTGGCGACAATAGCGGTCTGGAACCACCTGAATCCATCTCGAACTCAGAAGTGAAACAGACATGCGCCAATGATAGTGTGAGGTCTCCTCATGTGAAAGTAGGTCATCGCCAGGGTTTTATTAAGAACAGAGAAGCGGCTTTTAGCCGCTTTTTTTGTTTCTGAACCATCAAAAAATCAACACCAACACAATTTAATTCCTTTTGACACCACACGGCGCGACAATGACGCGTAGGTTAGCCATGGCCCAACATCGATATCCCATACGGCACATAGCCCCATATGGTTGCACACACAACGCAATTAAAATAAAATCTGGGTCATAAGGAAAACCTGGTTACAAACAACCAGGCCACCTTTTGCCAATAATCCAAAACCTCCGTCATGGCAAACGCAGTGAAGCAAGCCAGAGTACGGTACCTCAAGCTATCTGCAATATCAGGGCGCAAGTTATATTGATTTAACACCAAGCCCAGACAGAAAAAAAACCTGGCTGCAAGCAACCAGGCTAGATTGGCTCAAAAGCACTAATTAATAATAATCAATAGTAGTAGTCGTCACATCAATAGGCCCTTGACGATAGGGAAATACCATAACAGGTTCTACAACAGGAGTAACAGCGACTTGCCTATAGGCAACAACTTGGGTACAACAACAACCAGACATAAATATCACAGCCCCCAGCAGAACAATCCATTTCATTATTAGCCCCTATTTCTATTATTAATCAAAGTGTAGATTAATTAATCATTTGTCGCCAATTAGGATTGTGATTTTTTTATCAAAACAACACGGGTTTCCTGCTTCCGGATCATTTTGAATCCGTATATACTCATCATCTTGATATCGACAGCAATTCAACAGGACGTTAGGATGTTAGATAGAGCCAGTGTAGTTGATGAACAATTTATTAAACGGGTACGGCAAGCAGATTTCCCCATACCCAACAGCTCAATTAGCTTAGAAACGGCCGAGTTAGATAAAAAGAGCGCCATCGAGTTGTTTGACTCTCAAATTAAATCACGCTTACTCGATTTAATTGCCAGACAGCTTAAAGAAAAGGGTTTATCTTTTTATACCATTGGTAGCAGTGGACATGAAGGAAATGCGGTTTTTGGCCAGGTTTTCCGACCAGAGGATATGGCTTTTTTACATTACCGTAGCGGTGCCTTCTATCTACAACGATCGAAACAAGTAAAAGGCATCGATGGAGTTAAAGACGTTTTACTATCCCTAGTTGCAGCTTCTAACGATCCAATTTCCGGTGGACGACATAAAGTATTTGGCTCAGTACCCCTAAATGTTCCTCCCCAAACGTCAACAATAGCATCACATTTACCCAAAGCTTTAGGCGCTGCCTTATCAATTAAACGTGCGAAAGAGTTAGGAATAGAAAGCCATTTAGATCCCGATTCAGTTATTCTTTGCTCCTTCGGTGATGCCTCCGCAAACCATGCAACAGCGCAAACTACCTTGAACGCCTGCTCCTGGATTGCCCAACAAAATTATCCACTACCGATCGTGTTTATTTGTGAAGATAATGGCATAGGTATCTCCGTACCAACCCCCGCGAATTGGATTGAACAATCAATTAATTCGCGCCCAGGATTAAATTACATCGCCTGCGACGGCCTAAACCTTGCTGATATTTATGCGAAAGCACAAGAAGCAGAATACTTGGCGCGCTATAAAAAACAACCCGTATTCTTACACATGCGCTGTGTACGCTTATTAGGTCATGCCGGATCAGATATTGAGTCACAATATTTATCCCAAGAGCAAATAGAATTTACAGAATCTCATGATCCCTTATTACATACTGCAGGAATGCTCTTTCGTGAAGGCTGGATGAGTTTAGATGGAATCATCAGTCTTTATGAAAGCAATAAGCATTTAATTGAAGCAAAAGCAGCTGAAGCAATTAGCCAACCAAAAATGGATAGTGCCGAAGCAATCATGGCTTCCATTGTTCCTAAAATCACAGTAAAGCCAAAGCATGCGATGCCAAATGAAGTTACTCGTGCGGCAGTATTTGCTAATGCTTATCCGCAATTGAAGCAAAAGCGTAACCTCTGCCAGCATATTAATTTTGCACTCACTGATTTGATGATGCAGTATCCGAATATGGTGGTTTTTGGTGAAGATGTTGGTAAGAAGGGTGGGGTATATCGCGTCACCGCTGATTTGCAATTTCGTTTCGGTAAACGCCGCGTCTTTGACACCATCCTCGATGAAACTACAATTTTAGGTACAGCAATTGGTATGGCTCATAATGGCTTTATCCCAGTTCCTGAAATCCAATTTTTAGCTTACCTGCATAACGCAGAAGATCAGTTGCGTGGAGAAGCATCGACACTGTCCTTTTTCTCTAGTGGCCAATACCAAAACCCTATGGTGATCCGTATTGCCTCACTAGCTTACCAAAAAGGATTTGGCGGCCATTTCCATAATGACAACTCAATTGCTGTATTACGTGATCTACCTGGCGTGATTGTTGCATGTCCTTCCAACGGCCCAGATGCCGCTAAAATGCTCCGTACCTGCATGCGCCTAGCTCAGGAAGAAGGCCGAGTAGTAGTATTTTTAGAGCCAATCGCACTGTATATGACCAAGGATTTACATCAAACGGGTGATAATGGTTGGTTGTTTGACTATCCTCAACCCCATGAAATGATTGCACCTGGAGAAGTTGGCAGCCAGGGTGACGGTTCTACGGTGATTTTAACTTACGCCAACGGCTACTATTTATCATGTCAAGCAGCAAAAGTCTTAAAAGATGAACATAACATAGACGTAAAAATTGTGGATATACGCTGGCTTAGTCCTTTACCTGCTGAGGCTATTGTAAAAGAAGTCGCTCAAGCAAAACAGGTACTCATTGTCGATGAAGGCCGCCAAAGTGGTTCTATCAGTGAAGGCTTGATTACCTTACTAGTAGAAAAAGCATCATCGAGTTTGCAAATCAAACGAATTACCGGTAAAGATTGTTTTATTCCATTGGGAACTGCTTGGCAATATTTATTACCAAGTAAAGAAAGTATTATTGAAGCGGTAATCGCCTTACAGTCAGAGAAAAGGGAGATAGAAATTGGACGACTTGTTGTTTCTTGATGAACAATTGCGAGATGACGAACGAATGATACGCGACAGCGTAGCTCGTTTTGTTACTAACGATGTAGTGCCTTTAATGGCTGAATCCTATGAACAGGGATATTTTCCACGTGAACTGATTCACAAGTCTGCAGAATTAGGTTTATTAGGACTGACTTTGCCGGCAGAATATGGCGGGGCAGAAGCATCCTATGTTTCTTATGGTTTGGTATGCCAGGAATTAGAAAAAGGTGATAGTGGTTTACGTAGTTTTGTTTCAGTACAAAGCTCCCTATGCATGTATCCAATTTTCCGTTATGGCAGTGAAGAACAAAGAGTACGTTATTTACCAGGAATGGCCACAGGCGAAATTATCGGCTGTTTCGGTTTAACTGAGCCTGATGCCGGTTCTGATCCATCAAGCATGCGCACCAACGCTAAAAAAGAAAATGGTGGTTGGCGTTTAAATGGCGCAAAAATGTGGATTACCAATGCACCAATCGCAGACATTGCTATTGTGTGGGCTAAAACAGATGCGGGTATCCGTGGATTTATCGTGGATACTAAATCTGAAGGGGTACGTTGCCCAGAAATTAAATTAAAGATGTCCTTACGTGCTTCAATTACAGGCGAGTTAGTTTTCGATAATGTATTTGTTCCAGATGAAAACTTACTTCCTGGCACAGAAAAAGGTTTGGGAGCCGCTTTAAGTTGTTTAAGCCAGGCTCGTTATGGCATCGCTTGGGGAGCAATGGGTGCGGCAATGGCATGCTTTGACATTACCCGCGACTACCTTTTAGAGCGTAAGCAATTTAATAAGCCTCTAGCTTCGTTCCAGATCATTCAAAAAGACCTGGCAGATATGTATACTGAAATTATCAAGGCACAATGCCTGAATTTACAGATAGGTCGTTTGAAAGAAGAGCAGCGCGAAACACCAGTAATGATTTCATTAGCAAAAGGGAATTCTTGTCGCGAGGCATTGAAAATTGCCAGAAAATGCAGGAATCTATTAGGAGCTAATGGAATTAGTCTTGAGTATCATGTTATACGGCATATGCTTAATTTAGAATCAGTCTTTACCTATGAGGGTACGGATAACGTCCATACCTTAGTGCTAGGGAAGCATATTACGGGAATTAATGCTTTTGGTTAAACGTAACTATTCAGCATTACGACTCAATGATCCCTTCTCCCTTTTTTGGGAGAGGGGAGGCATAAGTGAATAGTTGTATTTAATTGTTCTAAGCAGCCATTCCTGCATGTTTAATTGCAACTTACAGGGAGTATCACTATGTCAAAAATGATTTTAAAAAAAGCCTTAATCTTAAGTTTATTTTCATTAAGTATGTCATCGGTACAAGCAGATCAGAACAAAGACCTTTTAGTAAACCGATGCCATGATTTGGCAAAAATAGTTAAGTCATTAGTGGTAAGCCAACACAATCCTACCTGTGTTGATAAGCTAGCATTCGCTGCCAACCAAATGAATGGCGCAGCAACGTTGATTGCGGATGATTCTGCAGAACAGGCAAAACAAATAATCGTAAATGCAATAAAAGATTTACAGTTTGCCGAGCTAACTGGATGCAGCCATTACATTCAAATTTCGCATTCAAAACTAGAAGCCAACAAGTTAAGACATCTGCTTTAACAGAGCAACAATCCTGCTTGAGGTGTTTAAAGTTGAATTTAAACCTTGTCTCAACACCTCAACTACTTGTTATTTTCCCCAGACTTAGTTATCATTTGGGCCAATCGGGGCGTAGCGCAGCCTGGTAGCGTACTAGCATGGGGTGCTAGTGGTCGAAGGTTCAAATCCTTCCGTCCCGACCATCAATCCCCATTTAGAATCAGCAAGTTGCATCTTCTTAGTTAAACCCCTTAAAAATAAAAAATTCTGCTAGGTGTACTTCTGGGTGTACTTTGGTATTTTTATATTGTTACTTTGTATTTATTAATATTGGTGTAGAGCCAACTAATTTAGATGTGTCGGTTAGTGTAATCCCACCATAAATAGCTTCTTTTTTATTTGTTAAATAAGCCCACAATCTATCACCGTATGAAAAATGCCACCATTCTCTAGGATAATTAACAAATTCCTGTGTGCACATAATGTCTAAAAGGATTTGTCTGTTTCTGGTTGCCTCTTCTGAGATTTTTAATGAGTAGGTGTCACAGATATCTGGATCTACTATATTCCAATCTTTGATTGCCATACCAAAGTCAATTAAGTTTCCGCTCTTATCAATCACCTCAATATCGATCGCGCCACCAGTACTATGGGGAGGAATGTTTGTAGTGCCGTTTAAAAAACGAACAGGAGCGACTAACAAGCTCGTTTGCTTAAAAAGCTCTTCTTCAGATAGATCTGTCTTTTTCAATTTTAAGCTGTTATAGAGCGAATCAAATAATATCTTTTGAACATTTAAACTTCTTAATCCTTCATAAACTCTAAATTTCCAATCATTAGGTAGCTCTTTTTGTGCTAGGCATAATTTTTCATAAACTGTTTTTCTTATTTTTGTATAATCGTGTTGGGTTAATGGAGTATCGGGAGGAGGACCGTAAGTAAGTTCATCTTGTTCTTTGAGATCGATCAGAGGTTCATTATTCTCACAAATGGAGATACTGTTTATTTCTTTTTCATTAATAATTAATTTATTTTGCACTTTACTTCATTCTTCCTAGCTTATGGATTGGCATTATAGAAATATTTAATTTATGTCTCAATATAATCAGATACTTTAAATACTCTTTGTTAAGAGGACAAAATGGTCAAACATCAATGATGAAACGCGCAAAAGATATTTGTTAAATACCTATAGAGTATTGCTTACCAGGGCCAGGCCGGGAATGGTGATTTTTTGTTCCAAAGGGCGATCAGAATGATGAAATAAGATTGCCGGAATTTTGAGGGTTTAAATTAATTAATTGATTAAAGTATTCCTGGATAGTTTCTTGCACATTATTTTTAAAATCATTCAAATTCATATTGAGTTTTGTTGGTTCAACAAGCAAATTAAATTCATTTCCAGTAAGATCGCAGATTAAATAGTGTATGCTTTTACTTTTGGCATCCCCATAAAAAGAAGTTCTTGTATCCATATTTTTCTCCAAGAGTTAAATATAGTTTAGAGCAAAAATTGAGCATTTTGCTGAGAGGTTTATGAATTAAGTTCCTAAGAAGGGCTTAATGATAAAAAACAAGGGTAAATTCGAAATGTATCTTGAATCCGATAAAATAATTTTCTCACCCTCCGACCTGACCCAATTTATGGATAGCCCTTTCGCATCATGGATGGAGCACTTAGCAATCACACATCAAGACTTATTGCCTGCGCCTGATAAAAATGATGAATTACTCGGTGTGTTACATGATATGGGTAATCAGCATGAGTCAGAAATTTTGGAGGGATTTGAAGCGAGCGGATTAACTGTAGCCAATTTAGATAAACGAACAGATTCATATCAGGCTACTTTGGAGGCAATGAAAAAAGGCGTCGATATCATTTATCAGGCTCATTTGGAATTGCTGCCGTTCAGAGGATATGCAGATTTTTTGGTTAAAGTTGAAGGTAAAAGCGTTTTTGGGAATTATTGTTATGAAGTTTGGGATACCAAGTTAGCCAAATCTGTTAAACCGTATTTTCTCGTGCAATTATGTTGTTATGCCGAAATGCTTGAAGCAATGCAACATAGTAGCGCTGAGCATATTACTGTAGTCTTGGGCAACAAAGAACAAAAGCGGTTCAGGATTAATGATTATTTTTATTTCTACAAGAATCTTAAACATAAGTTTTTGTCTGAGCACCAACATTTTGAGCCAAATAAATGCCCAGATCCAGCTTCATCAAGAAGTTGGGGAAGATGGGGGGCCTATGCAGAGAGTCTTCTATTAGAAGTGGATCACTTGATTCAGGTCGCGACCATTACCTCAGGGCAAATTAAGAAATTAAATAAAGCGGGCATCAAGACAATGACTGCTTTGGCCGAAGCAACCGTCAACAATGTAAAAGGCATAAAACCAGAACTATTTGAGCGCTTAAAAGCCCAAGCCAAAATCCAAAAAGAGAGTATTGGAAAGGAAATACCGGCCTACCAGTTAATTCGTAATGATGATGGAACCAAGCAAGGTTTATCTTTATTACCCCCACTCTCCCCAAATGATATCTTTTTTGATATCGAAGGCTTTCCGCTTGAAGACGGGGGGTTGGAGTATCTTTGGGGTGTGACCTATTTTGACGATAACAATCAGCGTCAATACATGGATTTTTGGGCACATAACCGAGATCAGGAAAAAGAGAGTTTTAGAGCATTTATCGAATGGGCTTATCAACGATGGCAGCAGGATTCTTCCATGCACATTTATCATTATGCTAGCTACGAAATTACAGCCTGTAGAAAACTAATGGGCAGATACGGGGTATGTGAGTATGAAGTGGATCAATTGCTACGCAATGAAGTATTTGTTGATTTATATAAAATAGTAAAAGGTGCGTTGCTAATTGGTGAACCACGTTATTCGATTAAAAATGTTGAGCATTTATATCGTGCTAAAAGGGATACAGAGGTAGGTTCTGGAGGGGATTCAGTTGTTGTTTACGAACGATGGCGAGAAAATCCTGATGGCGATACCTGGCAAACATCCAAAATATTAAATGATATCCGTTCTTATAATATTGATGATTGTAATTCTACCCAGGAATTAGTGGTCTGGTTAAGAGACAAGCAGCAATCCAACGGTATTCATTTTCTGGGTAAAACAGAGTTAGTCGAGTCTGAAATTGAAGAAGAAACTAATGAGGGCATTAAACTTCGAGATAACTTATTGGCACAAGCCTCACAATTAAAAGAGGCAGGACATGAACAACTAGCAAAAATTAATACGGTGATGGCATGGTCAATTGAATTTCATAGACGTGAATCAAAACCTGTATTTTGGCGTTTGTTTGACAGATTAGGGCTAAGCCATGAAGAATTACTTGATGATATTGATTGCCTGGCTTTTTGTTATAGAACTGAAAAACTGCCTTATAAGCCAACGCCTAAAGCCCATAATTTGGTTTATGAATATTCGTTTGATCCAGATCAGGAATTTAAGGGCAACTCAAAAGACTATTATTTGTTGGGTAAAGAAGCACCGAATGGTAAAAATATAAAAGCGACTTTTAATGCTGAAGGGAGTGATTTGGAGCATGGGATCATTGCGTTGCAAATAAAAGATGAACCTGATAGTCCTCTTACCTTGATTCCAAATGAATATGTTAATCCTAAACCAATACCACAAGCAATTACAAAACAGGCAAAGGCTCTTATAACAGGAAAACTTGAGCAAACAGCTATAATTGATTTTCTAGGTAAATCAGCCCCGAGAATCAAAGGCTACCTTTCAGGCCAAGCAATCGCTCCCAGCCATGCTCCGAAACAACGCTTAAATGAAATCATTCAGGCGGTTATTAATCTGGATAACAGCTATCTGACGATACAAGGACCACCCGGGGCAGGTAAAACATATACAGGGAAACATTTAATTGCAGAGTTAGTCAAACGAGGTAAAAAAGTAGGTATCTCTTCTAACAGCCATAAAGCCATAAATAATTTATTGATTAGCACAGCCAAATACTGCCATGAAGAAGGAATTCCAGGATATTTTGCTTGTACACGCAATACTGAAGAAGCCATTGATGATTTGAAAATTAATGTACTGGATAATAATAACATTGCGGGCTTTATTCAGGCTGGCTGTGTTGTCGGAACTACTGCTTGGGGCTTTGCCAGAGATGATCTTGAAAATGCCTTTGACTATCTCTTTATTGATGAAGCAGGGCAAGTTAGCGTTGCAAATTTGATAGCCATGAGCCGGTCAACCTCCAATATCATCTTAATGGGTGATCAGATGCAATTGGGGCAACCTTCACAAGGAAGTCATCCAGAAGACAGTGGCTTATCAATTCTGGATTATCTGTTGCATTCGACCCCAACTATACCTGATGACATGGGAGTCTTTTTAGGAACAACCTATCGTATGCACTCGGCTGTTAATCGGTTTATCAGTGAGGCTATTTATGAAGGGAAACTGGAAACCGATCCTGAAAACGATAAGCAATTGATCACTATCCCTGTCGGGTACAATGGTTTGTTGAGTAAGGAAGCAGGAATAATTGCTGTACCTGTGATGCACGAAGGCAATACGCAAGCCAGTGATGAAGAAGTGGAACAAATTGTTGCGTTGGCTCATGAGTTATTGGGAAGGACTTTTAGAGATAAGGACGATAAACAAAGATTAATAGATTGGAACGATATACTTTTCGTTGCTCCTTACAATTATCAAGTCAATAAACTTAGAGCAGCCCTTGGAGATAAGGCCAGAGTGGGAAGTGTGGACAAGTTCCAGGGGCAAGAGGCGCCCGTTGTCATTCTAAGCATGTGTGCAAGTAGTGCCAACGAATCGCCTCGCGGTTTAAGTTTTTTATTTGACAAGAATCGCATTAATGTCGCTGTATCAAGGGCGCAATGTATGGCGGTTATTGTTTATGCTCCGGCTTTGTTGGAGTATGTACCGGGAAATATCGAACAAATCTCTATGATGAACATGTTTTGTCAGTTGGTGAATGATTACTGAGTAGTAAAAGCCTCTTTACAGAGGCTATCGGTATTAGCTATGGGGTGGGATTATATAGGACGTGTACGAGGAATCACTCAGTATGATGCAGGAGGCGAATTTTATGCGATTAAAACGGTGTTTTCACAGGCCACGAATAAAGCACGTTACTTAGGATTTTGGGCTATCGCGAAAACCAATGTCCTCCTTCATCATGTGGTCCTTTACAAAGGAACGCCTAAAGGGCGTTATCAAATGACCAAAACGAAAAAACCTGCCCAAGGCAAGGACTCTAGGAAATACAGTGCCTCATGGAGAGAACCTTGGTTCCTTGTGACGTCTTTAGAGGAAGTTAAAGAACACCCTAATCTCGCTCGCATTAAATACACACGAAGAATGACCATTGAAGAAAGCTTTAGAGATACTAAGTCGACTCGATTTGGCTTTAGCTTCGATAACAACATCACCTTCAAACCAGAACGATATACAGTTTGGTTACTACTCGCGGCCATTGCTAGCCTCATTGCCTGGATTACGGGGGCTTCAGCGGAGAAATTAAAATTACATTATGATTTTCAAGCAAACTCTTATAAACATCGGAGGGTCTTGTCTTTCTTTTATCTAGGATGCCAGCTGATTAGGAAAAAAATAAACGTTGAGACTCATTGGGAGATAATTTTAGAGGAGCATAATACATGCTCCTCTTAATTAAAACGAGTCGATACCTCAGGCCATGGGCCCGACCTACTTATTCTATTGTTGTTATGGTAAAATTAATTGCTAAATGGATAAATAAAGCGCTTTCTGGATATGCCTAAATTATTACGTACTCAGCTTGACGAAATTTTACTAGATTATGAACAAATTGCTCACCAAGATCCTTATCAATTAAGGTTAAAAATTCCAGCAAAGGAAATATGGCGTTTTTTCATTGATGGGTGGAAGCAGGAAAAGGGGCGGAATTTAAGCGAGCATCCAGTTTTTTTGTTATCACCCCTATATGCCTTTTTTCAACGTAACTCTCTTTCATGCACTATTCAACACTGCTTAAAACAAGGGCATCTATTATCAAGTGCTTTGGGCAAGTTATTGGATAGTAGAAAGTGGATTTTAAGTGAGAAAGAAAAAGAACAATTTAAATTAAGAGATCTTGTAAATTTAGACAAAGCTTGGATTCCTTTTGAGCGCAATGAACCTGGTTATTTAAAAGGGAGCGGCCAAGGATTTGCAAGTATATTTGCACTATCTACTCCGTTGACTCTCTCCTTTATTAAAAACCTACATGCCTTGGCTGTTGGTAATGTTTTAAATACCAATTATGAGCATAATGAGGGAATAAATGAGTTTAGAACCACTTCATTCGTTTCATATCGTTTAGTTAATTCAAATACTAGCCGTGCAGGTTTATATGAGTTTATAAATGCCATTGCAAGTGATACGACGGAATTAAATGAATTATCTATTTTATGTAATGGAGAAAAATGTAGCTTTAAATTAAACGTAAAATCCTTAGCTCTTATTGAACAATTCTCTCATGAACTAATTGCTCCACCTGATGATGTACTCCAAAATGTTTTTATTTTTGTAGATTCTTTGGATGGGGAGGCAGATAATTTTCATGAGGTTTTACCGCTGATAAAAAAATTAATTAGCGCAAAAAATAGAAAGCAATTAGTTCAGTACTTAAAGGATGAAATACTAAGCGGTAAAGCAACATTTTCCCAAGCCAGTACCCAACATAAAGATCCTAATGAGGTTTTGAATGAACGGATGCAAAGTTTAATTGATGTATATCAAATTCAAATTAGTGTAACGGAAGATCCAATTATGAAATTAATGGCCATCATTAATTTCATTCAATCTTGTGAACAGCTGCATCCATTTAGGGATGGAAATTGTAGAACTTTCTGTATGTTATTGTTAAATCATCTGTTAATGAAGAATGGATTTCCCCCTGCAATATTAGATGATCCCAATAAATTCGATTTATGTGGAAGAAATGAGCTTCTACATTTGGTCTTAGATGGAATGCAAAATACATTAACTTTGATAAACACTGGTTCTTTATATAAGGTAAGTACAGATAAGGTATTGCGTTATTTAGAAACGGAGGACTATTTAGCCCCAATCAGTTCCTACTTTAATGAAGTGGTGGCTGCGGAAGAGCTATCAAGGCAAACTATGCCTCAATATTTAGAGAGAGCTCAATTAACCGTCCTCCAGCCCTGATTCGATGAGATGTATAATTTTGACTTCGTAATCAATGGCTGTAGACATAAGAGGATGGAGTCGAACACATAAATTGGATAATAAATAGTCAATATGTTGGTATTGTAGTCCTTGGTGTTTGGTTGAATATTGCTTGAAAGAGATCCTAATGGTTGATATTACAGGTATTATATTATTGAAGATAAGGGAGTTTTAATAACCCCGGAATTTTTTAATCTTAGGGTAAGTGTCCTACCTAACCTGCAATTATAAGTACCTTATTGAACGAGTTTCATTTTCAATGATTAACGGTTTGATTTTGCAAATATATTGTACTCTATGGTATATTTCAGCTATTTTTCGCTGATTAGACTCATTTAAGCCTAAAATAACGAAAGATTTTCTTCAAAATTACGCCTTTTAAACATAATCATAATGCAATTTGGCCTGTGGGCTGTGCATGACTTTGGATATACTCAATGGAAATCAAAGTAAATTTTCTCGATAATTTAAGACTCGAAGCCAAGTTCGATGATTTTACCGTCATCGCCGATCAACCTATTCGCTATAAAGGTGATGGCTCCGCTCCGAGTCCATTTGATTATTTTTTAGCGTCATCAGCCCTTTGTGCTGCTTACTTTATTAAGGTGTATTGTAAGGCTCGTGATATTTCCACTGAGAACATTCGTTTATCGCAAAACAATATTGTTGATCCTGAGGATCGCTATAATCAAATCTTCCAAATTCAAGTTGAGTTGCCTGATGGTATTTCAGAAAAAGACCGGGAAGGAATTTTACGCTCTATCGACCGCTGTACGGTAAAAAAAGTAGTACAAACTGGCCCAGAATTTAAAATCGAAACCGTTGATGATCTGAGCGCTGATGCGAATGCGATGTTGATGGACCGGCCAGAAGGTGATGCGAACACGTTTATTTTAGGTAAAGACTTGCCGCTTGAACAAACCATTAAAAACATGACCGCCATGTTAGCCGACCTGGGCATGAAGATAGAAGTTTCTTCATGGCGCAACATCGTACCTAATGTATGGTCTTTACATGTTCGTGATGCTGCTTCTCCTATCTGTTTCACTAATGGCAAAGGCGCAACCAAAGAAAGTGCGCTATGTTCTGCATTAGGTGAATTTATTGAGCGCTTAAATAATAACTTTTTCTATAACGATCAATTCTTTGGTGTAGAAATAGCCAACAGCGAATTTGTTCATTATCCTAATGAAAAGTGGTTTGCATTAGAAGAAGACGATGCGCTGCCAGCGGGCATTTTGGATGACTATTGCCTCGATATTTACAACCCAGATAATGAATTAAACGGCTCACACCTGATTGATACTAACTCAGGCAATAAAGCGCGTGGTATTTGTGCCATTCCCTATACCCGTAAGTCTGATGGTGAAACGGTCTATTTCCCATCAAACCTGATTGAAAATTTATTCTTAAGTAATGGGATGAGTGCGGGTAACAATCTGCATGAAGCTCATGTTCAGTGTTTATCAGAAATCTTTGAGCGCGCTGTCAAACGCCAAATCATCGAGCAAGAACTGGTCTTACCTGATGTGCCAATGAGTGTACTCGAAAAATACCCTCGTATTCTGGCGGGCATTAAAGGCCTAGAAGAGCAGGGCTTTCCGCTTCTGGTGAAAGACGCGTCATTGGGCGGACAATTCCCAGTGATGTGTGTCACCCTGATGAACCCTAGAACTGGTGGTGTATTAGCTTCTTTTGGTGCTCATCCAAGCTTTGAAGTGGCATTGGAGCGTAGTCTTACGGAGCTGATGCAAGGCCGCAGTTTTGAAGGTTTAAACGATGTTCCCAAGCCAACATTTAATAGCATGGCCGTTACTGAACCTGAAAATTTTGTTGAGCACTTTATCGATTCTACAGGAGTGATTTCTTGGCGTTTCTTTAGTAGTGTAAGCGACTATGAGTTCTGTGAATGGGACTTCTCTGGTACTAGTGAAGAAGAAGCAAATGAGCTATTTGGTATTTTAGAGTCTATGGGGAAAGAAGTGTATGTGGCTAATCTCTCTGATTTAGGTGCCTCAGCATGTCGTATTTTAGTGCCTGACTATTCAGAAGTTTATCCGGTTGAAGATCTGATTTTGGACAACACAAATAAAGCGCTAATGTATCGTGAAGACATTTTAAATTTGCACTCATTAAGCACCAAAGAGCTAGAAAATTTAGTTACTCGCTTGGAAGAAAGTCAGTTGGATAACTATATCGATATTGGCACCTTGATTGGTATTGTGTTTGATGAAAATACTGCCTGGGGCAAGCTAACTATTATCGAACTTAAAATCCTGATTTATCTCGCACTTGGTGCCCATGAGGATGCTATTGGATTAGTTGAGGAGTATTTACAATATAACGACAATACGGTCAAACGCGGCTTGTTTTATCAAGCGATAAATGCAGTACTTGAAGTCACTTTAGATGAAGACCTTGAGCTTGCGCACTTTATCGAAAGTTTCAATCGCATGTTTGGTGCCGAAGTGATGGAAAATGTGGTTGGTTCAGTCACAGGTACAGTACGCTTTTACGGCCTAACTAAGACAAGCATGGCTCTTGAGGGGATAGAGCCTCATTTACGACTGATTGAAAGTTATAAGAAGTTACACCAATCGCGTAACATTCGAGCGAGAGTCTAATCGCGGGTAGGGGCTTTTAGCCCGTATTTTATGCGTTAGGAATGTCGGGCCATGGGCTCGACGACCTACACGCGTTAAGAATTTAAAGGATTTTATAGATGGTTTTTTTTAAAGTAGAGCAAACGACCAAGTGCCGAACATTATGTCCTTGATATTCCTGCGATAGAGCAGGGTTCTCGTGCAGACAAATACCTTAAGTCACAGTTGATGTACCTCAAGACAGAATTTCTCGATAAAATGCATAGAGCTGCTTATGATAAAGTGCCTTTGGGTAATACTTTTATCGATGATGAGGATTGTTCAACGTCAACTTTGGGTATGTAAGGAATAATTCAGCGACCTACTTAAAAATTTTAAGAAAATCCATTAGATTGAGCGAATGTGATATTATGATCGTAGTTAGGGCCCCTGGGCTGATATTTTCTCAAGTTTAAAAATTGCATAAAATGACAAAATTAAAACAAAACAATCTCCTCTCATTACCTAACAATGTCCTTTTAGACATTCTCAATTACTTCGGGCAAGAACCTCTTGGTAATCAGCATGGGAAAACATCAGAAGCAATGCGCTCTCAACTTGCTGTATATAGTGCAAATAAAGCATTACATCAGTTATCTCATAGCATTTATGGCGTTAGATCGCGGCAATACTCCCTATCAAAAAACAATTTAATGCTGTTTAAATCGTTTCACGATGACATTGACCAAGAAGAGCTTAAATCACAACAACGTAAAATAATCTTTGATAACAAATTATCAAAACATAGTGCAGCACTGAACTCTTTATATACCAAACTAGCCTGTTCTAATGTAATCGCATTAGCCGCTTTTTTTGGGGCGGCACAATATGATAGAGAGCTGGCTTGGTTGATACTTACACTGTGTTTATTGGTATCTGTTTTGAGTTGTATTACAATTTGTTTAGCTCCTCCTTCTTTAAAAATCGCCAAAAAAACGTTTCATTTTTTAGAGGACAGAGAATTGTGCGCTAGAAAAGAAAGAGAGTTTAATTTGCGGCATGAGGTATTTCGAAAGGAAGAAGAACTTGAAACCCAGTGTCAGCATTTAATTCATAATTAGAAGTGAATGTAGCAACAGTCTTGAATTAAACCTAGCTTAATCTCTGCTAATGTCGCGGGCCCCTTTAATACCGTAATTGATTTAAAAATTTTTTAGAACCATTAGTCGAGTTCAGTATGATAAACTCACCCCAGCATTCAATAAATGATTGCATGTCACTGGGTAAGAAATGTCAAGCCCAGGGCCCGGCCTACGTTATCTTTAATTATTAATAATAGATTTCGGTCAAATTTTATTTAAATTGTCTATACTTAAACGCAATAAACCCTGCTTCCCTAGAAAGTTTGCTTTTTGTTGGTATGTGTTTTAGAGGTTTGGATGAACGAGTATTCCTATTATAATAGTTCCCTTAAAATAAATTATGCCGAGGGGCCTAATCATGGGGTTCCCATCTTATTACTTCATGGTGCTACACATCGTTGGCAATCCTTCACACCCATAACAGCTGATTTATGTGTGTATTTTCATGTGTATGCCATGGATTTTCGAGGCCATGGTAAATCGCAAAAGCGAGCTGCCGGTTATGCATTAGAGGATCATTTGGAAGACACCCAATCATTTATTCAAGGAGTAACAAAAGAGCCTACAGTGTTAATCGGTCATTCATTAGGAGCAATGGTGGGAAGTATGCTTGCTGCCGCTCAACCTCATCTTGTGAAAGCGCTTATTCTTATCGATCCCCCTTTGAATTTAAGTTATCTTCGCCAGTTAACAATGGGATTTAAAGATCAAATTAATATGCTCATTCAAGGACTTCGATTGGTTAATTTTGGATTGCCGATCGAGCACTTTATTCCCGAACATGTGAGGCACTGCGATCCGGATATGCTTTCAGCAATGACTCATGAATTTGATGAAACCTTTAAGCATTACAATATAAATGAATTAGTTAAACAAATAATGTGCCCCACGCTGTTACTTTATGGCAGCTCTGCTCTTGGAAGTTTAATTTCTGCCAATGAGGTTGGAGAATTACTTACAATTAAACCTGATATAGTACCTATACACATTGAAAATGCCGGGCATTCACCCATTCGCCAGGATAAAGAAACAACCTTAAACGCTATAATGCAGTTCATGGAAGATAAAAATATAACTCCATTAAAAGTAAAAGGAAAAACTTAAAGTTTAGATTTAAACCTTGTTTGAAAAATTTAGAAATAAACTGATACCAATTTTGGCACCAGTTTGAAATTTAAGAAAATACCTTATCTCAACATGTGATTATTCTATACAACAAGCAATTGGCTTCAAATCAGAGTAGGGAGCTTTGGGTAGAAACTCATTTGTATAGCATTGCGATAAAGCAAAATTTTTATCAATGATATTCAAATGCTGAGTATAACGTCCTACCTTATCCCAGTCTCTTTCTACGTTGTGTAATGTACGTGAGAAAAAGGGAAGGGTATGAGTAAAAATCTTTTGATGCATTGGGGTACGTAATTGTGGTTTTGCTTGACACAATAACTCATAGGCTTCATCGGGCTGTTCCGTGGTAAATGCTGCTCCTCGTTGAGTTGCTCTTAGAAATCCTTGTACTAATTCAGGTTGTTGCAGTGTCTGTTCTGGAATAATAAATTGAATCGAGCAAAAGCAACAGCATCCAAGTCCGGCCAACTGATCAAGGCGCAAAAACACGGTTTCCCCTTTTCTTTGCTCTAACTCAATACGTTGAAAATTAATAAATCCAATGCCTGTATCAATAATATCGCGACAAATCGCATCAGTCACATTCATACCGATTCGAATGGTTTGATAACTTGTGGGCTCAATACCAGCCAGTTGTGCCAGATCATCAATAATTTTCTTACCAAATTCACCAATGTAACCAACCCGTTTACCAACAATATCGTGAAATGAATTAATGCCACTTGATTTCAGTGCAATCAATCCTGTTGGCGGCTCATCAAGTAAGGTGCCAATGGATGTCACGGGATATCCTTTTGCCTTTGCGGCAACGGTATGAATCATGGCTTTTACACCAAAATCAACAGTTCCTAAACCAACAAGCTCCGTCACATCGCTAGGATCTGCTGGCTCTAAAATAGCAAGTTTAATGTTTTCCTCTGAATAAAAACCAAGTTGATGTGCCACAAAAATTGGTGTGTGATAAGGATTAGCGTACCAATTTAATAATAAAGTGGTTCTTGTAGATAAATGAGATGACATAGCCATAGCTCCTCTATAAATGTGAATAATTCCGGAGATGGCAAAAGGGATCCCTGCCCCATAAAGTAGCGGAACACGGATTTATTGAGGGCGTCCTTACGCTGATATGACTCAGATCAAGTTCGACGGGTAATTCTCAGTCGGTTTCCCGACACCCCGCGCCATCTAAAAAGCAAAGTCATGCTATATTTAAATTTTTTATTTGTCAAAGCATGTTTGAGGCAGGGAAAACGCACAGAGCATTTAAACTATTTTTATGTAGCAACTGCCCTGAATTTTAATTCAAGACAGTTGCTACACTTCGTCTTTAACTTCAGTGGAAGTCTATATCAGCATGCTCACCGTTTGCCAGCCGTAATAGTTCTTTTTAACAATGTGGTGCAAAACAGTTCCCTCGCCCTTGGGGAGAGGGGGAAAAGGAGAGGAACTATGCATGTTTTTTATTGCGTTTGTGGTTACAATATCTAACTTCTTGCCCATTACGTGAGAGCGTCTAAATGTTAGCTGATCCTAATCTATGTGGAAAATACAGGCATTATAAAAACGAAAAATTATACGAAGTCATTGGCCAAGCTCGTCATAGTGAAACAGAGGAGGAGATGATAGTGTACAAGGCACTTTATCATTGTGATGAATTTGGGGAAAATCAGCTTTGGGTTCGTCCTATGCAAATGTTTTTTGAGAATGTCGTTCATAATGGGAAAACAGTTCCTCGATTTCAACGAATAGAATAAATGACAAATACTTTTTCCAACAAAAAGGGGGGGCGGATGCCATAATGAATCTATTGGATTTTGGTGAGCGCGATGAGAAAAGTCAGGTCATGGGCCCGACCTACACTAGCATTGGTCATAAATAGCAATCCAGATTAGTATGATCGCCATTATAGACTATAATGATAGTAAGATGCATTATCGAGAGAAATGTTATGGCTAAACAACCACCTCAATCTAACGTAGATAACCTCCATGCACCTGTTGATACTGCGGGAAAGGCCGGCCGTTTGTATAATAATACACAACTAGGTAGTCCTATTGATACAGTTGAGGAGTTTGATGCACAACTTCATAACCTTGGACCATTAGATTCTAAGACGGAAGTAGCAGGCTTGGATCATGATGAGCCAGAGCAACGCTCTACGAACAAACCTAGATAGGTGGGCTGAGCATTTCATCTTACTTTTTTCGCTATTCATGAGTTATCCTTAGCCAGCTTCCAATCGGAAGTTGGATTAATTTCCTCTTAATTAAAATTAAGCCCAGACATCAATCAAGCTTGATGCAGTAAAGCCGTGCCAGCCAGATTTAGGAGGTATGGACAAAACCTGGTCTATACTTACTGTATATTAATTGAACATGGCTTATTATGCCGAACTTAAGAGCTCTTAATGATAAATTAAAAAGCGAATTTGCAATAAAACATCCTCCACCTGAGTTTACTTTGGAAGAGATGCAACTTATGGACGAAGTTGCCGCCCAATGGAGAGATCGGTTTAATAAAATAAGCTTTTCGGGACGTGATGCAATTATGCTTGGTTTTTTTAGAAGCCCGGAGTTTAAGCAATTGTGCGAGTCTCCTGGCTTAATAAAAAAGCTCATCGCAGCTGAGAGTAATTTGAATCACTTAGATGATACTGCCTACCCACGAATTCAAAGTGGCAGTATCAATTTGACTTTGGGGTCTATTCTAAAATTCGGTTTACCTATGGCGGCTAGTACTGACTATTTACGTATTGGTACGGAAAATATAGATAAGGGCATACTGAATAATCATCCTGACCCCGCAAATGCTCGGTTAGGGTTGGCAGTCAATAGAGAAAAACGATACCAGGAAAATACACTGCCAGCTTTGCAAGCAATAGCTAACGAGGTAAACATCAGCCATGAGTTTGCTCAAGAGGAGTCTCAGCCTGAGTGGAAGAAAAATCTTGCAGGACGTTGGGGAGCTATCTGCGGTTCTTTATTACCATTAAACGATACAATGAAAGGCCAAGTAATCAATGTTCCCGGCTATGCAAATAGCTCGATGATTGATCAGGCTCATTGGTGGATGAGCAAGACACTGGGTGCCGCCGATGGCAATTCAAAAGTGCCCGTTAATCGCTTTTTCATAGAACAAAAGAATGAATCTGAATGTTATGCAGGCCCGCCAATAAAAGAATGTACTGAAGCATGCTTTATACCGAGTAAATATAAAAATTTAAATGCATTAACCGCTCATTTTTTAAATGAGCATCTTTTATTAGATGAGTGGTTTGGCCATATGGTGACGGATCGTGCTCACCTTGAATCATTAATTTTTGCAGAATATCCTGAATATGTTTTTTCGGATGGTTCCAAATATAAAATGCGAGATATCATCGGCGCTTTATGTGAAAAGGCTCAAGCAAATCCAGAGCAATATAAAGATGCTATAGATCAGTTGAATTTACGATTAGGCCGAGTAGAGGACCATTTAGCCACACTAAATGTCCCTTTGTTAAATGTCCAGGCAGAAGTATTGCAGCAATATCATCTTAAAGCGAAGGCGGAGCCCTCTCTTGCTGGTGCCGCACGAGAAGTGTCTTTAGTCGTACAAGGTCAAGCGAATACCTCTAGCAAAGCACTTGTAATCTCTGAGGAGCAGGCTTCTGGTATCTTAGCAAGCATCACATCTATATTTAACGCTTTTGGCAAAGCAGTACAAGCTGCCTGGGAATCAATGAAAGAGTTTGCTTTTGGTTCAGAGAATGACAGAGGATCCAAATTATGACGCAATTCAATATGGTGAATACTCAAGTTACTGATAATCCAAATACCCAACGACTTATGCTCTTACTTGATGCGGTGAAACCACTTTTGAACGATCTACGAATAATTCTTACTACCTCGAAAAGTTTGCATTCAAAATATCAGCACGAGCTAAATCATTTAAATTTATACTTAAAAATGAGTAATGCTAAAGAACCTGAGCTGAGTGAGAAAGAATTAGATGAATGGGTTAACCATATTGGTTCCATCTTAGAACGCATTGGAAATATTATGGTTGAAATTTCACATGATAAAGAAGAAAGCACACTCTATCTTGAAACTGGCATAATAAGAAAACTTCAAGAAATAGCTCAAAAACTGGTGCAGTTAGTTTCTGAGTAAATTTATGTACTCTGGATAACACTCTATGCCAAGGTAGCAGATTTCGATGGTAAATGATTTGAGCGGGATTTCTGTGCATAATTAGTTCTTTTGGTGTGTTATGATAGCAAAAAAAGTGTTTGATTTTTGGAAAAAAAATGGCGCAAAATTTAATCACGGTTGACGATTTTTACCATAGGTCAGGTCATTGTTACATTAAAGACCACAAGAGTATTATTTTGGAGTCTAATGAAATGATGGCTGTTCGTACGAACTTTTCAAGTCTCTCCGAGATTATCGGCTTAAAAGATATTGATATTGCACTTAATCCGAATGATGCGAATAAATGGCATGAAAATGATAAATTAGCCTTATGGAAAGGTCAGCCACAGATTTTTTTGGAGCATATGGAGTTGGTACCCAATCGCGCAGGATTTTCTTCTATTCAAACCGGGTTAAGTTATAAGTCGCCTTATTATTCTCGTTCGGGTAAGGTTATTGGTGTGATTGGGATTTCTTTTTTTCAAGAGGATTTAAAAGACTTAGCCTCTTGGGATGACCAGCCTTTATTGCGGTCTGTTTTATCAATGACGGCACACCATTTTAATTTGTTTGAACCCTCACAAAACACGCCTCAATTGTCTCAACTTTCTACTCAACAAAAAGCGGTTTTTGAGTTCACTATTCAGGGTAAAACAACAAAAGAAATTGCGATGCTCATGAGTTTATCAGTTAGAACAGTGGAACATTACATCGAGATTATTAAAAACAAATTGGAATGTGAGCGCAAAAAAGATTTTTATAATTTTTTAAATCATCCTCCGTTGCACTCGTAAGAGCACATTACGAGAACTCAATGAAATATGCATGTTTGTTTTTGTTGAGGATGCTTCGGCGAGGGGCTTCCTGATGTAGACGCAGCCATTATTAATCCACTTCTCTCCCAAGAATTTGCTATTAATGAAGCAATTGGTTTCGTTCCTTCGATCTTTATAGGAGAAAGTAATGTGATCATTTCTGCAGATAGTTCCAATTTGGCACCTATTTTTGCAAAATTAAGCTCAATGATTGTCGTTTGACTCTCCTCGGCCGCTGTTATAATTTCTGCACGTAAATTATCACCAAGCGTCCACGAGGACATGTTATTTAGCTTATATCGATGTGTATTAAAAAATTGTATCAAACTTCATGAAGTCATGAAAATAGGCTGGGAGTTTGGTAAAAGTAATCACATAAGTTACTTATTTAATTAACTTATGTTGTAAATTTTTCTCTCGCAAGCACGTTTTGTATCACCAGGAGTGTTTGATTTGGGTATTGTTGTTGGACAAAATAAGGTCTTTTAGATAAAGTATCGGGCTTTATTCGATTAGTACCACTATAAGGGATTTACATGCCTCGAATATCACAAAATCCTTATTACCATAAGATTTATATCCCTCAGACTAAAAAAAATTCATATTATTTTAGAAACATGAATTCACAGGCTCAAAGTCGTAAGCTGAATCAAGAGCACAAGCAAGCGCAACAGAGATTTGAGCTTTTAAATGAATTTGTATGGGTGAAACAATTTTCATTATTTGATCAGCTCGCTTTATTTAACCGTTATCCTCGCAATGCGGTAGAGTATTTAATTTTTCTTAGTCTAGTGTGTCTTCTTGGTCGTTTACCTACTTCCGAAGCAAGTTCAGACATCCCTCAAGAGAAGTTTAATAACTATAAAACGCTTAAACTAGGTACTGTGCAACAATTTAATATGGCGGTATCTCTGGTGGATTCAGCATCAGTGCTGACTCCTGCTCAGCACTATCATGTCTGCTCTAGTGCGCTATTAGGTTATGAGGTTTATGGTTATTCTTTAGCCCCGGCTTATTTGAAGCATTGTGTTTTAAGCCTATCTAACATTAGAAGCTCTTTAAACGTTATTGGACCCTATGTGGGGTTTGGTAAGTTTATCGCTGATTATCGAAGTGCGTATGAGGAAGGTGTGGCCACAACCGATCTATTTCAGTATGCAGGGGCTTTGTTTGAGCTGGAAGCAGATCGACGTAAGCCTACATTTAGCACTCTTGATCCGTTGTTATATATTAAAAGCTCAATACAGTTTATGTATACGAGGCTAAGTGAACAATCAAGACGTGAATTAGATGAGCATTATCAGCCTGCTCTCATGCGATTACATGATCGACATGCAGTTTATGATCTCCCGCACAATATAGAAAGTTACACCTCAAAGCCATGGGGAAGTCTTGCTCAGTATAAGGCTGCTTTAAGGTTGAGTTCCCTGTTAACAGTATCGCGGGTTCCGCGCGAATTACAGGAAGGTGTTTGCGGCATAATCGAGATTGGCAAAATACATAATCACATTGATAAGATTAAGAATGTCGGGGATCCTCTTTTTTCTACTCTCGAGCGTTTTCCATTGCGTGCAGGTGACTATGCAATTGCTCATTGCCCCTCAATCTTTTTAGAATATTATCGGACTGTGCAGGCGCATTTAAGAAACCCTAAGACGCAAATTCACTATGGCCTTTTTGTGTATACGGTAGGGGAGTTAGATAAAGCGCTAACTCTTGATGAGCGACTTCTAGCTAGTTCAATTTTTACCTTCACAGAATGGATGGATTTGGAGTTAAAGAACTCAGGAAAAAGTTTTGTTGGGGATACCTTCATTAAATTTGCAACGCGCTATTTAAACCAATATGGAGAGCACGTTCATAAATTTGATTTTGAGTTGCCAAAATTACAGCAACAATTTGAGTTAGTTAAAGCGAAGTATTCGGATAATATCACTAGTGATGCAGCAAAGGCTGCATATACCACTTTGTTTGTGTCTCTTTTGGTGATTTTTGTGGCTTATTGGCGTAGGCAAAATAATATTGAGCCCAACAAAAAAAATGAGCAAAGAATAAAAGTTCGTCCTGAGAAAAAGGTAGAAAAAAAACGGAAGATGTCACGCATAGAAGATACTGCGCAAATTATAGTTGAAGAGGAGCATATTGATGCTTCAACTTTATTAAGAGACATTGATGCAAACCTTAAAGAAATTGAGCGTCTAATAAAATGTGATACTTTTAACGATGAAGAATTAAATAGAAAACACGTTGTTCTTAAGAAGCGCCAAGAACAAATACTTTCTTTAAAAGATGCTCTAGAAGCGCATGAAGAACTAAATAAGCTTAGCCTTGCAGCCTATCAAAGCAGATTTGACGCTTTGGTAATCGACAGTCAGTTTATCTCAAAATTTGAGCAATGGGCTAAAAAAATAAGTAATCATTCCGCTCGTGTTAGCCAAAAAGAAAGAGAGGCAGAGCTTCAAGAAAAATCGGATAAGCAAGCAGAAACCTATGCCAATAATCAACGGTCTTGGCGCGAGGGACATAATTCTACGCGAGCCAGGACTAGTCCAAAAGAAGATACTGTAACGCGGGGATCAGCGAGGGCTTTGGTTGCAACCTCATCAGCAGCGACCAGCCCAATTCCAAGCTCTATGCGAGAGAAAGTAGATCTAAGCCCTAGCTTTTTTAGACCGCGTCGTCCTTCGGAACCGACCTTTAGTTTTGCAGAATTATTTCCTGTACGCCCTGATATGATTTATCTGCAAAATGCGCGTAGATCCCTTGAGTGTATGCATGTTTTATGTGCTCAAGAGAAGCAGGACCTTTCACAGAAACAAGTGCAGTTGGGGCTTTTATATAATTTAATGCGTTTCCACCATGTGCTTGGGATTTTTCAGCGTAGATATTTTATCCGTAATTTACCGATTGATGCTGAGACAGCTTATACCATTCGCAATATGATCCGACATGGTTATTTTATAGAGGAATACAATGATTTGCTTGTTCCTTATGCAACGGCTTTGTACAAGACTTTTTATACACATTTAGTCGCAGCTATCGAAAAGGGTACGTCATTGGTTTTTCCCTCTTTGAAATATGCTGAGGCTCTGCCTTTTGCAGAGATTCGCAATGAAGATATTAGAGCTTATCAGCAAAACTCAGCGCTGATAATTGAGGATATTAGGGCTAGCCTAAAGATTATGGGTGCTTTATATAAATTTAGAGCTGCAATTCTATTTGATGAGGATATCTCTCTTCATAGCGCAATTAAAATGCTTATTAATATCATTGGTGAAAATCTAAAGTTAGCGAAAAAAACGGATATTTTCGATATGCCAGAATGGAAGTGTTTTAATAGGAAGCAAAGAGATATTTTGTTAAAAACAAAGCATTACGCCAATTTAATTGGCCATCACTTTGATAAAGAAGGTGAAGCTATAAAAGAGCAGCAAGCCCAACCAAGTACGATAAGTGATGAGCCTGAAGAGCATATATTTGAGGAAATTACGTTACCTCAGTTAGAGGAGATTGCGCAAATGGCAATGAGTTTAATGGAGGCATTTATTCCAGAAATGGATACAGATGAACGCAAGGGGCCATCTTTTGCTAGTTAGCAAATAGGCTGGGCTGCTGCAGTACGGCCTACATACTCCATAAGCCAGTTATGGAAATTTATACCCATAGGTTAGCTAAATCCTACCCTGTAACTCGGATTTCGTTGTTAATGTTTTCTCATCTTGAATACGATCTAAAAATAAATAACCATTCAGATGGTCAATTTCATGTTGCAGGATTCTCGCCTCTAAGCCATGCGCTTTTTTGCAAATGAAGTTTCCATTGATATCTAAACCAAAATATTCAATTTCCATTGCTCTTGGTACTTGCCCCATGACTTCACCGCAATTGAGACAGCCCTCATAACCAGTTTGAATTTCCTCTGACAAAATATTTAAGGAGGGGTTTATTAGTGCTGTATCCGGTATTGAGTATTCCAGGTTTTGACGTTTTGTATAGGCGGTGCTAAATACAATAACACGTCTACTGATACCTATTTGAGGAGCCGCGACCCCTACAGCACATTGCTCTTTCATGATAAGAAACATGTCCTGAACTAATTCGTTTAGCCATACACTCCCAAATTCTGATTTTAGAATAGGCTCAGCAACTTGTCTTAAAACAGGATCATTTTTGTCCAATAACTGCTTCATAATTCACTCGGCCCTTAATAAATAAAACTACTCCAAAGCCCTGCCTTTTTATACACTAATAGCGTGCGTTAAAAGACATAACAAGCGCTCATTATGTGCTTTTGTTTATCGATATCCATATTGCTTCTTAGCACATTTCTTTATTGTAGTTTTTTATCTTAATGGAAATTTGGAAAAAAAGCAGTGATTCATTTTTTTTGGACTTTTTTCCTCAAAATTGAAGCAAAAAATAATTTTTAAAAAACTTTGAGTAGTTAATCAACCCTTAAGCTTAAGTGTTTTACACTAATGAAAAGCCAAGAGGAGAAATACTATGTCAAACAAAAAACTAACTGAACGTTTGAATCATGAACTTGACGAGCTAGGTGTTCCATCCTTGATGACTGAGCGGGTGCAAGTATGCTCTAAATTATTTGAACTGCCTAAGTTTAAAATAGAGGCTTTATTAAATGGTGTAGTTGCTTTAGATGCTTATGCCATGAAAAAAATTGCTGATGAACTTGAGGTCAGTTTTGATTGGTTATGTGGTAAGTCCAAGCATAAAACAGAACACTAAAAATTATTATATTGTCCCTAATGGTCTTGATTTTTTAATGTGAAAATCAGGCCATTAGAGCTTAAGTTTGCTAATGTAACGCACGAAGCCTGTTTTATTAAGAAATACACTATACTTATAGGATAACCTTAATGGACAGGAGGTTTGGCATGACTCGTGCAGCGGCCCGCACAATGGTTCATTCTAGTGTGAGGGAAGATAAAAATTTAATTTATCATTATGCTGAAGTTTATGGCGTGCGCATTTTTTATTGTGAAGCGGGCGACAAAAACAAACCGACCTTATTACTTCCACATGGTTTTCCAACTTCCTCTCATCAATATCGCCAATTAATTCCTTTATTGTCAGCTCACTTTCATATTATTGCTCCAGATTTTCCTGGATTTGATTTTACTGAGGTACCTAATAAGAGGGAGTAGATTAATACTTTTGATATCTGGCAGGTACGCTTAAGGATAATTAATGAGTAAAGTAAATATTGTTATAGGTAATGAGCAAATCAAACCAGGACAGCAGAAAACAGTTTTTTTGCCTTTACCTAAGTTATATGATTGGACTCCCATGAGCTTACCAATACACGTTATTAATGGTGTAGAAGAGGGGCCTGCACTTTGTGTGACGGCTGCCATCCATGGTGATGAGATAAATGGTGTAGAAATCATTAGGCGCCTTTTACATAAAAAAGGTTTGAAACGCATCAAAGGCAGCATCATTGCTATTCCTATCGTTAATGTTTATGGTTTTTTATACCAAGAACGTTATTTAATGGACCGCAGGGATTTAAATCGCTCTTTTCCTGGAGGTCCTAAGGGATCATTGGCATCTATTCTTGCAGGGATTATTAGTAGGGAAATTCTTTCTCAATCTCAATATGTTATTGATTTACATACGGGCTCAAATCATCGTTTTAATTTACCGCAAATTCGTGCCAATCTGGATATGCCTGGTCTTGAAGCCTTGGCTCAAGCTTTTAATGTTCCAGTTATTTTGCATTCCACTTTTAGAGATGGGTCGATGAGGGAGTATGCGAATGAGCAAGGGGTTGCTATTTTAGTTTATGAGGGAGGAGAAGCGCTACGTTTTGATGAGCTGTCAATTAGAACCGGACTTAATGGCATTTTAAGTGTTATGTCAGCCTTAGGTATGATTAAACCTGGACGGTTCGGTCTAAAAAAATTTACGCCCACTATTTCAAGGAATAGTTATTGGTTAAGAGCGCCAATTAGCGGCATTCTACGGCATATTAAAAAGGCAGGAAACCGGGTTAGCAAAGGGCAAATCATAGCGATTATTGCTAATCCTACCAGCACGGAAGAATATAAACTTAAATCGCCAATTTCAGGTATTATTATTGGTGAAAGCATGTTACCGCTGGTTCATGCCGGCCAAGCTTTATTCCACATCGCAAGTTTTGAAAAATTGAATGTTGTTGAAGAGCAGCTAGAAAACATTCAAGAAGTATTTAATTTGAATGATGAGGATATACAGTAAATCTCTCCGCGAGTTATAATGTGTCCTCATTCTGGGTAACTAGATTCCGAAGGATTATCGCGTGTTTAACAATCACCTCGAGCTGCGTTCCTATCGTTCCGAAAGTTGCAGCCATGTTCATGATTTTGCTCAGTTGGTGTTGCCTTTGTCCGGTTCTATGGAATTGGAGATTAATCAATATTCTGGTGTTATTCGTCAGGATGTGGGGGTTTATATTGCACCTGAAGAGCGGCATTGTTTTTCTGGAGGTGGGGATAATCTTTTTTTAGTTATCGATATTCAAGATAAATGTTCTTTATGGAATGAGGGCATAATTCCCAGCCTGATTAATCTATCAGACAGTGCGAAGAAATTGATGCAGTTTAGCCACCATTATTTAACCCACGATGAACGGGATGTATTTACCGATGCTTTAATAAACCAGTTGTTGCTGCAAATTACTACTAAATCCTTTGTTCCGGATGGAGATGCTCTAGTGCAACAAGCGAAACATTGGATTGATGTGCATTTTGCTGCTCCCGTCATGCTCAGCCAGGTGGCAAAGCATTGTCATTTGAGTGTTAGCCAATTACAGCGACGTTTTAAGGAGCAGATGGGGTGTGCCCTTGCTGAATATTGGCGCATGAAGAAGCTAGAACAAGCGCAGATTTTATTATCTAAAAGTACTCTTTCTATCGAGGAGGTGGCCTTTAAGGTAGGGTACGAAAATTTATCTGCATTTAGTCGACGTTTTACCAAGGTATACGGGACATCCCCATCACAATGGCGCTTAACGGCAAAACAGATGCATGAAACGGATAACTGATCTTGCTCTTAAGTCTGCTAGACTTGCTCGTACTTGGATATAAACAAAGTGATACGCGATGCAAAAAAGTGATTCTTTTTTCAAAGGCATGTTCTTTCTTTTCCTGGCCCAAATTATGGTAGGGATTAATATTGTATTGTCTAAATACATACTTGCATCTATTCCTATCCAATTCATTCTAGCTCTTCGTTTCAGTTTGGCTGCTGCGAATTTATTCATGCTGCATCAAGTGTCGCCTGCAAGAAAACAGTCTATCGCTTATTATTTTTCACAATTAAAACGACGTGATTGGTATTTCATTCTGGCCCAGGCTTTATGCGCCGGAGTTCTTTTTAATGCCTTGATGCTCTTAGGCTTGCATTATACTGATGCTAATGTAGCCGGTATTATTACTAGTGTCTTACCCGCAATCATTGCGCTTATGTCCTGGATTGTCCTAAATGAGAAAATTTCTGGTAAAACGGCGATCTGCATTGGTTTTGCTACCTTTGGGCTCTTAGTTATTGCTAGAGAAAAGCTTGGTGGGGCGGTTGTAAGCCACTCCTTTTTAGGTGATGCAATTGTTTTAATTTCTTTATTTCCAGAAGCTGCATACTACATTTTAAGTAAAATGTATGTGAGCTCGCTGCCAGTGTTTTTAGTGTCTTCGCTGCTAAATGGGATCAATGCCATTTTATTATTATGTTTTGTCAGCCTGAGTTCTTGGAGTGGCATTCATATTGATGCTTTTGGGTGGTGGATATTAATGATTTTAGGCTTAAGCTCGGGTCTATTTTATGTATTTTGGTACTTTGGTTCTCAACGCGTTGATGGAGTAATGGCCTCGTTATCTACCGCGATCATGCCTTTAGCAACAGTAATGCTTGCTTGGCTCTTATTAGGCGAGAAATTAACGATGGGGCAAATGATTGGAATGGGAATGGTCCTCTTGTCCATTATTATTTATGCAAAACGTTAGAGTTTATTTGCAAATAATGTCCTAAATGTGGTCTTATATGTCAGTTTTTTTCATCAGATAGGATCTGATGCATCAGGGGAAAGGATCTCGTGGCTGGCAATACAATAAAAGAACCAATATCAGAATATTCTTCATTGGGAACAACCGCTGTCGTCGCAGTAGTCGCTTCCGCTGCTGCTTATGGTGCGATACGTACGGGCAATTACCGAGTCGCCTTACAACTTTACGCGAAAGGTGGAGGGGGGCTAAACCTATACAAACAAATAGGTAATCATTCTCAACGGGTTTTTGCCCTTGATTATCACCCCTTCTGGAATAAGACCACTCAAGCCAAAGAATGGAAACTCCATTATCATCGTGGTAAAACAAAGCAAGAGATCAAAGAGCATCGGCCTTATGATGGGCATTGGTAACAGGAGTAATTTATGCGTGGAAAAAATGTAGTAGTTGTTGGCGGTTCGATTGCAGGTTGCACTGCAGCAATCTTGCTTCAGCGTTTAGGGGCAACCGTTACTATTTTAGAGCAATCATCAGGACGTATAGGTCAAGGAGCAGGAATTACACTTCCAGAAGTGGTTGTGACTCAATGTATAGAAAATGATTTATTTGATGCTGATATTCCTCGTCTCCTAGCTACCAGCCGTTCCTTCGTTCGCAAAAATGAACAAGATGAGGTTGATGCCCAAGTTTTCTGGAAGCAGTCTATTCGGGTTATGGCATTAAATTGGATGGATGTTTATCAAAATCTGCGTAAACGAGTCGAGTCGTTAAACTACCATACCAATACTGAAGTTTGCCGTTTTGAGGAAATACACGATGGCTGTTTGGTGGAAACCTCTGATGGACAGGTTTATAACGCCGATTTACTTATTGTTGCTGATGGTGTTGATTCGACGATACGGGCTCATTTATTACCAAATAGCCAACCAGAATATGCAGGCTATGTGGCTTGGCGTGGGGTTATTGATAATGAGCATTTAGCTTCTAACAATCTTTTTCACGAGCATGTGCCGTATAGTGTTTATCCTCATGGCCATATCCTTTTGTATCGAATTCCTGGGGCTGACTATCAAAAGACAGGGAAAACATTGTTAAATTGGGTGATGTATGAAGATCGTAGAGGATTGTCTTTAAACAATTTACTGATCGATAATGAAGGTAGGCAACGCACCCGCTCATTGCCCGCAGGAACGTTAACTGTAGAACACATGCAGTATCTTCATAATTTTGCTCAGGTATTACCTAGCGCGATTAAACAAATCATCATGGAAACCCCACGACCGTTTATCCAAGCTATTTTTGACTTTCATTTGTCTGCCTATGCAAGTAATCGAGTAATTTTTGTAGGGGATGCTGCAGCAACCTTAAGGCCACATACAGCCTCAGGAGTATTTAAAGCCTTGGCTAATGGATTTGAATTAGTACATCTTTTTGATAGTAATTCTAATCTTAAACTAACGGATTGGGTTTCTTTGTGGAAGAAAAATCAGCAACTGCAGTTAATTGAAGAAACTCAGAAGGCAAAAGCTATGGGCGAAGCCCTGGTGAGTTACACTCCCGATTGGCACTCGATGGATCAAGAATCAACAGACGCTTGGTGGGCTAAGGTGATGCAAGGAAAGGTTTGGTATGCTACGTCTAAATAATATGGGTGGAGGCTAGGAATTTGCTGCGCTCATGGTTTTGAAATTTGAAAGTAGACCCAGCGAATGGTGACAAAGAAAAGATGAAAAGCGTCGGATCATGGGCTTGAGCATTAGAGAGTAGTTAAGGAGCGAGGTATGAATTCAATTGATTTTCGTAGTGATACAGTGACTAAGCCTTCGCAGGAAATGTTAAAGGCGATGATGAATGCTGAAGTAGGTGATGATGTTTTTGATGAGGATCCTACGGTTAAAAAATTGGAGGCTATGCTGGCTGAGTGTGCAGGGATGGAGGCGGCTCTTTTTGCTCCCACGGGCACGCAAACTAATTTATTAGGGATTATGGCGCATTGCGAACGAGGAGATGAATATATTGTTGGACAAACTGCTCATACCTATATGTGGGAAGGGGGTGGTGCTGCAGTATTGGGTAGTATCCAACCGCAACCATTGGATTTTGAATTAGATGGAAGTTTGTCCTTACCCAAGGTAGAGATGGCAATTAAGCCTATTGATAATCATCATGCTCGTACCAAACTGTTATGCCTGGAAAATACAACTAATGGCAAAGTTTTACCCCTTTCTTATTTAGATGACGTTCACGCTTTTTGTCGAGAAAAAAGTTTAGCGGCTCATCTTGATGGGGCTCGTGTTTTTAATGCAGCAGTGAAGCAAAAGGTGGATTTAAACCGTATTAGTCGAGGTTTTGATTCTATTTCTATTTGTTTATCTAAAGGATTGGCAGCTCCTATTGGTTCGGTATTGTGTGGTCATAAAGAGTTAATCAGTAAAGCAAAAAGATGGCGTAAAGTATTAGGGGGCGGTATGCGCCAGGCTGGGGTTGTTGCTGCAGCTGGAATTTATGCTTTAGAACATAACGTGATGCGCTTACAAGAGGATCATGAGCATGCTGCTTTATTAGCTCAGGGTTTGGCTGAGGTGGGAGACTTGCTTGTTGATCAGCAGTCATTGCAGACAAATATGGTATTTATCAAAGTGGGAAGTAATTATCCTCAATTTCAGGCTTATTTGGCTGAACGAGGTATTATTTTTCCCAAAAACCCAAATAAAATGAATTCCATTCGTCTTGTTACCCATAGGGATATTTCTAGAGCGGATATTGAACGAGTACTCGTTACGGTGAAGTCTTATTATCAAAATACAACCAAGGTCCCGATTTAACCAGGACTGTGGTGTGAAGAGAGGTTGGACTGAATCCTGGTCTTATATCCAGGAAAGGATATCAGGCTCAAAACGGGGGACTGGCTCAACAGAACGAGCTGGAACTCCGACAATAATGGGTGCGATTGCAATCATTTCACTCCCAATATGTAGTTTTGATTTCCATTCAGGGGTATTTAATGCAGGGACAGCAAGGGCCACAACACAAGTACCCAAGCCATTAACGCAGGCGGTGAGCATCAAGTTTTGGGCAGCTAACCAGCAGTCAGCTACAACAAAAGGTCTTTGAAATCTACTGTAAATCACAATGAGCGTACCGGCATTATAAAATGCATTAAAATCCGGCTTTTCTGTGAGTTCTTTGACACGATTCATTAGCTTTGGATAATTGCGGGCTTCATTATAGATTAAGCCTTGAATCGTTTCGTTCAGTTTCTTAAGCGTCTCTTTATCTTGGATTATCGCAAAGGCCCAGGGTTCTTCACGTAATGCTGTCGGCGCTTGAACCGCGGCATTAAGTAAAGCATTTATCATTGGGGCTTCGATTTTTTGCGGTTTGTAATCACGTATCGTTCGGCGTTTATAGATTGCGTCTATTTCGCGCGCAGGGCGAGCTTCCCTAGGTCTTTTTGATGTAGCCATCATGTTCTCCGTTTCAGGTCCTGAACAATAGAGTATAAATTAACGGTAATGAGTAAATTTTGGTCTATCCTTGCGGTTTGTCAAGTTCATCAGTATATAAATTTCATGCACGTACTTTTCTGTTATGGGCGTCTCTTAACAGTTTTTCAACATATTGATAAATAAATTGTTTTTTAGCTTGCTGATAATCTAGCTCATTAATTTCTCTAAATCGTTTAAAATCAAGGTTGCCGGATTGAGCCATCAGGAGCGAGATGCAGCTATTTGCTATCGCCAGCATTTAAATATAAAAGAAATGGTATTGGCAGTAATGATGCGCATCATACGTGCAAGTCCTTTATCACTGCCTATGTAAATATGGTTAATGATTATATACTTGCCAATAATGTAACCCTCATGAAAGATCACTGAGGAGTCTAACTAAGGTGCTCATAGCCTTGATATGTCCTCAGGTACCACCACACCACAAACCTTAAGCAAACATTCATCGCTCATTTGATTAAAAGGTTCATGTTATCGGATAAATTTATAAATTTGCTGGGCTGAAAGTAGACTTCATGGGCTACTAACCATAATGCATTTATGTTTTAGTATAGTCTTAATTTAGGCCCTTACTTGACAAAATTTAATATTGCTTTCTAAAATGCAAGTGGCCAAATTATTATTTGGTATCTCAAGTGCTTATCAACTAAATTAAAAGGAATCAATCAAATGAACAAAATTAAATTAACAGGTGCTGCACTTGCTGTTGGCGCTGCTTCTATGTTCGCTTTGGCTCCTGCTTTTGCTGATGATACAGCTTCTTCTGCACCAATGGTTCATTGCAAAGGTGGTAATTCTTGTAAAGGTCAAAGCTCTTGCAAAACTGCTGATAACTCATGCAAAGGCCAAAATTCTTGCAAAGGAAAAGGCGTTGTTAAAATGACTAAAGAAGAGTGCGAAAAAGCTGGCGGTACTGCTCAATAATTTTTGCCTTCTGCCAGGCATGAGCCTATTGCCTGGCGCTATCTAGGTTTATTATGTCTCAATATAAATCCATACAAAAAATGCCCTTTCTTGGTTTTGGTCTTGGATTAAGGCCTGACTACTATGAAGAAATTCTCTTACAAAAGCCCGCAGTGGATTGGTTTGAACTAATTACTGAAAACTATCTAATTCCTGGTGGAAAACCCTTATATTACCTTGATAAGATTCGCGAACACTACCCTGTCGTTATGCATGGAGTGTCCCTTTCTCTTGGAAGTAGTGACCCTTTAGATAATGATTATTTGCAGCAAGTAAAAAACTTGGCGGCGCGAGTCGAGCCTAAATGGATTTCCGATCATTTGTGTTGGACTGGGGTTAATGGTCTTAATGCTCATGATTTACTGCCTATCCCTTATACTCGCTATGCTGTAGAGCATGTTGTGGCTCGTATCCAACAGGTACAAGATTTTCTACAACGCCCACTTTTAATTGAAAATGTGTCGAGCTATCTTACCTATAAGCAATCTGAAATGTCTGAATGGGAATTTCTTTTAGAGATAGTTAAAGAATCTGGTTGTTATATCTTATTGGATGTAAATAACGTGTATGTGAGTTCGGTGAATCACCAATTTAATCCTATAGATTATATTCATGCTATGCCTAGAGAGCGGGTTTCTCAAATTCATTTAGCAGGGCATTCTAATCATGGTGATTACATTATTGATACTCATGATGCTCCAGTGGTACAAGCGGTATGGGACCTTTATGCTGCAACGCTCCGTCATTTAGGAATAGTATCCACCATGATTGAGCGCGATGACAATATGCCTGCTTTTAGCGAGTTAATAGCCGAAATGAATCAGGCTCGTAGTATTGCTGAATTCGTATTATGCGATGAGGTATTGGTATGAATGAGCTGAAGCAATTGCAAGAGCAGTTTCACCAATTCTTATTATCTGGTGATAATCAAATTCATCGTTCTATCATACGAACGAAGCAGGTTTCAGTCGAAACGCGTTTAAGCATTTATCGCGATGCTTATGAACTCCGCTTAATCGAAAGCTTGGCGGCCAATTTTCCTTGCTTGTATGCATATCTTGGTACCGAGGAATTTAATCATCTTGGACGAGCTTATCTTAAGGAGTATCCCTCTTCATTTCGCTCTATTCGTTGGTTTGGCGATAATTTGGCGACTTTTATTCATACTAATTATTCCCAATACGCTTATTTAAGTGAATTGGCAGATTTTGAATGGAAGATGACTTTGGCTTTTGATGCTCCAGAGGCGTCGCTAGTATCTGTTGCTGATATGGCAGCAGTTCCACCGGACGCTTGGGCCAATTTGCAATTTGTGCTTCATCCTGCAGTACAGCGGCTTAATTATCTATGGAATAGTGTCTCTCTTTGGCAAGCATTGGCTCATGAGCATGATTTGCCTGAAATCCAGCAGCAAACGGAAACATCCGCTTGGATTTTATGGCGTACTCCTGAATTAATGATTCAATTTTGTAGCTTATCACCTGAGGAAGCCTGGGCGTTAGATAGGCTAGCTCAAGGTGCTTCTTTCGGAGCACTTTGTGAAGGTTTTTGTCAATGGATAGCAGAGGAAGAGGTGGGAATGCATGCTGCTTCTTATCTTAAGAACTGGATTCAGCGCGGTTTTTTCTCTAACTTATTAATAAATTCATCGTCTTAGCTCGATAAGTGAACTACTTTTGCAGTTTAAATTGATTCCCCATTGAATGGTTTGCTCTCTCGTAGTATAATAAGTATACACAGTGGAGTATATACTATATTCCCGGAGGGGCGATGACTGGCGGCAAAACTAATACATCTGATTTAATTTTAGACTCTAATCAAGGCTCTCAGAGGCTTCAAAAAACTATTGAGTCAGTGGATCCCAATAATTTGCCTAAACAAGTAACGGCTCCTGTTCAAAAAACGGTAATAAAACGCATTGATAATCCAGGGCTTGGAAATTGCGCTTTTTATGCTTTTTCTATTGGTCTGATTGATATCATCAAAAAAGAACGTGCAGCTAATAGCAATGTGCGTAGTCCTACGTTTGAGCGCTGGCTTGCTTTAGATCCTTCTCTTGCTAATGATTATTATGCTATTTGTGCATTTGATTTCAAGAATCCTAATAGACAGAAACCATTATTAGATCGCATGCAAATGGGACTCAGAAAAATTACCTATCAATATAAGATGAACGAATTGCGCACGACCTGTGCGCGGTCGCGCGCTGAAGATGGGTATAAAGCTCTTGTTGCTACGAGTAGTTTCGTCAATTTTTCTTATATATTTTTTGGCTTAAGAAAGGACAATGACCCCCGGTATAATGAGTTTGCTGACGATAAAATTAAAGCCCGTATAGTCGGCGAGCGTTATTTCCACTTGATGTCTGAACTGCCTGAGAATCCTAACCAATTCAAAAACAGTTACATATTTTGTAAGAACGAACTCTTTTATATTAATGTGACTGGTGAGCTTAAAAAGTTAAAAATCAATAAGCTAACTTCGTTTCAAGAGGAGTTGGCCAAAATAAATGAACATGGCTCTAGCTCATTGAAGTTGACGACAGAACAAATTAAAAAGTTAATCACATCAAATGGCGGTCATGTTCCTACTGCAGCATTCAAAAGAATAAGTATTGACGAAGTCTTAGCGAGGAAAGATACAACTAAGCTGGAGCTGAAAAAAAGGATTAGCCAAAGCGTGTTACCCAGTTTATTAGAACGTGTTCTAAATATTACTGAAGCTGAACAACAAGAGGTATGGCAGACAATATTTGATGAAACTTCTTGGAATGTAAAAAAACCGGATATATTACAACTTTTGGCAACACATCGGCCTGACCTTACTGAAGAAGCATACGATTACCTACGAAGAGAAATATCGGATGGACTCTACGAAGCTGTTTCTGACGGATTAAAAAATCATGTATTAGCGGCACTTCAGGAAGATAATACTTTATTTGTTGAAGGTTTTGAAAATTATACTTTAGCACCATTATTTTTGCGCTTATTGTATGGTGATGATGTTGCTCTTGATCTGATTAATGAGGAAACGCCGATAGCACTTGGTTCAGCCATTCCTGTAGCCATCCAACGCATCATGCAAAACTTTTTTTGGGGTACTCATTTGGATTTGGATTATCTAGCCTATCCTTTTCAGATTAACCTACATACCTTAGAAAATAAAATACAAAAATATCCTTTTAGTGATCTCCCTGAGCGTCCAACCATTACGGTAAATAATGAAGGTAATGGGCATTGGACAACATTTATTGAAGAAGTTCAGACTGTTGTGGCTCGTCCAAATGAGGATACTAAAACAGTAAAAGCAGCGGAAACAATAAAAAAAACTGAAGGTAAAACAGAGCTTTCGGGAAAAGTAGAATCTGAGAAGAGTCAGATAGAAGCTGAGCCAAAAGCTTTTGTACGACGTAAGCTTGTCGGTCGTAAAAAACTATTTAAAGAAATAAATGATGTTGAGGTATTGCAGCGTGTAATAGGTGATACTGTGACACGTTATTGTGCATATAGCGACAGCATTACTTTTTCTATTTTTCACCGTCATGGAGGAACAGGGAGACGCCGCGCTCAAGATTTTCTAACTCAAATCAATGATGAGAAAGACTTAAATGAAGTTAGGAAACTCTTGATTGGTTATCTTGATAATGACGAGAATGGTAATACTCATCCTCATTCATTCCGTACTATGCTGTTACATGGGTTAACCAACGCAAATTTGAACTGTACTTTGGCAGAAACCTCAAAAAATTACGATTGGCAATTGACCCAGCTCAAAAAGCAAATGCCAATATCAACAGAAAAACATACCGCGCTTGTAACCCCATTATAAATGAGTAACTGTCGGGCCATGGGCCCGACACCTACGTTTGTTCGTAGTTAAACCTTTTTCTTATTAAGCAATGCGAGTAAAGCGGGTAATAAAGAAATGAAAATAATCCCATAAATTACCAAGACAAAATTAGCTTTAACAAGTGGGATTGAACCTAAAAAATACCCCAAACTGAGTAAGCCACCGATCCAAAGTAGGGCACTGACTACATTATAAAGGGAGAAATGTACTACTTTCATAGTACCAACTCCTGCAACAAAGGGGGCAAAGGTGCGAATAATGGGAAGAAAGCGCGCAAAAATAATGGTTTTTCCGCCGTGTTTTTCATAAAAAACATGGGCCTCATGCAAATGTTTTTTATTTAATAACCAGGATTCGTTGGCTGAAAAAATACGCGGTCCTAATGCTCTCCCAATAAGAAAATTAAGTTGATTTCCTAAAACAGAAGCAATAAAAAGAAGCACAAATAAGATAATTACATTAAATGAATTATCAGGTTGGGCTGCGATACTTCCGGCGGCAAATAACAGTGAGTCTCCTGGCAAAAAGGGCGTGACAATGAGTCCTGTTTCGCAGAAAATCACCGCAAATAAAGCAAGATAAGTCCAAAATCCATAAGTAGTAACAAAGGTATTTAAATAAATATCAATGTGAAGGATGTAATCAATAAGTTGATGTAAGTAGCTCATTTTATCCCTATGTTTAGGTTAAGGTAGCGTTTTGCATCCGCCATTACATACCCTGTGAATGGTACTCTATATAGAGCGGAGATATGCTTTCGCTGCATTTGCAGCGGTCATTTTCACATACTTTATACTTATTTGTCGATGCTGTACCATGTGAGTAATGCAGTGTCATATAATTAAGAATAGTTTTTAATTTGCATCATTTCCGTGTGAACGGGAGTGCATTTATCAAACTATTTTATTCGGAGCCCTCTATGAAGACCTTGTTTCATTTGGCATTCCCAATTCATGATTTGGCTTTAGCCAAGAATTTTTACCAAGATAAATTAGGGTTTATTTTAGGGCGCGAATCGGAACAGGCATTGATTTTTAATTTTGGGACTCATCAAATTGTCGCGCATAAAATTGAAGAGCCACTACCTGAGCAAGAGAGTATTTATCCTCGGCATTTTGGTTTAATTTTTCTTGAACAGGAAGAGTTTCTTGCCTTTATTGACAGGCTGCATGCACAACAGGTTCATTTTGAAATTCCAGTAAAAACGCGATTCACTGGTACGCGTATCGAACACCAATCTTTTTTCTTGAAAGATCCCAGTAATAACTTATTGGAATTTAAATATTATTCTTATGAGTCTGCAATTTTTGGTGAGCGAGATTATAAAAAAATTGGGGATACGCTCCCCTAAAGAGTTATTCTAGCGTAATAAAAAATAAAGGGTTTACCTTGGGGGAACGTGCAAATTTGTTGGCTAACCTACAATTTATATCTCCATTCTAGTTTGTTACAATAGTGACCTTTATAGAACTTAGGTAAACCAAGGACGCGTGGTGCTACATTTTCTATTCCCTGTTTGCTTATTCCTAAGCGCGGTTTTGTTGTTCAGTATTCAACCCATGGCTGCGAAAGCTTTGTTACCTGTTTACGGTGGGACTCCTGCTGTTTGGACTGTGTGCATGCTCTTTTTTCAGGCGGTTTTGTTGGTTGCATATGGATATGCTGCCTTGTTGAGTGCTTTAAAAAATACTAAAACCTGGCGGATAATTCATAGTATTGTTCTGGTACTTAGCCTTAGCACGATTCCTCTTTTTTTGCGGCCAGTGGCCGTACCAGGGGCTCCTGAGTGGAGTATTTTGTATAATTTATTAACCCAATTGGGTTTGCCTCTACTGGTCTTGGGGGCGTCGGCTCCTTTATTACAATTTGCCTACAGCCAGACTAAGGCGAAGGGGGCTACTGATCCCTATTTTTTATATAGTGCTTCTAATTTGGGAAGCTTATCTTCTTTAATACTTTATCCATGGGTAATCGAGCGTTTTATCGGATTAAAGGGGCAATTTCATTGGTGGGGAATTGGCTATCTAGTCTATATAGGTCTTTTGTTATTAGTGTTCTGTACTAACCGATTTTATTCTTTGGTGTCAGACTCTCGGGATAGCACTCCATGGCCTTGGCGACAGATGGCATATTGGGTATTTTTAAGTTTTGTACCATGCAGTTTAATGTTAGGCGTAACCTTATATATTACCACGGATGTTGCCGCGACCCCTTTATTTTGGGTGTTGCCTCTAGCATTGTATTTACTAACCTTTGTCTTTGCATTCTCATCTAAACCGCTTATATCTTTAAGTTGGCTTGCTCAAAATTTTGTTTTGTTTTTAGTGTTTACTGTGCTTGGTTTTATATTGGGTGCAGGCCAAATCCGGGCATGGCAGAGTATCTTATTTAATTTAGCGAGCTTTTTTATTTTGGCAGTACTCTGTCATCGGCAATTATTTTTAAAAAGACCCAAACCGCAACTACTGACCTTATTTTATTTTTGTTTGGCTCTTGGAGGTGTTTTAGCTGGAATATTTAATGGTATTTTGGCACCGCACTGGTTTAATCAAGTTTATGAATATCCTTTAGCGATCTTACTTAGTTTAGTTGCTTTACCCATCAGTTGGTTTGCAGAAGGGAATGGGGAAATAAAACCTGTTTATCATCAGCAATCAATGCTGCAGACAATAGGTATTCCTGCTGCCGTCCTGGCTATTTTATTGTGTCATTATTTTATTCCGGCTATTCAATGGCCAGGAGGATTCTCGAATTTTCAAATAGGTGCCATTGTTGCCTTGATGATTGCCGCTGTTTGGGGACGAAGTAAGGCGAGCCTATTGAGCTCATTGTTTATTTTATTTGGTTTTATTTTTTCTCCCTATTTGCAAGGAGATAAGATTTTAGTGCAAGAGCGTAATTTTTATGGGGTGAAAAAAGTTGTTGATAAAGGGGCAGATAAAAATGCAGTGCATGCCTTAATTAGCCAATCCACAGTACATGGCCTGGAGGCAATGAATGATGCAATGCCCTTTGGATTTAGCTCTTATTATGGGGCGATTCAATCGGTTGTGATGGATTTTCAACAAGAGTGGCCATCCATGTCGGTCACGATTATTGGCTTAGGTATTGGTACCATGGCCTGTCAATTTCGCCATACGGATGAAGTAAAGATTATTGAAATCGATGAGCAAGTGATTAAAATTGCCAAAGATCCACACTATTTTACCTATTTACGTGATTGCCCACCTAAAATCGAACTCATCAAAAATGATGGCCGGTTGGCTGTAGAACAACTAATGGATGGCTCCCAAAAGCTGTTAATGGTTGATGCCTTTAGCTCGGATGCTATTCCTATCCATTTAATTACGTTGGAAGCTTTTTCTTTATATCGGCAGAAAATCAGCGAAGATGGAGCTATTCTGATTAATTTGAGTAATCGACATTTGGATTTATTACCTGTTGTGACTGCAGCAGGGCGTGCTTTAGACCTTATGGTATTTAGTAAAGTTGATCAGGGCAATGCAGCATTAGGTCAATTCGCTTCTCAATGGGCTTTGCTAACAATAAATCAGGATTTGGCCGCTAAATTAATGAATGCTAACGATTGGCATTTTGTGGCTAATAATAAACAGTTGTTATGGACTGATGATTACTCAAATATAATTCCGTTGTTAAAATGGTAAGGTTGGTATGTCATCTGTAGTCCGTATTAGCGCAGTGTAATATGGGAGCAAAGCCTGATTTGTGTACGCTCTCGGAGTGCGCTGCGCCATTCAGGCTACAATCGAATAGTTATGCCACTGTCATATTATTTATAGCGGGTTCTTCAATTTCTTTTGGTTCAACTCCAGAGAAAAACCAATCTCTTAAAGAAAATTTCGGAATAATTTCTTTTTTCAAAGTACATCGTTGAGAGGGAGGTTCATTGTTTAGAGGATTATTTATTCGGGCATCAATTAATATAGTTTCATTATCGTTTAGTAAAAGGCTTATGGTTTCAATAAAATCAGTTTTTTGCTCTTTAGTACACATCCATTCTCCTATGTTACTTACATAGACCGTATCTATTGGGATCGAGTTTTCTGTTAATAAGCGGCGGATGCGGGCAAAGGTTTCATGTTCACATATGCTTTGAGTAATTACAGCGATTTTATCGGTTAATGCTAAAGCTCTAATGTAGTCGTAACGTTCATCAGTAAATAGCCAGCTTGTTTCTCGTTGTTGTTCTAAAGCAATTTCTTCAATAACTGCATAGTGATCAGGATATTCTTCACTAATATTTAAACTAAATTTTATGCTTTTAGGTTTAACGATACTGTGATATGAACTCTTTTCAAAATTGGTTCTAGAACCTTCATATTGATTTTTTTTAACGAACTGCGTCATTTTTTGAATGAATTCATCTTTATTAGCACACCTTATTAAATACTTTAAGGTGTAATGCATAAATAATGCGTTTTCTGGGTTAATGTCACAAATAATCCCTCTAGATGATTTTCTTTGTACCATTATATCGAAATTATGCCAACCAGAAAAACCGATATGCATGGCATCAATGACCTGAGGAAATAAGCCTATCTGATCAAAAACAGGTTTAACGTAGTGTTCATTGGTATTTATATACACGCCTGTTTGATTAGGGAAAGGGAATTTGATTTCCTTATTATCATGCTTGCGTAGGTGTTTGGAAATAGGGTCTTGGCGCAGAAAATGGGGTGGGTGATGGGGAACAGGAATGTGATGAGGCAATCCGTCACTTAGTAATTTATATATTCGAGCAGTGGACATGAATAATGTACTCTTTGCGTTAAATTTTTTCATTTAATTTAACATAAGATACTTAAGAGAAAATTAATTGGGGAATAAACCGATTGTTACTTGATTGGCAATGAGTGTAGGCCGGGCCTCAGCCCGGCATAGATCTTAAATCTCTGCTAAATTACCTTTTGTTTCTAACCAAACTTTACGATCTCCGGCACGTTTTTTGTTGAGCATCATATCCATTACTGCTTCTGCATTTGTTTCGTCATCTAGGGTTAGCTGGACTAAACGGCGGGTATTGGGATCCATTGTTGTTTCACGCAATTGAATAGGATTCATTTCTCCCAATCCTTTGAAGCGTTGCACATTAATTTTAGCTCTGCTCGTTTGTGTCAAATGCGCTATTAAGCGATTCTTTTCCTCATCATCCAGTGCATAATGAATCACTTTTCCTGCGTCAATACGATAAAGAGGGGGCATCGCTACAAATACATGTCCTGCTTGAACTAAGGGTTTGAAATGACGTAAAAATAAGGCACAGATCAATGTTGCAATGTGCGCACCATCCGAATCCGCATCGGCGAGAATACAGACTTTTCCATAACGTAGACCGCTGAGATCAATTGAGCCTGGATCAACACCGATCGCAACAGAAATATCATGAATCTCTTGTGAGGCTAATACATGAGATGAATCCACTTCCCAAGAGTTTAGAATTTTTCCGCGTAATGGAAGTATCGCTTGATAGTCTTTATTACGAGCTTGTTTGGCAGAACCACCTGCAGAATCCCCCTCAACCAGGAATAGTTCGGCTTGGCTGAGATCTGTTTGCAAACAATCAGCCAGTTTACCCGGAAGAGCTGGGCCTTGGCTTACACGTTTACGTGCTACTTGCTTGGCTTGTTTTAAACGACGCTGTGCGCGGTCTATCGCTAGCGCAGCAATTGCTTCACCCTGATTTCTATGTTGGTTTAGCCACAGTGCAAAAGCATCCTTTACCACATTACTGACATAGGCGGAGATTTGTCGTGAACTTAAGCGCTCTTTAGTTTGTCCTGCAAATTGTGGTTCTTTCATTTTTACTGAAAGAACATATTGGCACGAATCCCAAAGATCATCTGCGGTTAGTTTAACCCCACGTGGTAATAAATTTCTGAGTTCACAGAATTCATTCATAGCATCAAATAAGCCAGAACGTAAGCCATTAACATGCGTTCCACCCTGAATGGTAGGAATTAAGTTCACATAGCTTTCACTAAAACCAAGGCTGGCACCATCGGCCCAAACCAAGGCCCAATCTACTGTTGCTTCATCGCTTTTGAACTCACCCGTGAATGGTTCTTCAGGTAAGTAAGTTCCATCGCTTAAGGATTGGTTTAAGTAATCAACCAGCCCGTGCTCATAACACCAGTTAGATACTTCATTGCTCGTTTTGTTAACGAACGTCATTGATAAGCCAGTACATAGTACGGCTTTGGCTCTTAAAATGTGAGAGAGATGTTTGACGGAAATACGGGTAGTATCGAAGTATTTCGCATTAGGCCAAAAACGAATGGTTGTTCCAGTGTCTCGCTTTTTAGCTACGCCAGTCTCGTTTAATTCACAGAGCTTATCCCCATTCGAGAAGGACATTTGATAAACAATGCCATTGCGTTTAATGGTGACATCAAGGCGTTCCGACAAGGCATTAACTACGGAAACTCCCACACCATGCAATCCACCAGAGAAGCTGTAGTTTTTATCAGAAAACTTACCACCCGCGTGTAGGCGCGTCATGATCACTTCAACGCCACTTAATCCTATTTGTGGATGGATATCGACAGGCATACCACGACCGTCATCTTCTACCTCAACAGACCCATCTTCGTGAAGGGTGACGGTGATGTGGCCAGCAAACCCAGCCAATACTTCATCCACGCTGTTATCAATGACCTCTTGAGCCAAATGATTTGGGCGTGTGGTATCGGTATACATCCCGGGTCGACGTTGAACTGGCTCAAGTCCACTAAGGACCTCAATGGCCTGGGCGGTGTAATTTTCTGACATGGCACTCACTCAAATATATATACTAGGGTTTATTTTATCATAGATATGGTAGAGTAGAGGAATATTCATGAGTAATAAAAAGATATGGAACATCGGGTAGAAGCACATTTATTGTCAGTAGCATTCCAAGAATCACATAAAACGGTTTCTGCATTGGATAAGTTAAGTTTCGTGCTCCATCCCGGAGAAACTTTAGTCTTGTTAGGTGAGTCTGGTTGTGGGAAATCATTAACTTCCTTAGCGTTGATGCGTTTATTGCCAAATAAAGGCGCTTATGGTCTTGATAGTCAAATTAATGTCGATGGCACAGATATTCTCAATTTGCCAGAGCAGATGATGCGGCAACTAAGGGGCAAGCGGTTGGCGATGATTTTTCAAGAGCCGATGACGGCTTTGAATCCAGTGATGACGATTGGCGAACAATTAGCCGAGGTATTGAAAAGAAAACAAGCCTATTCAAAACAAGGCTTAGAACAGGCTATGTTGGCATTGCTTAATGAAGTAGAAATGCCTCAACCGCAAATCAAAATGCATCAATATCCACACCAGTTATCTGGGGGGCAAAAACAGCGAGTGGTTATTGCGATGGCTTTGGCCTGTAACCCTGAGATTTTAATTGCTGATGAACCAACCACTGCTTTGGATGTAACGATTCAGGCACAGATACTTGCATTATTGAAAAAGCTACAAAGAACTCATCAAATGAGTATGTTACTCATTACCCACGATTTAGGGGTAGTGAAAGCCATGGCTGATCGCGTTTGTGTGATGTATGCAGGCCAAGTTGTAGAGCAATCGACCGTCCATGATTTTTTTTCACGAGTGAAACACCCTTATGTGCAACAATTGCTTGCTTCCTTGCCTTCATTTGCCAAAAGAGAAGAGCGCTTATCAGTGATTAAAGGCTTTGTTCCTGCTTTAGAGGCTTTACCCTCGGGTTGTCGTTTTCATCCGCGTTGTCTTTATGCCTTTTCACGGTGTCATCAAGAAGAGCCTCAATTGCAAGAACAAGATCAACGGATAGTACGTTGTCATTTATATCCCGAGCGTCATGAGTTACCTCTGTTAGATGCAAAGAAAATTGCGTGGAATGTTGCAACTAAGGAGACAGAAACCATCTTGCAAGTCACTGACTTATCTGTTGATTTTATTCAGAAAAAAGGATTGTTTAGCCGAGCTAAAATATTATTTCCTGCAGTAGATAAGCTTTCTTTTTGTTTACAGCAAGGAAAAACGCTAGCCTTAGTAGGGGAGTCAGGTTGTGGTAAGACAACTACCAGCCGTGCTCTGTTGCGTTTATTAAACGTTTCTGGCGGTTCGGTGCATTACCGAGGTCAAGATATTTTATCCTTGCGAGGCAGGGCCTTAAGAGAGTACCGTAAAAAGGTACAAATTATTTTCCAAGATCCCTTTTCCTCAATGAATCCGAGGATGACTGTAGGCGAAATCATCGCTGAAGGTATGCGTGCTCAGGGAATGAAACGTTCTTTAATTAATAAGCGCCAAAAAGAACTTTTGAACCAGGTTAATTTGCCCGCAAGCAGTTTGCATCGCTATCCGCATCAGTTTTCAGGTGGGCAGCGACAGCGAATTTGCATTGCCAGAGCTTTAGCTACGGATCCGGATATTTTGATTTGTGATGAACCAACAAGCGCTCTGGATATCTCAGTTCAAGCACAGATTCTTAACTTATTAAAAGAGTTGCAGCAAGAGACTGGTATTTCCTATTTGTTTATTACCCACAATATGGGCGTTGTTTCTTACATTGCTGATGATATTTTAGTAATGAAAGAGGGGAGAGCGATTGAGTTTGGGTCTTGTGAAAAGATTTTTCATCAACCCGAGCAAGCGTATACCCGACAATTGCTTAATGCGGTATTGGATATTGTTTAGAACATCCTACATTTTAGAAGCAGTGGTCAAGCCGCGGTAATTCCTCCCTTAAGAAGTTAAGTAACGTCTATTTGGATGACCTGAATTTGAGATGAACTTCTTCCTCAAAATTTAAATTTATTGATTTAATAAATCATTAATAAAGATGATATATGATAGCCCTGCATTTCTAAAAGAGGCATCAATTGTCTCAAACATAAATTTAACTCATAGGAGTATGTAATGCGTAAGTTATTTACCTCATGTATGTTCTTCTTGTTTGCACTTGTTTTTGCAACAGGCGCTAACAGCTATGGTGTTCATGAAGATCATCCTTATGATTTAGTATTAACCAAAGATATTTATAAGTTTTCAGAGGTGTATCAAATCAAATCACCACTTAAAGAAACTTATCCTGGTTCAATAAAAAAGAGCGCATTTCGTATTCGTACCAACTATGATTTATCCAATAAAGATGGTTGGCAGGCTACAGGGATTACCCGCGTAATTTCTATAGGGTCTATTTATCCTTGGGCAACAGATATTGATATTTATGATACTCGCGGAATAAGAATTGGTCTGATTGATGGTGACATGGCTACTCTCGAATCAGCTAAATTTAATCTTTATGAATATGATGAATCAGGCAATGCAAAGTACATAGGTAGTGCTTACGCAAATGCAAATTTTGACCGCTTTGTTATTCTCGAATCTAATACTAATCCTCATCCAATTGCTGAGTTAAATCGTAATAAGAGCGAAAATAACTGGAGTGTTTCAGTTCATTATCCTGAAAAAATTGATGACCGAATTGTGCGTATTTTTGCCGGGTTTGTTATCGATTTTGAAGATAAATTCCTAGCCACTCCTGAAGAGTTAGCTAAAATGAATGCAGAGAAATAATTCAGTGAGCCTCAGGATGGTTATGCCATCCTGATGATTTTTTAATTTACATCTTGCAAAAAATATAAATATCACAGAATATCCCTCCTAGATAAAATGGATTTAAATAGGTTGTATGTATGGACAGTGCAGCAAATGCGGTGCTAAAAAATTATTTAGCGAATTATACGGATGTTCCCAAAGGCACAGGAAAAGTGATTCCCTTAGTTGTTATTGAATCAATAGCGATGTGCGTCTCACATTTAATTTCAATTTATTTAGTTCATTCCTTACATTTTACAACCTTCCAAGTCGGGAAATTAATGTCCGCCTTCTCATTAGGAACCTGTGTTGGCTCATTAATTAGTGGTTATTTAACAACCAGAATTTCTGTTGTGAAAGTATCTGCTTTGGGGATATTCCTTTATGCTTTGGGTTTTTTCCTACTCTCGTCCATAACTACCTATTCCTACCTGCTCGCCATATTATTTTTATGTGGTATTGGTGGGGTCTTTATGATGATTGCAAATCTCACTGCCCTCATTAAATTGGCTGATAGCGATGCAATGAAAAATCGAATTATTGTTATTCAATCTGTCGTATTTAATCTATCCTTTTCTATCAGCAGTTTTTTTATGAGTTATTTTCAGGCGGAGCGTTTGAAGAGTTTATTTCTACTGTTTGGGTTTCTCCTATTATTCTCAGCCATTTTTTTGCTGAGCAAGGATGATGGTTTTGTCATGGAGAAAAGAAAGACGGACTATTCAGTTAAAAAGAATTTCGCAGCACTAGGAATGATTATACCCGTTGTGTTTGTTTATGGGGTAATTTATTCATTAATTAGAATCTATTTTCCTTTAGAGGCGGTCTCTCGTTTCGACAATCCCTTTTATTCATGGCTGATTTTATCGCTTAACCCCATGATGCTTATATTTGTACAGCCAGTGTTGATTGGTAAATTGCAAGCTAAGGGCAATCTCATGTTGTTAGGTACAGGGGCTTTCTTTTTAGGGGCTGGATATTTTCTATTTGGGATCACCAGCTATCTGGTATTGAGTTTAATTTTTATATTCTTCGCTTCTATTGGCGAAATGCTTTTCTCACCAATCTCAAAAAAAATAGCAGCAACGTCATTCGGCCCAGGCAATGAAGGTTTAGGTCTTGCCACCTGGAAAATGACTTATTATTTGAGCGGTGTAATTGGAGCGATTTTTGTAGGATTTGTCGGTGAAAATTATTCGCATATAAACATTTGGACAATCTGCCTTCCTTTATCGTTGTTTATTGTTTTCTTTGTATTTTGCTGTGGCAAGCATGTGCGGGCCGGATGGTAGTTGGAAATAAATTCCTTTATTCATAAGATTGAGGAGACTTTCTTAATATTTTAATTGCACCCTTTTTAGATTTTTCATCTAACATTTTTTGTTTGGAGCGTCTGCTTCGTTTTTTCTTTTGACGTTTTATTTTTTCAATTTGTTGTTGGGCTTTGCTTTTTTCATTACTCACTAAATAATGTATTTTTTCACACAGCCGTACCCTGGCGAAATATCGGTTGTCTTCTCGACTTCTGGATTCCTGGCATTTTATTTCCAGGCCGGATGTGGAATGTTTTAAGTACACTGTTGAGGCGGTTTTGTGTAGCTTTTGGCCTCCTTTGCCACTGCCCACAATAAACTTTTCAATGAGCTCTGCTTCACTGATATGAAGTTTGCGCATTAACTCCACGAGCTTGTCCCATTTTTCTTTGGTAACCATGAATTGTGTTTTATTTAAAAATCTGGCTTTATAGTACTAGAATAAGGGAGCTAAATAAAATAACTTTATTTTTTATAAGCGCATGTTCTTCCAATTAACTGAGGTTTCTCGCTCAAGACTCATTAGAAAGGTATGCCCTAAAATAATTACAGATTATAGAATACATAGTTATATTAGTGATATACAATGGTTTTTCCTCTATTTAATTAGGTGGATAATAATTAAAACGATGGGCATTTTTATGGACAGAATAAGTTGTTCTTTTGGGATAAAGATAATAGTTAGTATTTTTCTTTGTATTAGCATGCAAACCGCCAATAGCACCAGAACTTATAGTAAGGATTGGGCGGTTGTAAATATTATTGGCTCTATATCCGAAAACTCACCCTTTAAATATTATTTGGAACCACAACTGCGTTTGATTGATAACAGATCGGTTTTTAATCAGTTTCTTTTTTTAGGGGGATTAGGTTATCAATTTAATCCAAACCTGATGTTTTTTGTAGGTCCGGGTTGGATTTTAATAAAACCACCAACAAATAATACACATACCGAAAAACGATGGTGGCAGCAGTTAAATTGGCGAATAGTGAATGATTCAAATTTTAGTCTTCAAAGCCGAACTCGCTTGGAACAACGGCAACAAAGCAACCAATCGCAAACGGCTGTTCGCTTGCGTGAACGACTTTGGTTAAGAATTCCTTTTAAATGGCACAATTATTCTTTGTCTACTTTCAATGAGTTTTTTTTCAATTTGAACCATCCCCAGTGGACCTCGCCATATTTATTTGAACAAAATCGAGCATTTATCGGAATTGCCAAGCAGCTTTCTAAATCAACTATTATGGATCTGGGTTATCTACATCAGTCAATCTACTCGCATAACCATGAGACGAGTAATGTGATATTACTTAGTTTCACTATGATTAACTAATTTGCACTGAAATTATTCATTCCTTCATATTATCTTAAGGCTATTTGTGCTATATTTTCGCACTCAATGAACAATAAGATCTAAATATTCGTTATTTGAAGGGGATGGCTTGCATGAAGATCACTGTAGATACTCTGAGTTTTGATACCGTCCAAGAGTTTACTGCCCATTTAGAAGACACTTATGGAGAGGCCCAGCCTGCATCGAAAGAAGTACTTATTCGCTTAAAATGTGAGGCACTTGAAACAGAGCATGTGGAGCAGATTGTCGAGTTTCTTTTAAATCCTGAGCACCCTCATACTTATAAATTACAAATAGCATCTTTAAAGAATAGTAGTGCTCAATTAGCTTTTGATGATGCGTATTTGGCAAGCAAAAGACGCAGATTATCCATTGATTTTCAACAAAAAATTGCAGAATTACCTCAGCCAGTCCGATCTTTTCAACCACTTGTCTTTCCTCTAAGAAAATCTAAGAAGAATTGGCTTGAAGGAACACAAGGGGCCAGTTTAAATATACAAATCCCGGCAGGGGAGCCCGCACTCACGAAACAACCGAGCCTACCTATAGTCGCAAGCTTAAGAAAGCAAAGAGAAGCTGTTGTCGGTGATGTGGTTCAGAAGCAACCTGTGCCAATGGATACACTTGGTGAGCTTGTTGATCGTGAGACGATTAATGCAAAATCAAAGCGTTTTGCTAACAAACTTTTTAAAGATAAAGCCCCTGATTTACAGCTCTTATGGGACCGATTGGTAGGCGTATCTACCGAAAAAGGTAAGAAAATAACCCATGTGCAGACTGGGGCCATGGAGCAAATTATTCGTTATTACCCTGAATTCGCTTATGGGGTCGTTTTGGATAATTTACCAGCAGGGTTTTCTCTTCAACCTACCAATGAAGAAGGGCTGGTTTTATGTTATAGCCCCGATCTGGAAGCACAGCATCTGGATACGATTACGCCATTAACTATTCTTCCCGAGTGGATGAATCCAACGGTTAATGGTTCATTTCAGCAATTTAAACTAATTGGAAATGAATCACCGAATAGCGTACGTTATGAGACTGAATTTGCTCATTTATTTGCTCCCAAAATCGCAACAGCAACACGCCTAAACGCGTTAAACTTTTTTCTTTCCGAGCTAGAACGTGAGCCACTGAAAATACGACGTATTCAGAATTTATTGAAATTTTTACCTTTAACTAATTCACATTACCACGGCTTAGCTTATGTATTGGCTAATGCAGGCGCTGATGGGGTCGTCTTAGTTTTACAGCAATTTAAAACGCTTCATGAACAAGAGCTTTTTAACGATTTGCACACCTTATTTCTGGACAGCCCTCAAAGTTATGCTGACTTGGCAACACCTAAGGGGCTTGAGAATCTTCAAAAATTATCTGAGTTGACCTCTGAACAATACATGTGGTGGTCCTCATTAGTTAGTCAGCATAAAGCAGCTGGGGCACGAGCTAATTTTAATGAACTATTTGATGCTTATTCTTATTTTCTCGCTGAATTAGGAGAGCTTGCTCAAGAGTTACCTGCAAGTTGTCCTCTAGTAAATATTCAGCATATGAAACCAGCTTTGGATAGAGCTTTGTTTATTATTCAAAACTCAGCTGATCCCAAAGAGCAATTGGCACATCTTTATGGTTTGGATTTTACTGCTGATTATGACCAGGAATATCGTATAGTTTCTCACCACATGGGATTAGTTTCTGGGCAGGTCAATGCACTCGAGTTTCATACCTCCCAAGAGCTGTCTACCTTCTTTGCAGAAGAGCATACAGATGAAGAATTACGTACCCAATTTTATCGCTTTATCGGTACACAGGATTGGGCTTATAGTTTGGATGTTTATGAAGATATTGAAGCCCAAATAAACAGTCAGTATGGTCATCTTGGCCATGATATTCGCTCTGCATTACTTGGGATTGTTCTTTTAACTACAACCGGAATACGTTCTTGCACTGAAGAATGCGATCCTTCTACGGCACTTCAGAACTTAATCAATAAGATGACGACTGTTGCCAAAATGATTACTCCTGATGCCGATGTGAAGACAGGGTTGATGCCTGTTCTCTTAATGTGTTTGGGGGCATTAGGGGCTTGTGATCAAGAGCACATGCCTTCTTTACATGAGTTAAACGTTCTCTTCGATACATTATTACTCAATCATGGTTCAGCAATCGAGATACCTGAAGATGAGAAGGCTAATTACATTCCTCTTATTTCAGCAAATAATGTACATGCTAATAATGAAACATTAAAGGCGCTTCTGGATGGGCTGGTTATACCTGCTGTGGAGCCCCAGGAAGAGAATGTTGCAACTGCTTCTGATGCACGAGTTAATATGCTTGTACTCATGGCTCTTTCTCTAAACTCGCTACATGCTTATGGTCATATTGGCGCATTCTTGATTGATAGTTATAAAGCACGTCTTACTCTCGCTCAGGCAAAAACTACCGAGATTAATTCGTTTAATATCAATCTTTTATTAAGGCACTTACAACTGACGTCTAAGTTAGGTCGACACTTATCAGAATGTTTTGCAGAAGAGCCTAACTCTTTAGCACAATTTGTGAGGTTGCTAGCCCTCATTAGTGATGATATTCCTCTATACAACGATGCGGCTGAAGTACCTGATTCAGAGTTTGAAGCTCAAGTTAAAACCTTAGCACGGAATATTTTAGCTCTTCCTGAAGAGCCGCGGAGCTTATTATTAGCTTTGCTTGCTGATATTGATATTAAGACCTCTTACCATTTACCATCTTTAACGCAATTGATTGAAATTGTTCATGAAGTAAGCATTGAGGCAGTTAATATAGCAGCTATGGAGCCTGAGTACCAAGAACATACTATTTTAAATTTAATTCAGGAAGTGTTACCTAATACAGCAATAGGCAATCTCCCGGTAATGGGGCTGAAAAAGCCCAGTAATCCTGAAGATTATGAAGAGCATATTATTGAGGCCATAAGCTCATTGCAAACAGCAAACCAAGAGTTTGATGATTATTTACTAGGCCTAATTCCTGATTTTTCTGACAATGAATTTGATGATGATTTCGTATCTGATACAAGCAAACAGTTTGATGAGCTCGCGCTACTCATTAACGCGTTAATTGACCTCAAAAATAACTATCATAATGATTTTCGTCGTTGTATTAGTCGCTTAGCTAATGAGGTAACTTCATCTAATGAGCAACGATGCACATTTACCCTTGCGCAGATGGGAGAGTTGCTAACAGGATTTAGCCAAATAGCAGAAGACAATGTTGTTGAGCAATTAGATATTTTATTAAATGCGATGCATGCCGCTTCGGAGTATTCTGATGAGCAATTCGATAATGCCATTCAGCAGGTGTCTAATTTAATGCAATATCGAATAGCAGGCCTTGTTGATTTTGCTACTTATATGAAACTATTGCAGTTGTCATTTGGACATAATTTGTCTATGACTACATTATTCCCATTTGAGCAATTAATAAAGATCTATGAGCTAGAAGGGAGTAAGCCAGCCCAGGCTTATGCTTTCTTTGATGCATGGATGGAGTTGATCAAAAAACTTGATGTGCAGCAAATAAATAGTGTGTTATTGGAACAGATTATTACTCATACCTTTGCTGTTCTTGAAGTTTTTTCTGGTTCAGAAAGAACAATATTGCCTTTAATGACCTCATTAATTAAAGCCTGTAGCACAGGTAGTGCCGCGGAACTACATCACTATGATACGTTGTTAGCTAAGTTTTTTGGTGCCAGTGAGCCGGTTTTAAAGGCTTGGGTCAAGATTCTCAACGCTTATAGCCAAAATGTTGCTGACGATAAATTGCCATTGCTGTTTAAATTACATGAAGGTCTTGAAATACAAGAGTTTAATTTAAGCGAGATTGCTTCTTTATTTGAAAGTCCTCCTTACCCTGATTTAGAGCAGTTTATCATTCTATTAAATGGAAGCGCCAAAGAGTTAAAGGTTGATATTGAGCAGTTTGATAAAGATCCTAAGAAAGGGCGTGCGGATCAACACGATACAGAATTCGGCATTACGGTAACAAAGACTGCCGAGCAGGTGGTACAAGAACAATTTGATATGTCACAAGTAGCTCGGGTTATTGCTGAAGTGAAAAACCTGCTGGAAGGTGCTGATTTAACTTCCCAGGAGCAACATGACTTAGCTCAACAAATTACCTATATCAATGCTATTGGCAAAGAAGCACCTTTAGCGATTAAAGGGATGGATACACAATATAAGGATTTAACCGCGATTTCTCGAGCTGAGTTACGATTGATTTCTGATCATTTGATTGTAACGATACGCCAACCGAATAGTTCGCCTGCAGACAAATTAAATGCTCAATTAAACTTAATTGCTGTATTGCGTGAACAATATGAACGGGCAACTGGCCAAATTATTTATGCTCCGCAATTGGCAGCGGTATTGTTGTCACTAAAAAATGAACGACGTAATTTGTTGATGCAGATTGCGCATGACCAAGATGCACGAGTTATTAATACATTACTTGCTGTGATGCAATGGGTTGAGGCTGACGGCGGTACAGTTGATTTGTGCTATGCAAATTTTGAGCAAATAACAAAAGATTATTATGTTTTTGGCCATAAAGATTTCTTTGCCTCTGTGGGCATTGATTCCAGTTGTCTTAAGGCTGATTCAGCTTTCGGAACTTACACTACAGGGGGCATCAATTGCTCTACGATGGGTGATTTAGCGTTGTACCGTCAACTTGCGCAGCAAAGGCAAGAGACTTTAATTGCTGAAAAAAATGGACGCTCATTATCAACAAACTTAATTCTTTGTGGCACCGATCTTTCGGCTCTAAATGACAAACAAGCATTTAGTTTGACCGTTGATAAGCTTGGTGAGCACCCAGATGCTTGGATTTATCCGTTAGTTAATGAGTTTATTAATCAGCCCCAGTTCAAAAATTTAACTAAACTTAGCGCATGGAGCGAACGCCAAGATTTTATTCAGTTAAGAGGATTTTTAGAACAACATGCTTCAACTGGAAACCATCGGGCAAAATTAAAAAATATATCTACAGATCGATTAAATCAGTGGATAGACTCTGCTGTAACGGCTCAGCGTATGGTCGAAGGGAAAGACTTTGAGATCTTAGGTCATGGAGCAAATATCTATACAGCGGTACCTTATAGTTTGATGGCGGCTCAGACGGGAGCGAGTATTGCTCAAGAAGTACAGCCCTTTTTACATGTTCGCTTAGAAAAAGAATATCTGGATTTGGGACGGAAATTTCCTCTTAATCCAGTACGTAGCACGATAGTTCAGGCCTCGGTAAAAGATTTTGTTGATGATTATAAAGCTCAGGGACGCATTATTGGGCTGTCTAAAACAATGAATGCGAATAAGTTAAAAGAGTTATGTGAGCAGTTAAATGTCACTGCTGCGAGCGCTATACCCTCATGCCAGCATGATGCTCAGAACGAATTGGTAGTAGCTCCTACGAAACACGAAGAACAGTATTGTAGGATGGTTCAAAACGTTCTTGCTACTGCTGTAAATGAGCAGCCTATTGTGTTAATTGCACAAGATGCGAACGAGGTTCGTTATCTTCAAGAAATGTTAACTGCATATTATGGTGAAACACGTACGATTGGCGTGTTGGATATGACCAATAAGCAATCCTGGTTGAGAATGGCGGGTAAACCTAATACGGTGACGATTACTACTGCCTCTTCACTAGGCAGGGGTACTTTTTTTAATACTGACCTTTCTGAAGGATTTTTAACAATACAAACGTATCTTGATTCTGCAAGTCATGTGCGGGAGTTTTTACGTCGAATTTCCACATATGAAAAGCCTGGTAAATATACCGCTATTTATGAGGCTCAAGACCTAGTACGTGCTAGATCTTGGAATTATTATGACGATGCTGAACGTGAGCTAATGTTTACAGACCTTGATGTAGTGCGTCGTAAACGAAAAGAAGTTACGGAAATTCAAGATCGTTATAACCAGTCTGCTGCTGACATGCGTTATGTGGTAATGAAGCAATTTGATGGCTGGCAAGCATTTTTATATTCTATTTATTCGAAAGCTGAATTATCGCAATTAAGTAATGAGTTGTTAGGGCTAAAAGATAATTTGGCCCGTGCCTTAAGTGAGAAGTGGCAAGAATGCATTAATCCTCTCGGCCGGCCAGATCTTTATCTTAGCGTTTATGAACGCCAAGATCCTGAGGGAAGAAGCCTGTTGCTTACTGGTTTTCAGGAAGCCGTGCTGGAGTTTGAGCAAGCAGCTGTAGACATATGGAAGACAACCTGTACGGCATTGCAAGCAAAAGCTGCAGTAGTCATTGATCATGATTCACTCGATGAGTTGCGAAGCGAATATTTTGCGAATGTATCCATCCGTGATCAATTCCGTTTTCATGAAGTCGAAGCGATTAAGAATGCAAAAACAACGCAGATGAAAAAAGAACAAGCACAGCGTTATGTTGCTTCAGGATTGGACGTAAATGGCGCGATGATGCGTTACTCTGACGGTGATCTCGATACGTATCGGACAGCATTTACTAAAAATCAGGCTAAATTATTGCAACAACATATTAGCAAGGTGATTGCTAATGAAACTGCATTAAGCAAATCTGTTCGAGAGAATTTGTTAATTCAAATAAATTATGCAGATACTTTGAGCGCGTTAATTTTATTTTTAAATTCTTACGTAGACTGGTTTGCTGATAAAGATTTTGAAAAGAAATATGCAATGCAACCCGTTATTCAAGAATTGCTTCACGTGGCTCAGCAGGTAGATTATCCAGAAGATGCTGCTTTGGCTGACTTAAAAGATATTTACATTAATAATGTGGTCGATGAAATTACTGATGAATTGGAACATAAACTTTCCTGGGCAGCTAAAGGCAATCGTGGCCTAGGATACTTTTTAGAGCGTACTGCCGTTACTGATGCAGCCAGTGATATTTTAACCGCAGTTACCTCATTAAAAGCTCAGACTAACCCGGATCGACGTCTAGCAGCGATTAAAAATCTTTATAGGCTTCTAATGCAGCACCAGGCGCGGTTGGAGGGGTTATGGATATTTCCTTTAGGACATAAAAATACGCGCAATTTGATCCAAGAAACCTTGGCTACCTTAGATGGCTTAACTCTGATCGGCAATGGGCCGAACATTTTGGATAAGACCTTTATTCAAGAGAGTAAAGAGGAGGCTATCTATCAGGTAATGCGCGATAAGTTTAATGTTGCACTACATCGATTAGAGCAAGAGAATGCGATGTTGTTGAATGGACATAGCGGGTGGAGGACAATTAAGTCGCAATTACTGGAGATACAAAGAAATAGCGATAGTGTTTATGCTCTTTATGAAATGAATGATGTCATTATTAATAAAATAGCTAAACTTAGTAAGGCCGATGCGGGTCTTCTGGCACCACTAACCCAGTTACGTGGCGAAATAAATAAAATGTGGCATGAGTGCGAACAGAATCATCAAGAGTTAATGGATGAAAGCAAATATTTCAAGCTTAAAGCAACCAAAATTGAGACTCAATTAGCAGGCATGAAGAATTTCCATGTTATGGATGTTCGTTTAAAACCTGGCCACAATGGGTTTAATGATTATTTAGATTTAGTGATTGAGGGCAGAGGAGAGAATCCAGCACTTAAAGACTTCGTTCGCTATAATTCTCAAATCCCTAAATTAAAGCGAATGCAAGTAGAACATAAAGGGCAATTAGCTGGGGCTCGGGAGTTATCTATACAATTAGAGCAGCTTAAACGTGAACAATTACCGTTGTTAAGTCATACGGCTGTTAATCCCACTGATTCGAAATTATTTCCTGTTCAGTTCAAAGGACAGGTCGATGTCATTTTGCAATTAAATGCTTATGTCCGCGGGGAAACCCCAGGCGATTTAAATGGTTTTTCAGAGGCAGTGCGGCATTGTTTTCAAGATAGAGATCGAATCAAAAAATTTACATTAGCTAATTTAGATTCGAATGAAATAGATCAAATTCACGATGAAGATTTAAAAGCAGATTTAATGCTTTTACACGAGAAAGTTACCCAAGCAGCTAAGCCTAAATCTTTTTGGAAAAACGCGATGACTTTAGTCGTTAGCACCGTGTTTTCTCAGGAATCTGAACAGGATCGAGAAGATCTACTGGATGATTTTAAAGAGCATTGTAACAATCAAGTGCGACGCCACTTATTGCCTGTAATTAAAATACAACAAGCTGAGTTGGCGAGTGCACTAGATGACCTCCAGAAACAAACATTAACTCAGATAGATACGCTTAATGCGAAGTTAGAGTTCCTCGCTCAAGAAATTGACCGGGAAGAGGCAAAATCCGGAGTCTATTGCAAACGTTTTGAATCGGTAGCTGAATTTTACCAATTTGAGGCCCAGTTCCAGTCAAGTCTAACAAGTCAAATGCAAGAGCAGTTTGATGATGAGATTGAGCAAGGCGCTGAGGAATTTTTCTTTGATGATGTAGAATTTGGATTTGAGAATGCCTCTTTAGGTTTGTAGCCAATACAGCTTTAGGGTAAAGACTAAAGGCGCTACTTAAGTTTTTTGCCAATCGAAAGGTTCGAATTACCGCGGTCAATTCGTGGTAATTCGATCTTCTATACCTCACAATATCACACACCAGGATTTAGATTCAGGTTGCATGCAATCCTGACGGGTAATAGCAATCCACGATAAACAATATAACTGATTAATTTCATTATAATTTCTATGGTATGCTTTTGATGGATACGTGTGGAAAGATAAACCTGCATCTAAGAGTTGTTGCATGAGGTGTAATTGTTCTTCTGGGTACGACAAAAGACACGAGCTCAACAATTTTAATCCGATCTGGCAGGCCTTTTGGCTGGTATATAACAACTCCTGATCAAGATGTTGCGGATAATTATTGCTAGCATCCATCCATTCTAGTAAAGGACGAATAGCTTCTTTTGCTGTTTCTTCATTTTGCAGATAATTATACAAAAGCTGATCCCATGCTTGCAGCATATTTAATAGGATGGAGCGCTCTGTTATGTAAACTGTCCGTAACAACTCATGCGGAGAAGGGAGAACTAATAGCGGTCTTGATGGTTCATCCATGTCTAATCCATAACCTTTTAAAAGCTCTACTAAGGATAAGGGTAAAGGAGTGACTGGGGTGGTTGCCATACAAAAGGCCTCGCAAATAAATCGAGCTTCAGGCCGTAATAACTCTTCGTCTGTCTCAGAGAGTGTAAATAATATTTTTTTTAATCCTTCACCAACCAGCTTTTGGCTCTCCTCATGATCCTGAGACCATAAGCTTAATAGGCGTGCATAAGCCTCCATTTTTTTTAGGGGGATTGCTTCTCTATGTTCCCGTATGCTGTTATAAAGCTGCTGTAAGTAAGCCAACTTCTGGTGTTCGGGTAAGGGGATGGACAAATCAAGGAAAAATTTATCGAGACAATCCTTAAATCCTTTCTTCTTAATCCATGTGTCTAGTAAAGCCAGGCATTTTGGAAGTACGCGTACGGATAAAAATGCCCATGCTCTGTGCCGTTGTTTACGATTTAAGTTTCCAGGACATAAATAGTGTGAGGCAATGAATTCTAAAGATGGCTTATCTAAATAGGGCATGAGGTTTAGCCCCAACTCTGCATGCTTATTGGAAAACTTCACATCCTTCTTAAAATAATTTAAAAAATTGTTTATAAGTTGATTAATGGATGCCTTATCTAGATAAGGTAGTGCGGCGATTAGGAATTGGTTCGAAAAGGGTTTCCAGTTCCGGTCGCTCTTCGCATAGTTATTTAAAAAATACGCCGCATGCTTATTAAAACATAGTGTTCTTTTTTCAACAGAAATCGACTCCAGAAAAAGACTTAAAACATTATCAAGTAGGCTTAGGTCAAATTTTTTATATGCTTTGTAGCTTCTTAAATTTGCATCTCTTAGAAAGGGGAGAGAAAGGAGTTCGTCAATAATGGTCAACTTATCCTCATCAGAAAGCAAATTAACCAGTGCATATAAATTTTGTAATGAGCATGTGGTCAATAAAAGAGGTGTATGCTTTAGCGCGCTGGTAATTACAGAAAAAAATGGTGTATTTTCTTTAAAATAAAGAAAATTAATCATATCACCGAAATATTGTATTCTCCGATTTTCTTGTAGCTCATTGCTTTCCATGGCGTCTTTTGCCAAGAGATTGATTTCATTCGATAGAGCAGTAAATAATTTCTTATGTTGGTGCTGATTTGCCCAAGGAAAATGCCAAGAGCTAATGGTATAGCTATCTTGGATGGGATAAGACAATTTTTTTCTCTTAGCCATCAATACAAGCATAAATAACCGTTCGGGTTCAGCAAGAGCAGGTAAGTAATCTTTTAATTTATCATCCTCTGGAATTAACGTATTTTCAGGATGTTTTATCCATGAAGTGAGAACAAATCTTTGAAATGCTCTAGCTTCAGCTGTGGATTGTTTAAAAAGCACATCAAGGGCGTTAGATTGAATCCATGGGGCACCCGATAAGGCTAAGCGATAAAGCGTTTTAGGGGCTAATGATTGAGCTAGGTTTTTATTTTTTAAAGCTAAAATAAGGGCATCTCTTCCTGAGTGAAAAATGCTTGGGTTCATGATAAGTCCTTTTATTAAAAAATTTATCATAAACTACACAAAACTCAAAATACACTCATTTAGTATTGATTAGCCGTGGTTTCAAGGCTACATGGGATCCAAGCATCATAGTATCGTACACCAAGATTTCGGTTCTTGCCTCATGCAGTCCTGGCTGAACGAAGTAACCCATGATAAACAATTTAGCTGATCAATTTCAGCATAGTTTCTATAGAACTCCTCTGAGTGGTAAGGGTAAACAGATAAGCCCATATCGATGAGTTCTTTCATAGGGCTTAATTGTTCTAAAGAGCACGACAAAAGATAAGAGTTCAACAACTTTAGTCCGAATTGAAATGCCATTTGACTGGTATGTTGTAGGGCTAAATCGAGATGCTGTGAAAAATTGTTGCTCGCCTCTGCCCATTCTAACAAAGGACTTATTGCGTTTCTTCCTGACTGTAAAAAACCAGGATTCATAATATACCTTGTTGTTCTATTTTAATCATTCCAGCATAAATTCGTTAGGTGCGGAGATTCTCTCTTTATGCTCAGCAAAGGGTTTTTAAAAATCATTGAAGTCAAAATAAAATCTTTATGGATATAATGTAGTCATTTTTTGGGAGTTACTACTATACTGAAAAATATGAGCAAGGAATGCATCAGAAGTAATTATCGTGAGTTTGAAACAGGGATAGCGAATGGAATTGACTCGGTTGAAACAGGATGTGTCTGTAAAAGACGTCGTACCGTTTAAGCCAGTTATCAAGGAAAAAACGGAGTTACATGAGACGGCGTATCCTTTATTAATTGCTTATTTACATGCGCTTCGTAAGCATAATTCGGTGCACCATAAAATCGATGAGCTTAATGAAAGTGCCTATGCTCGTCATAAATATAATTATACCTGTGAGCATAATTTATTATTTTTTCTTCTTACCACAGAACAGTTTAAAAAGATTCGCGAACTGTTTCAAAATCACAAGGCAGAATTGGCTCGAGCATACATGGTGCTTCATTATATTAAAAAGCGAAGACACCATAAAAAAAGAGCCGCAAATCATCATTTTTTTCAGCACTTAAATACTGCCAATGATGAATTGTCTAGGTCTGAACATAAGAATGGATCATCCAATTTAGTTACAAATCCACATTTATTTTTCCATAAACGTAGCCTTGGTGCAGCACCGCGTAACCAAGGTCTGGAATGCTTAGTGGATTCTGCACTCCTTGATTACATTGCACTGCCTCAAGCCTATAATTGAGGTTACATTGCCAGAGATGGCTCAGTAGTTAGTTCCACATCCATATCTGCAGTTACTTTTCTTGCTGATGTATTTGTGGTTAATAGACTGTTCCTTCTTAAGCCCTCACTAACCGTAGCGCGGTTAGCTGGTATCTGCCAAGCTGGCTGTGTGGTAACAGGGATTTGCACGGGTAGCACGGTTTGTGGCAACGTTTGAATTGGTGCTCTTCCGGGATTAAGCATCGTTTCTTCTTCCACAATAGTTTGCAGTTGCGCAGAGCTGAGTGGCTGGAGTTTGCCTTCGTAAAAGAAGGATAAAACGCGTAACTTAAATACCAAACTAAAAGCATCCCATTTACTTGCTATCTCGGTATAGCCATTATTTTTCGGATCAGCAAAGGTTGCTTTCAATTGCGAAGGAGATAAGGTATTAATCTCACTTAAGTGGGTACGGCGATAAACCTTATTGTCTTCACCAAGGATAATTAGTGGCTGAGGTTGGCGATATTTATCATCAACATCTGGCATGTGTTCCAACCCACCATATTGAGTTTGCTGTGGTATTTCGCTACCTGTAAATACCTTATGAAGATCTTCTAATGAACTTTGCATACCCGCGATACAAGCTAATTTATTAAAATGGTTGTGGGGGGCATCAAAGTCACCATCTCCGCCAGCCATAATGGGAGGATCTTGGGGATTTGGGGTTGGGTCATAAGGTTTTGTAGTATATACCCCGACCCGATTTAGTTCGTCATGTAGATTATTAACTAAGATATTGCCAAAGGTACCGTAGCGTTCAGGTAAAATGGCCCGTAAATCACCCACGAAAGCACCATGACCTGCTGCAAAATAGTCTGAAAAATGATGGAAGCCAAAATATTCCATGCTCAACGAACGTGCTTGATAGCGGTAAGATAGATCTTGTAAATTTTCGGTTGTTAAACCATTTGTATTTTCTAAGATGCCGCGAATAATATTAAATTCCTCACTATCAGATTGATAAGCGGGATTATCAGCGAGTTGTTTTAATTCATATGAGAGGCGTGCATATTGCAGAGCCAGGTGATGGCTAATGGTATAAACACGTACTGACCATGGAGTAAAATGAGATAAGTTTCGGGTTAATATCTCACTATAATTGTTTACGCGCAAGGCAAACATCCCTTGTTGGGCGTAGGAGTTTAATGTTGAGGAAAAAGGAACATAGGTTGCGCTATTAATTGTTAAAATCGTATCGATGTTTTTTTGAGTAACATTTTCATTAGCGAATCGTTTATAAGCGCGAATAAACTTTTGAGAGTGTTCATCAGTAATGGGGAGCCTGTTTAAAAAATGTCCTAGAGTTTTACACGTGCTGTCGCTAGTAAATGCTGCTTTACTTTGTTTAAAATCAGTAAGCATTGGTAATTCATAAACTACTTCCTTACCACCATAATAATCAGCCATGGCTAAAATGATTCCCACAGGTACATCTTTTAGATTAGTTGATATGGGCAGGCCATTCACATCAAAACCCTGAATATCTATAAGTGGAGTGCCATCGGGAGCAGATTTGACATACGGGTTATCCTTAAATAATTCCATCCGTAGTCTCGTCGCATTACCTACTTCAATATGTTCACCTGTTTCCATAGTAGCAATCTCCTTATTGTGTCTATTTCTTCTTCAAAATACCGTACTTTTCGGGCAATTGCTATCGTAATGGAACAAACAAACCAAAAGTACTTCATTGTGAAATGAAGTACTTGGAAAATCTTGATTGTTTTGCGGCTGTGAACGTTGGCCCCCTTCCTTCTAAAGGTGAAGGAGGGGCTATTGAAATAAAACGGAGGAGTGTATCAAATCAAAAACGGAACGATTTTGTATGGAACCAACTCACAATATTTACTCCAATAATGACCGTATTTCTCAGAGCATCGTTGATCATCACGAAAAGCACGATCGACTAAAAGAACGGTTAGAAAACAAATATAGAAGTAGGGAGAGAAATTTTCAAATAAAGCAGGCACCGACCAAAAGAATGTACCAGCAAGTTCGGGAATGTAGTGAAAATGCCGCGCAACACCCCACCAGCCTGAAGCGAGTAATATCGTTTGTTTTTTATCGCCCTCAGTGGTTTGGTAATGAGCCACTAAAGTAACCGGTTTTTTACCCCAAACTTTACAATCGCCATCAGTTGCTCGAGTTACTAATCGTTGCTTGTCTGCAAGATAATTAATAATAATTCCGGCTGCGCCTAAAATGAAGAAGGTGGCAGCTAACCAAGGGCTTAGTTGAATTGGGTGTAATACTAAGTACATGCTTGGCGAGGTGTAGATACAAGGAACCCAAACCAGACAACCCCAGCAAATATAAAAACCAGCACGATCGTGCATGATGTCTAGAGAGCGTAAATAACCTTTTTCCCAGAGGTAGAATTTGCCTAAATAGATGAACTGTAAGGCTACAGAGACCAGCATGGAATTTGATATGCCACTTAATTCACTTTGTTTAGCACAGTAAGAAATCAGGAATAATCCCCAGCTCATCATACCGAAACGGCAGGTAATAAATTTCTTAATGCTAAAACCTAGCACTTTTGGATAAAGCTCGGTACCCCAGTAGTAGTCAAATATAAAGTTATTAGTAATACCTGAATCGGTGCTTGATGGAGCAAAACGTCCTTTAAGGTATAAGAACAGACAGAAGACAAGGCTGAAAATGTTTAATGCGCCGAATAGGGCTCCCAAATTATCGTAGAGAATGGTTGCTGGGAATAAATGTAAACCAAAACTGGCCACACAAAAAAGCCCCATGGTGGTAATAAAGGCTAAGGGACCATTTTCTTTATAGGTAGGCACATTTCCTTTAGGAGTAATCGGGCCATCAAATGCTTTACCTGGTAGTAAACGCATTAATGCTAATTGAAAAATGATGAAGGAAAAAATAAGTTTCCAGGCTGTGGCTGATCCCCAAAAATAAGGTTGCCAGACGTTGTAGATGGTTTGAAAAAAACCTTGCTCATTCATCAGGCTCCACAGTGCTGATAACGAGCCTTTAAGTTCAGTATTGGTATACCACATTAACATGACAAAAATAGGGCAGGTAAGAATTAACAACAAAGGCCCTAGGGTATTCCGAATTTTAAAATACATATGCGTCCCTACATTAGTTATGGAGGGATAAGCGTATCATAATAGAGGAATTTTAGGCTACAATTTATGGCGTTAACTTTTTAAGGATAGCTTATGAACAAAATTAAATATAAAGGAGTATTCGCTCTAGGATTTCTTGCTTTGTTGGGATCATCGATAAGCCAAGCAGCTACGGTAATTAGTGAGGTAACTAATACGGCCGGTGCGGCATTAGGGACAATTACTTTTGAAGACAGTAAATTTGGTTTATTAGTTAAGCCCCAGCTCTCTGGCCTTCCGGCGGGACCTCGTGGTTTTCATATTCATCAACATCCTGATTGTGGCGATCATGCAATGAAGGCGGGTGGGCATTTAGATCCCGCAGGAACCAATAGCCATCAGGGTCCTTATGGCCAAGGTCATTTAGGTGATTTGCCGGTATTGGTGGTTGATAGTAAAGGCATGGCCAATACACCTACTTTAGCGCCTCGTTTAACCACAAAAGATATTCAAGGTCACTCCGTTATGATTCATGAGGGTGGAGATAATTACAGTGATAATCCTGCTTTAGGTGGCGGGGGCGCTCGTATTGCTTGTGGTAAAATTTCTGGGTAGTGGTCTGCTTAATTGTGCCAATTTAAAGAATGTAGTTTTTGGGAATCGAAACTTCTCATCCATTCCCGAATTCTCGCGGCTAAGGGCGAGAATTCGGTTCGTGCAGCTTATGTCGAGCCTCTACGTTTTAATGCTTTACTCGAAGTACTTTCAACAGAGGAGTGATCATAAGCAGACTCCCCATGTTCAATAATGTCAGTGCCTTGAATTTCTTCTTTTGGACTAGTACGGATGTTCATGATGCTTTTTAATAAAAATAAAATTAATGCTGTACCTGCCACTGAAATCGCAATGGCGACTAAAACCGCAATCAGCTGATGCCACAACAGCATATAATTTCCTGCAAGCAATCCATCTTTGCCCGCTGGATTTACTACGGAGGTGGCAAAAACGCCTGTTAATAATGCCCCCACAACTCCAGCAACTCCATGACAGGCAAACACATCTGCTGTGTCATCGATTTTTTTGATGTTATTTATATATAACAAAACGAGTTGGGTTGTAATCGCACTGAGGCTGCCAATCGCAATAGCACCCATTGGGGTAACGAAGCCGCAAGCGGGGGTAATGGCAACTAAACCAATTACGGCTGCAGCAGAAGCACCTACTGCGGAAGGCCGAGCTTTTCTTATCCAGGTGAGTAAGGTCCATGATGTAACGGATGCACTTGCGCCAAGCATGGTAGTAATGGCTGCATTAATCGCAATTCCATCAGCAGCTAAGGCTGAACCTGCATTAAAACCAAACCAACCAAACCAGAGTAATGATGCACCAAGCACTACAAAAGGGATATTATGGGGTTTGTCTTTGTGGTGTAATGACTTAAGTCGGGGGCCCAAAAATAAAGCGGCAACTAACGCTGAGAAACCAGCACTGATATGGACGACCACGCCACCGGCAAAATCAATAGCCCCAATTTGTGCTAACCAACCGTTAGGCCCCCAAACCCAATGTGCGAGGGGAACATAAACGAACAAACTCCATAAGCTGACAAATAAAAAATAGGCAGCAAATTTCATGCGCCCAACAAATGCTCCGGAGATAATGGCAGGAGAGATGATTGCAAACATCATTTGAAATAACATAAAGAGGGGAGGTGGAATACTGCCATCGGTTGGATGAGCATCAACTAGATGGGACAGGCCAAAATAGGTTAAGCCCCCAATCCATTGGTTATGCTCACTAAAGACTAGCGAATATCCTAGAATGGCCCAGATTAAAGGGATAATGGCTAGACAAATAAAGCTCATTTTAATTGTATTCAATACATTTCTTTCGGGGACTAGTCCAGAATAAAAGAATGCTAATCCTGGAGTCATGAGCATGACTAAAGCACAAGAAATTAACATCCAGGCGATGTGACCAGTATTCATAATTTACCTTGAAAAATCAGCGGTAAGAATCAACTCACGCCCAGACAAGTGAAAATTGAACAACTATTGATCAATATAGACTAATAATTTAGTTTTACCATTTTTTTTAAGCCTGATTGCATGCGCGTAGTTAAGGAATTCGCCGCGCTCATGGTGCATCCAGGCTACATTAAAATTGTCTGGATGTTAAAAGTAGCCTGGATGCAGCGCAGCGAATTCTTCTGTTTTTTCTTAAGTAAGTGCCATTAGTTGCTTGCAACCAGGATCCATTTATTCGCCTTAAAATCCGGCAGGTTTATTCGTCATTAAATAAAAAACAATAATCAAACTAATAAATGCAGGCCAGCCTAAGCAAAACCAATACTTAAAATAACGATAATAAATTGGAGGGAGTACGGTTTTATTCTCTTCTGCTTTAACAGCAAAATCCCGCATTTTAATCTGCAGATACACAACAGGGAACCAACAACAAGCAGCAATCACATACCCAATAATGGAACCCATAACCCATAAAGAGGTCCATGCATAACCCGCTAAATAAACCATCCATAAGCCAGTGAGGGGTTGGAGGAACCCTGATGTTCCTGTAAAAATCCAATCGGCTAAAACCACGTAACGTGTGGTCGCAGCGATCACTTGGGTGTTTCCTGTGCGATGACCATAGAGCATTGTGCAGGCAGTGCCTATGCCAGTACCAAAAAGTATGGTCGAACTCAAAACATGAATGAATTTAAGCCAAAAATAAAGCATTATCGATCAGACTCCAAAGACATAGAAACCAATATAGCTGCCAATAGTGGAATGTTTTTTGCCAATGGAGCAAAAGGTTCAAACCATAACGAGGGCAGCTTCCACGTAAGTATGACACTATAGCTTATTATCAATATAATTTGTAAGAGTCCTACTTTCGTGGATTTGGAATACAAGACTGCTATACCTAGTGCCGCATCAAGAATGCTCGCCCCATAAAAGAGAATGGGTTGCCAAAATGCGCTGACACCAATTTGTGCCAATAGTTCATAAGATGAGGCTCGAGGATAAATAAATAAACAACAAAAGGCTGTAAATAACCAAATAAAGGCAATGCTAAATTTTAGTAGTGGCTTGAGAAAGTAAAGTCGCGAATGCCAACGATCTTGTATTGAGCTGGGATGGCTATAGAGACCAGCAGTGAACTCTCTTGGGGTAAAACCAATATGCTCGTGAAACTTTTGTGTTTCTTCATTACTGGTCACATTGTTTTGAAACAGTAATTTATATGAGTTGGTATTAAAAATAGAGTAGGGGATGCGATCACCAATTAAGGCTCCCAAACGAATTAATTTTAAAGGAATATGAACTAATTTAGTTTTTGAAAAACCTAACCAAGTACGCATCTGAGTTAAAAGCTTAGCTAAGTTAATGCGTTTCGCACTTACGGCATTTAAGATCAAATTGTGGTCTAAGGGTTGTTCCATCAGTCTGACGACGGCCTTTGATAAATCGTCTAGATAAATGGGTTGAAATTCTTGATTGCCTTTATCGGGTACGGGAGTAATCCAAGGAAGTCCTGCTAAGCCTCGAAATAAGGAAGAACCACCGTAGGAGCCACGCCCATAAACCAAAGAAGGTCGTAAAATAATTGATGGGATCGGCAGTGTTTGTAAATAATCGTCAGCAGCTTTCTTACTGGTTGCATAAACCACATCTGATTGCTCAATACCCAAAGCAGAAATTTGTATAATCTTTTTGGCCCCAGCACTCACGCAAGCATCGAATAAGGCACGAGGAGTATGATAGTGAATCGCCCAGGTTACTTGATCATTAGGATGGTAAAGGATTCCGACACTATTAATTAGTACATCAATATTACTTAAGCGTTCACTCCAAAGTGTACTGGATTGATCGTGAATAAAATCACAAGGAATGATGGTTGCTGTTGGAAATAAATTTTGAGTATAGGCAATATCACGGACACAGCAGGTAACTTGATGCCCCGCGGCAATTAAATCGGTAACAATTTGGGAAGCAATAAATCCTGAGGCACCAGTAACCAATACATTCATCGTTTCTCTCCTTGGACTATAAAAAAGTAGAGTATATACAGCAACAGTTAAGAAATATATCTTATGATTTGGTAGCTAACGGATCAGAGATGGTCTATGCTCAGTTAAGAATAATTATTAATCAAAGGAGTGATACATCATGAGTTATTCTTTATTGAAGCGCACAGGAATAATCGCTGCTGCGGCTTTGTTTTCTTTTTCTGTATTTGCAGACAATGCGAATTCGAAAGAAGACTTTGCAACAATTTGTACTAATGCTTGGATGGAAAAAGCAGATGCAGCAAAAGATAAAGTGGACTTCAAAAATTTTGGTGAAAAATATTGCGCATGCGCTGCAGCGCAACCCTTAGGTAGCGATGAAGCAATACAAAAAGCAATTCACGTATGTATGTCACGTACTTTATTGCATGATGCATTAGATGCAATGGAAGATGATGTAGGTTTAAGTAAAGCGCAAGAAAGTGATTTTCTTCAATTTTGTCAGGATCGATGGAACCTTATTTATCCTAACTTAAGTGACGAAAACAAAAAGGTAACTATGGCTTATTGCGAATGTGCTAAGCCTAAAGTTATGGCTCTGATTAAACAAGCAGATAATCTGACTGATAAACAATATGATGAAGGTGTTAATGATATTGCGGCAGCATGTTCTGAAGATGCCTTAGCAGAAAAGCCAAAAGCATCAACTTCTGCTCCAGCAGCACCAGCACCAGCATCAGCCCCAGCAGAGGCACCTGCTCCAGCAACCACTGAATAAGTTTGTATTGCTGAGCTTTACATGAAGCAACCCGGAGATTCAACTCTGGGTTGCTTTTTTTATGAGCACTGCTGCATTGGAACTCGCATAAGCAGTTTTTTGTTAAGCTTGACAGACCAACCTACGGTATCATTATGAGAGCGTTTGCTTATGATCTTACAGTAATTTAAGAAATATCTTACAAATAAATTAGTGTTTTTGGAGCAGTATTCTTTTAGATCGTGGCTATACTGTATCTGTTTGGCGCGGCTGGGATCTTGGCTGGATATTAACCTGCAAAAGATTGCAGCTGTCGCACAAACACGAATACATATTATGCACTTTTCATTGCCTCTTACCAATTTGTAACATTGAGCTGTTATTACTGCAGAAAACAGTTTAGCCTATCGTTTGCCTTTCAATATAAAGCCTTGCGCCCCTGGTTCTGAGTAAATGTCTTCTTCAGGTTGGTTTGTCTTAACGAAATCTTCGACGTGATAAAGTTTAAGGAGATTAATATTATTAAAAAACTCTATCTGACTTCGTTGACCTTTTTCCTGAGCCATTGCCTTTCTAAGGATTGGGTCATTAGTTAGTTCTCCAAAATATTTGCATGCGGTCATCGCTTTTAAAAGGGTGGGAATGGGTAATTTAATAAAGATGCGAAGCCAAATTTCTACGGGGAGTTTAGTTAATTGTTCATTATTTTCTTCAGATGGATTATCGAATACTTGGGGAGGTAAGGGGGCTGGTTGGGGAGATTGTGGCAATAGGATTGATGGTGTTGTCAAACTGCTTGATACATCTATTAAGCGGTTAAATGCCATCCGTTGAAGATCTAAATTACGTTGGAGTTGGTTTACATCGATAGTAAATTCAGGAACGTATGGCGTAAAGAGTTCTAAATTAAGATTGTTGTCTAATTCTCGAGTGCGCAGTACAACCCCATCCATATCATGGATATCATTTGTTGTTTGGGCGTTGAAACCCAAAAGGCTCCAAAAATATTTCAATGCATTATATAATTTTTCCAACATGCTTTAGATTTCTTATCATTATTAATGATGTAGAGATTAACACCTTTTTTTCACCTATTCAATAACAGATCATGTTGGCTTAAGTTAATGCAAAAGCATGGGCCGGACTACATCACTAATACGGCCTGCATCGGTTAATATTGAAATGTATGTCCGTTTTGAAAAACTGGTTGATGGTTATGCTGCTCATTAGCAGCAAACAAATTCACGACCATGGGTTCTTCTTCAAGGGTTGTTGTTACTTGAGGACGAGCACCCAGAAGTTGAGACATTACTGATGGTGAATTACCCCGCATATAGTCAACGGTATTGGTATTTTGTGTAGCTGTAGACACAACTTCTTGTTGTTTAAAACGATATAAATTACTTAGAACGATTGTTGTCTCAAGCACCATCAAGGCAATGCCGATTGGTGGTGTTAGGGTAAAACCTAGAGCGATAAATAATCCAGATGCAACTAGAGTAATTGACGAGTTATAAGTTAAGCTTACAAAATAGTTTTGAATTATATTTTGTTTTCCTTTTTGAGCCAGATCAAATGCTGTTGCAATAGGGAATAATAAACCTTCGTGTACTACGATTCCGGCAAATTGTTTGGCGCTGTTATCACCAATCTTTGATTCAACGGCAATACCTATATGAGCACCTGCAATTGCTGCAGCATCATTGGCTGCATCGCCAACCATCGCGACTTTATATCCTTTATCTTTTAATCGTTGAATATAACTAATTTTAGATACTTCATGTGCTTGAGTGTTTACTCCCACTGCATTGGCACAAATATTTTCTTTAGCAATACCTAATAAAGCGGCATACCGTTCCGCAGTTTCTTGAGCTGCCCCAGTACAAATATGTACGGTTTTACCAAGGTTTTTTAATTGGTTGACGGTTTTAATTGCATCTTCACGCAAAGGATCTATCAAAGCGATTTGTCCTATTACCGTGTTGCCGTACACGATATAAGTAGAACCATTTTTGGGATCATTATACGGTTCATCAATTGTTGTAATGTCATTTGCTAACAGCATGTCCTTATTGCCTATCAGGAATCGCTCGCCATTGATCAAAGCTTGTATCCCTGAGTGATGGCTTTGATCGATGTTTGTTATTTCTAATGCCTCATCGTTAATATCTTCATGGCTAAAAATATAATCAGCGATGGTTTTGGCTGCGGGGTGATCGGCGTTGCGTTCTAATAATGCGACTTGAGCTAATAAACGTCTATCACTAATTTGCAGAGCCTGTACCTGCATTTTACCCTGGGTAAGGGTGCCGTTTAAATCAAAAACAATCGTATCAACGTCCGCTGCTGCCTGTAATGCGGCACCATTGCTAAACTGAATTCCTTGTTCAGCGGCTTTATTCATGCCGATTTTAACCGCCATAGGGGTAATTAAACTTAGGGCGCAAGGGCATGCACTTACAAGAACAGAGATGACACATTGAATTGCAGGGGCAATACCAAACAGTGAACTAATAACGACACCAGATACCGTTGCAGTTATGAGTAAACCGGGAATAAAATAATCCAATATTTTATTCGCAATTAATTCAATGGGGGCTTTTTCCTCATTGGCTTTCTTAATATCTTTGGCGACTAAAGAAAGATAAGAGTTTTTATAGGTTTCGCTAACACGCATTTCTAGCGAAGGGATATGATCAGCTAAGCGCATGCCGGATTTTACTCTATCCCCAGCTTTAAAGGGTTTAAGCTCAGGGGAACCATCAATTCGAGTGGTGTAAAGCAGGGCATCTGAGGCTAATACGCCATCCACAGGAATTACATCGCCTTTTTGAATAACAATTAGATTCTCAGGTACTAATTTCTTAACAGATACTTTTTTATCTTCTTCGCCTCTTAATAAGACTTTTGCAGGAATACAATCAAGGATATCTAATTTTTTATTGATTTGATCAATTAGGGTATGTTCAATACCTTCTCCCAAATGCCAAAAGCCCAAAACTAAAGGAGCGGCCTCAAACATCATTGGTAGCCCAGGGATCAGGATACTGGCAATCGATACAACGAGAATGCTAAGGGTGCTAATGGTATATAAAGTCGTCATGTCCCATTTGCTGTTACGAAATGAGTGCCAGGCTGATTGGTAAACGGTATGTCCCAAGTATAAGGTCATCAGCGAAGTAAGCCCGGTAATCGCATAGTAGGCGGCAATGGGGAGGCTAAACCCTGCAACAGATAAAACCAGTAAACCTACTCCCCAAAGCAACCCTACAGCAGCTTTGAGCCAATGGTTTTCATGGTGATGATGCTCATGGTGATCGTGACTATGGCCATGGTGGTCATGACCATGACTATGATGATGGTGGCCATGTTCGTGGTGGCCGTGGTGATGCGTTTTATTTTTCTTTTGTTTACTCATATGATCACTTAGTGGGCGGTTAGGGGTAAATGAAGTCATATCAACTTTGAAAGTGTTATAGTATAACATTTTAGTGTTGAAGGACAAGAAACATTGAATAATTTTTATATTAAAAGTAATTTTTACAGCAGAATTCGTAACTTAAGAGTGTGGTTGTTATGTTTAAAATGACATTTGGCAGTCACATGCCACTTTAAGTCAGTAAAAAAACGTCATTGCGAACGCAGCGGAGCAGACTTGCATTTAAAGAGGTGTGTATAAGATTCAGTTGCTTGCAAGCGGGAAGGCATCTGTGTAGCGAGTTCCTTAAGTAAGTACTTACGTTTTGGGGCTGAGATGTATTCCCGCTTGACGCGGGAATGACAAGGCATGGATTATTGTGAAATTAATTTAACTAGATCTGCAACAGCGGTATTTAGAGAAATTTGCTGTGTTTCTCCAGTAGCGCGTGATTTGTATTCCACACAATTCTGTTCAATGTTGCGGTCACTAACTACCAGACGATGCGGTATACCAATTAAGTCATGGTCTGCGAAGAGGGCACCCGCACGCTCATTTCGATCATCAAGTAATACTTCAATTCCTGCATCATTAAGTTGTTGGTACAGTGCTTCTGCTTGGTCTTTAACCACCTGAGATTTATGACCATTCAAGGGAATAATCACGATTTGGAACGGTGCAATATTTTGTGGCCAGATAATTCCTTGCTCATCATGATGTTGCTCGATTGCTGCAGCAACGACACGAGTGATACCTAAACCGTAACAGCCCATCAACATTGTTTCTAATTGCCCTTGCTCATTAATTACAGAGGCATTCATTGCTTTTGCATATTTATCGCCTAATTGGAATACATGCCCCACTTCAATACCGCGGCAAGAGTGCAGTGTGCCTTGGCCATCAGGGCTTGGATCCCCGTCTTTCACATTACGTAAGTCATATGCTTGGTAAACATCGATATCTTTATCCCAGGCTGCATGCTGATAATGTTTATCCGCTTGATTTGCACCGCAAACAAACTCATCCATAGCAAGTGCTTGGTGATCTGCAATTAATGGAATGGATAAGCCAATAGGTCCTAGTGAACCAATCGGAGCATTTAATGTTTTTAGAATGCTTTCTTCATCAATAAATTGTAATGGAGAAGCAATAAGAGGGTGTTTTGTTGCTTTTACTTCGTTAAGCTCATCATCCCCACGTAAAATCAACGCAACCATAGGATGTTCTTTACCGCGTACAATTAAGGTCTTGATCATCTGACTGTTTGCGATATTTAAGAATTTTGATACTTCAGCAATGGTTTTTTGTTTTGGTGTATCAACCAACACGATTTCTTTGGTCGTTGGATTAGTTGATTTTGTTGGTTTTAGGCTAATTGCCTGTTCTATATTCGCTGCATAGCTGCTTGCATCACTATAGAAAATTAAGTCTTCACCTGAATCAGCAAGAACTTGGAACTCATGGGAGGCAGAACCGCCAATAGCGCCTGTGTCTGCTTCTACTGCACGATATTTTAGGCCCATGCGATCAAAAATACGGCAATAAGCTTGGTACATATCTTGGTAGGTTTTTTGTAAACTTTCTATGCCTAAGTGGAATGAATAAGCATCTTTCATAATAAATTCACGGGCACGCATCACACCAAAGCGTGGTCTGATTTCATCGCGGAATTTAGTTTGAATTTGATAAAAGTTTGCGGGCAATTGTTTGTAAGATTGCAGTTCATTACGCATAATGTCCGTAATTACTTCTTCATGAGTTGGGCCGTAGCAATATTCTCTGTCGTTAGAATCTTTCATGGTGAGTAGTTGCCCACCAAAGGTTTCCCAACGTCCGGTTTCTTGCCAAAGTTCTGCAGGTTGTACTGACGGCATGAGTACTTCCATGGCATTGGTGCGATTCATTTCTTCACGAACGATTTGTTCTATTTTACGAAGTACCCTAAGTCCTAGCGGCATCCAAGTATAAAGGCCTGAGCCCAGTTTACGGATCATCCCAGTTCTCAACATTAATTGATGAGAAACGATTTCAGCATCGTTAGGAGTTTCTTTTAGGGTAACTAAAAACCATTGTGACGCACGCATTTCTGCTCCTGAAAGTAATTTCGTAAATTCAGGCATTATATACCCAAGAAACGCCAAAATACTATTAAAGCAGGGTATTAGGAATACTGTTTTTCTTGATTTTTAAGGTTAGTTACAGGAGTATTCGTTTTTTTGTATATCGCCTCAATGAAACCTTGTACTGAGTTTATTGGGATGCTGCGCTAAAAGGATGTACTATGCTAAATTCTTCAATGAGTATTTATTATGCCCCCATTAATTACCGAACTGTAACACGTGTTGCGGGCAATACTATTGCCAATGACGGTTTACTGAAGGCATTAGTTAAATATGGTACTCGTTCTACATTATCTCCCTATATTGCGCGGGCTGATTTTTTTGATGACTTTAAAAAAAGTTATGAGCTTGATTCTCCGCTCAAAACTTTTTATCCCATTATGCAAGGGGATATCCCCGCATTGAAACAATCTGGTCTTTATATGCAGCCGGATGTTTTGATTAATAAAATGGCTTGGTCTAGGGCGTTTATGAGTCCTGATTCATTTAGTATTTGCGGACTAGTACATGCTTTAGCAGGGATGGATACAGCAGAGGAAGTGGCACAATTAGTGCAAGCACCTTTACATGATTGGGACGCAATAATTTGTACCTCTATCGCATCTAAACGGGTGATGGAGAATTTATTTAACCAATGGTATGACTATCTAAAAACCCGTTATAAAGAGCCGCTAAAGAGTAGCTTACAATTACCTGTACTTCCTTTGGGGATTCATCCTGAAGAGGTTTCTGCCCCAGAACTTCATGAAGTTCATCGTAACGCGTTTCGTAAACAATACGGTATTGCGGAGCATGATTATGTTGTACTCTTTGTTGGTCGTTTATTCTTTTATGAAAAAGCACATCCTATTCCTATGTATTTGGCCTTGGAGGCTTTGGCCCAACGCATAGGCTCTCAAAGCCGAGTTCATTTTGTGCAAGCAGGGTGGTTTGATAAGGAAGAACATAAAGCTCATTATCATAAGGCGGCCCAATTATTTTGTCCTTCAGTGAAGGTACACTTTATTAATGATTTGGATACAGAAGCAAAGAAAAAAGCCATTTGGCCTGGAGCAGATGTATTCATGTCTTTATCAGACAATATTCAGGAAAGTTTTGGGGTTACTCCTTTAGAAGCCATGGCGAATAGACTACCGGTAATTGTTTCTGATTGGGATGGTTATAGAGACAGCGTTCGTCATGAGGTAGATGGTTTTCTGATTCCTACTGTTTTGCCTCCATCGGGTTGTGGTGTGGATTTAAGCTTAGGTTATTTAGCTAAAGGGATTAATTGGTTAACTTATGCGGGATTGACCGCACAAATGGCTGCTGTTGATGTGGGGGCTTGCGTGAATGCATTGTGGCAGTTGTATCTAAATCCTGAACTCAGGCAGCAAATGGGGGCTGCTGGATATCGCCGTGTTCATGAGCATTTTCACTGGAATAAAGTCTTACCACGTTATGATGCCTTGTGGGATGAGCTTTCAGCAAGACGTTTTGCTGCCACAAATGAAGCGAAAACAGCAATCGGAGTTCCTCCCTTGCTTGCCGATCCTTTTCATACGTTTTCCGGCCATGCCAGTACAGCATTAAAATCCAATGATTACTTTAAACCAGGTCAGACAGCGATTTCTCAATTAGATACATTAATCGCAAATCATTTAGGCGGAATAGGGACACAACAGATTGTCTCCCTTATGTATTTACAGCAAATTGTTGCCGCTGTTCAGCATAAAATGATAAGTACTCAAGATGTTGTCCATTTTGTTACTAGTCGGGATCGAACGATTTCCTCAGGAGTGGTTGTGCGTAGTTTAACGTATTTAATAAAGTATGATTTTATTAGGATAGGAGATGGGGCTGTTGAACAGCAACTAATGGCACTTACATAAGAAACAGAAGAATTCGCTGTGCCCATGACTCCCCGAATTTTGTTGCGCTGCATTCAGGAGGCGATGAGCCTAGTGAATTTTTTTGTTCTTTTATTTTTCTATTGATTTGGGAACGAATCCTTTCTTCCAAGCGCTATAACAAATTGATTTTAGTTTTATCTCAGGCTAAAGAGAAAACACCGAAAACAATATGCTTATTATCATTTCCGGTGTCTTGACAAAGCAAGCTTGAAATTTTCACTTGCTTTAATGAACTGTACCTACATATTTGGGACTATTAGGGAGCCGTATTACTTGTTGTTCCATCAGTTCCATTCTGACCTGCAGCTCCTGGAGCCCCTGCTTGTCCATTGGGCGCTCCGTTACCTGTACCTGCTGCACCGCCAGTGCCAGCCGTACCTGCACTTGCTCCAGAAGAGGCGGTTAGCGTTTCTTCAAAGTTTGCATTAATGGTTCCACTATTAGATTGTATGCCGTAAGCATCACCACCATTACCACCATTACCCGCAGCGCCACCATCACCACCATTACCACCCGCAGTACCTGAGAGGAAAGCATCACCTCCGTCGCCACCTGCACCTCCATTACCGCCAGCGGCGGCTGCACCTGCACTATAAGACCCACTTAAAGTGACTCCAGAAGCGGATATGGAGGAGGTATCAATGATTGAAATACCTACAGCACTTCCACCATTACCGCCATTACCGCCATTACCGCCATTACCCCCCATACCACTAATAGGAGTGGGGAAAAAGGGTTCAGTACCTACACTGCCTGTACCACCTGTACCACCTACTCCTGCATTACCTCCCGTAAGGGTTCCGCTGATGTTTAACGCATTGATGGAAATAGAAGCACCGGAATTTAGTGATAATCCTCCAGCATTTCCACCATTTCCACCATTACCTGACCCACCACCATTACCTGCTGAGAATATGTCACTAGATAAACCACTCCCACCAGAACCACCTAAATTACCATTGCCGCCAAGTAGGTTAGAAATTACAACCTGGTTTAAAGTAACTAAGCTGCTGTTATTAATAGCAATACCCCAAGCGTCACCGCCACTACCACCATCAGCACCAGATCCGCCATTAGTGGAGTTACCACTGTTCGGGCCACCATTACCGCCATTACCACCAAGTCCACCATTACCGCCATTAATATCAGTTACAGTAACGTTGCTAATCAGCACATTAGATGAGTTGCTGATGAAAATACCATAGGCATTAGTTCCATTATTTCCTGATGTTCCATTAGCTCCATCAGAACCATAATCCCCGTCTGCCCCATTAGTTCCATTAGCCCCATTAGGTCCTGTATAACTGTAAATACTGAGGTTACTAAGCGTAACATTCTGTCCTGAAACGATTACACCCGCATTTTGAGTAGTTCCAGTCCCTGTAATATTGAAGTTAGTTAGCTCATTATTTCCTGGAAGATAGAGGCTACCCACTAAAGTAGGTCGTGCATTTCCACATAAAGAGGGTACGGTTATATTATTGTAAGAAAAGCTTCCACCTGAGCCAATGAGCTTGGTATTCGGTCCTATGTTTAATTGCCCACCTAAATCATAAGTATAGCTAGATGTGTTACTGCAATTGCATACATAGACATAGTTATTGGTGTTTCCACCGGAATTCGCTGCGGTTATTGCTTCTTGAATCGTTCCATAGGGCGTTTCAAAGGTTCCGTTGCCGGAAGTTGACTGGCCAGCAACAAAATAAAAGTTTTCTACAGAGGTAAACGGTACACTGTAATTACTGGTGTAAGTAAATACATTACGACGTCTTACTGAGTAATCAGTCATGCGTTGTTCAGCAGTTAAAGGCACTGTACCTTCGAGGCTGCCGATACTCATTCTCACCCCAATGGCAAAGAAATTACCTTGAAAATTATCGTAGGCATCACTTAGGGTAAAGGTAAAGTGGTTATTATAACGGTATTCAAAACGTCCATAACCGCCATTAACATTCTTCCTGTCGTTGCCTATACCATTACGATAGTATCCTGCAAAACCTCGTAGTTTAGGAATCCATGGAACTACTCGTCCAACTTCGACATCGGCGCCACCCTCTGCATGTTCATAGGTTGTCGTTTGAATACCTAATAATTTGTGGCCCTGAAAACTGAATCCTTCTGAACGTGTACTTACAAATTTATTTCTTCTGCTTGTGGGTTGATATAAATGTGCTCGTCCTTCCCAAATCGTTCCAAAAATCTCTGTACCGAGAGTTAATTGAGTAAACATGTTATGGTAATTGGTTTGATAGCGTCCCATGAGGGCATAACCACCAATTACGTATTCATTGTTGAGTATAATTTGACGATAACCAAGTCCGAGATCACCACCAGTTTCATGATGAGTGCCTGCAAACGCTCCGTTAACGTAAAACATTCTTTCTGCATCACCAGAAATAGGCAGAAGAGCATCGTAATAATCTTGGAGGCCGTGGCCACCCTGAATATTTAGCGTTTGTCGTGGTTTCCATGGGCCGCCAAAAGCCCACACCGAGTTTATTGGATTTACTGTGGTGGCGATTAGTATACTGGTTAAAACTAAAGAGGGTACAGGTTGAGATATTTTTCTTCTAGGGTACTGCATCGACAATCCTTGTAAAAATCTAAAATTCTAATGCGTGTGGCTCAGAGGCAAATTTTATAATGCATTTCTATTGATATTGCTAGCTTTTTATAAAAATGTTTTTTTATAAATTCTCTTACCTTCCGCGTTGCTCTGTACTATGATAAGGCGTTTGTAAAAATGTGTGAAGGATACACCGATGAAAAAATGGTTATTTGTATTTTTATTTATCTATCAAGCCGTAGCGTTTTCAGAATCTGCAGGAAAGGTTTTATTTACTAGCAAAGAGGTCATCGCTAAACGAAATAATCAACAACGAACATTAACGCGTGGAGCAGAGTTTTTCGAGGGCGATGTGATTAGTACGAAGGATGGTGCACTTGCTCAACTTCAATACTCCAATGGAACTTTAGCCTCATTACAACCCAACTCTGAGTATTCCGTAGTTTCCTATCATAAAGAAGCAACGGTAGGTAATTCTGCTTATTTGGCGAAAGGTGGTTTGGAATCGTCAACAGCAACATCTGATTCCAAACGAAAATCTCTTTTGAGCACCCCTTTAGTTGCTTTAGCAATTGCTGGAACTAAATATCGGGCGGCAATATTTTGTAATACTGCTACGTGTAAAAAATTTGCAATTCAGGTTACTGAGGGATTAGTAATTGTTGATAATCGCTATCCGCTAGGGCCGGGCCAGCAACAAAGTAGTGGAATTTATAATGCAAGTACTAAGCAAATGACTTATGGCCCGATTAATTGGTCAGCAAATAGTTGGGTAGATTTCCCATCATCTCTGGCTGGAAATAGCCCAGACTTTATTGACCCCAGTACGTTAACGCAAGTTGTTAATGCAACAATTACTAATTCTGCGACTCATACAGTGACGACTACAATTTTACCTATCGTAGGTTCAGGCGCTTGCCCTTGTTGTTAGTTATCGTATTTTTTAAAAATTAATTAGTAAAGTATTACAGGAATTACGAATGAATGGAGTTATGATGAAAAAGCAGGCGTTATTTATCTCCCTATTGTTGGCTCAGTCTGTTGCCACTGCAAACCAAGAGCAAGTACAAGCGCCTAATGTTTCCAGATATAGTGTGAATGGCGTTTATGCCTATAATGATTTTAATTTTAACTCGACGACACTTACAGGCGGGTTTAATCGTTATAAAGGGCATGCAAATTTTTATAGCGTAGGCGGCAATAATGTTACTTTGAATGAGTATTTTTCAGCAGGGCTTTTTGCTTATTGGATTAATACAAGCGTAAATTCAAAGTTATGGCTACCCGGATTTTCTTTTTCTGATACCGATCAATCCATTACCAATAATAGTATTTATGGACATGTACTCACGCATATTAAGCCCTCTTTCTTTGTGGATGTTGCGGGAGGTTATGGACAAAATACTGGGCATTTTCGGACTAGTGTGGAATTTCCAGGAACGGGAACCAATTATGCTACTGGTAATAACCGAGGTAATAACTGGTTTATCAGTGGTGCGGCTTTATACAGCAAACAATGGAATAAATTGATTATTAATGCCAACGTTGGTGTATTACATACGGAAGTAAATCAACGCCCTTATAATCTTAATTTTGCAAACTTCATCGCAACACAGTTTGTTGATAGGCTTCGTACTGACGCAACCTTTATTTTGGAAAATGCTGAGATAGGTTATCAAGCAACACCCATGATTCAACCATTTGTTAATGGTGGCTTTTTGCAAGTAGCCAACTTTAATACAAACCAAAGTGGGGTTCCTGTTGAGTTTATAGGGGCGGTTCCTGGACTTAATTTGGATAAGAATGGGTATAAAGTAGGTGGGGGAGTGAGTCTATCTTATAAACAATATTCTCTTCGTGTTGAACAACAATATTTTAAACGTGGAAGTATTTATAGTAGTAATCAGACCACGGTTTCATTGACAGCTAATTTCGCATAAATTAAGTCAATTTTTAACGAGACGTATGTTGGGCTAGGGCCCAACATACGTTTATCTTTAATGGTGTACCTTAGCGTCTTTTAATACTTGAGCGATTTTAGAAGCCAAATGATCGTTCTTATCACCATCTAATTGTGCTAGTTCTTCTGCATAATCACTATAGTGTACAACACCACTTTGAACATTATAAATCGCCCCAACAACGGCAACATCATCCTTTTCAATCATGTCTTGTAGCGTTGGGCTACGCTCATAAATATTTTGTAACGTATTCGCTACATTAAGCTCCGTAACGTGTTTCACAAAATTGGTATTTTGGCCATCACGATCGGAAGTCGTTTGGGTTTCGGCATTAATTGCGGGTTTTATTTTTGCCAATAATTGTGTGATGTATCCTTGCTCTACTCCATTGCAAGCAGATTGAATCGCACCGCAACGTGTATGACCTAAAACCACAATTAGTTTAACACCAACCACATTACAGGCGTACTCGATACTCGCGAGGACATCATCATTCACTACGTTACCTGCCACACGCACACAGAAAATATCACCAAAAGTCATATCAAAAATGGTTTCTACAGGTACACGTGAGTCAATACAACCTAAGACAATAGCAATTGGATGTTGTTCTTTTGCTGTGTATTGAACATCAAGATGAGTTAATCGGTGAATACGCTCATCCGCTAGAAAGCGATTATTTCCCTCATTTAAAATATTAAGTACTTGAGCTGGAGACAGGTTAGATTGCACATCATAAGTAGTGACATTAATAAAATTAATGTAGTTATGGATCTTATAATGTTCTTTGAAACCCGTGAGGTTTATTGATATTTGCTTCAGTGGTGCTTGTTCCTCTTTAAATTCTTTGAGCAGCTCAGAAATTTCTTTATCAATATACTGGGTATAATGAGCGTCAATAATTAATTGTGAACCATTAGGAATAGAGTCAAGTTCTGCAACTAACGTCGCTTTGTTTAAGAACGTTACTTGCTGTGGCAGTACTAGCCTGCTGGTTATTCCTTGAGGATAAATCTCTTGAATAATATCAATACGTGCCTGGCTGTTTGATTTCAATATGAAAAACAAACTCACAGCCAGACCGATTAAAATACCAGCCAGAAGGTTAAATACAATAATACCAATTACGGTCACGATAAATGGAATAAATCGATCGAGACCTTGAGCATAGATTGAACGATAAATCGCAGGTTTATTTAATTTATATCCTGTATAAATAAGAATTGCTGCTAATGACGATAAGGGAATTTTGTTTAGTGTTCCTGGAATTAACATGACGGCAAAAAGAATAAATAGTCCATGCAAAATGATGGACATTTTAGTTCTTGAACCCGCTTGGATGTTAATCGAAGTTCGCACAATCACGGAAGTAATCGGGATACCACCGAGTAAACCTGCAGTCATATTTCCTATACCTTGAGCTACTAGTTCGCGGTTGGTAGAGGCATGACGTTTTTGTTTATCTAATCGTTCTCCTGCTTTAATGTTAAGTAAGGTTTCAAGTGACGCGATAATGGCAATAATAACCGCATAAAAATAGACTTTTGCATTACTCCATGCTGCCCAGTTGGGATGTACTAATTTATCAACAAAATCTGAGATGCTTTCACTATGGGGAATATTAACCAATTGAGGTGTATCTTGAATCAATTCTGAATCACCCCACATATAGAGTTCATTTAAGAGCACACCTAGAATTACTACAATAATTGGAGCAGGTATTTCTTTAAGCACTTTATTTTTGGTTTTATCAAAGTAAATTAAAATGGCTAAAGAACAGAGTGTAATGAGCATTGCTCCGTTATTAAGATGATTGTAGAGGGCGAGTAGGGGACTTAGGGTAATAACATCCGTAGTTTCCATTAAATGGGTTTTCAATTCATTAAAATCACTCGAGTGAGTAAATGCTAGTGGCAATTCTTTGATAATTAATAAAATACCGATTGCACATAGTAAGCCTTGAACCACGTTAGATGGCACATAATCCGCAACAAAGCCTGCTTTTAAGCAGCCGATAATGACTTGCAGCATCCCGGCAAGAAGTAAGGCGAATAGGAAGGAGTTGAAATCTCCTAGCTGGGCAATGGCGGTGACTACAACGGCGGCCATACCGGCTGCGGGACCACTCACGCTGACTTGTGAGCCACTTAAAACACCAACAACAACTCCTCCAACAATACCACTTATGATTCCGGAGAATATTGGTGCTCCGGAAGCGAGCGCGATTCCTAAACAGAGTGGAATTGCCACGAGAAATACAACTATCCCTGCGACTAGATCAAACTTTAAGTAACGTTTGCCGTAGATTCGAAATTTACGTACATCAAACATCGTTTCTGCTTGCATGAATAGTATCCTATATTGAAAATTATTTATCAGACTTTGCTTTAATCTACTTGCTTTTATAAGCCCTGTAATTTTAGACTAAAGTGTAAGCTATTGAAACATAAATGTTACAGAAACGTAACTATTATGTAACGATTTTGTTAAGCTGTAGTTTTTTCAGAGTTTCCGAACATAAAAGTTTTTTTATGAGATTCTGATTAATGCCTTAGGGCAGATTTAAGAGAAAACCTGGCTGCTCGCAACCAGGTTACAATAGAAAAATAGTGAGAATTTAGCTTAAGATTCTTCAGATGTTTCAAATTCTTCAGCAGAAAAAAGTTCATCTGCTTCGTTTCTATTTTCAGTAATCAATTCATGTTCTAAGTTTTTAAAGTTCCACATGCTTTGATCCATTAGCTGACTTGGTTTAATACTTTGTAATGCATGCAACATATTGCTTGGGACTTTGGGGTTTTCTTCTGCAAGTTGATCAATTAAACGCGCTACTTTTTTACGCATTAAATTTTCTTGTGAGCCACAAAGATTACAAGGAATGATTGGAAAAGCCTGTTCATTAGCAAAGGTAATAATGTCCTTTTCTTGTACATAACTTAATGGGCGTATGACGATATGCTTTTTATTATCACTTAGCAGTTTCGGCGGCATAGAACGAACGTCACCATTATATAAAATAGACATCATCAGCGTGCGGATTAAATCATCACGATGATGGCCCAAAGCAATTTTGTTATAGCCATTTTCTTCTGCATAACGATAAATAATACCGCGGCGTAAACGTGAGCATAAAGAACAATAGGTTTTTCCTTCAGGAACCTTTTCTTTAACAATGCTGTAGGTATCACGTGTTAAAATTTCGTGTTTAATTGAGCGATCAGCGAGCCATTGACGCAGAGTTGAATCATCCCAGCCTGGTTGTGCCTGATCCAACGTAAACGAAAATAGTTCAAATTTATTACCTGAACGACGACGTAGTTGATCAAGAATAGTTAAGAGTGTGAAGGAATCCTTGCCTCCAGATAAACAGACCATTACGCGGTCACCGCGTTGGATCATATTAAAATCTGCAATGGCCTTGCCAGTGTAATGCAGTAATTTTTTTTCAACTTGAGACGGATTGGACATGATAAAACCTTGTTATTTGCTTGTCTTATTGGCGATATGAGTGTTAACGCGCATCGTTGCCAGCCATGAATTGACGAGTTGCAGATCATTAACATTTAATGAACCGGCAAAGTATTTTAAAGTCAAAACAGAATTAATCAAGTTGTATTGATCATTAGCTAATTGCTGTTGGGCTTCGAATAAGCGTTGTTGAGCGTTTACTACGTCCACCATAGTACGGGTACCCACTTCAAATTGGGCTTCGGTACTTTCTAATGAATTTTGTTGTGAAATAATTGTTTGTCTATCTGCTTTTACTTTGCTAATTCCATCAATTATTGTATTGAATGCAATACGACTATTCACCACCACGTTGCGATAAGCTTGCTCCATTTGCTCACTACTTCCTTGGAAATTATGCTGAGCTTGGCGTGTTTGCGAGCGAACCAGGCCACCTTGGAACACCGGGAAGTTTAAGGCCAAAGCTACATTTGCTTGTTTCTGATTTTTGGGGAGTAGGGGGTTGTTGTCAACATTAGTTACCTGGTTAAAGGTTTGTGAGCTGTTTCCCTGAAGCGCAATGGTCGGCCAGTTACCTGCTGAAAGCGCTTTGACATTTTCTCGAGCTACTTCGAGATTATATTTTGCAGCGAATAATTTGTAATTTTGATTTAAACCGGTATCGACCCAAACATTAACATTGTTCGGTTCAGGTTTTATCAGTGGGATCTTACCATCTCGTAGAGGGGCTAATGATTCATAAACGTGATTGGTTAATTTTCTTAAATTTTCATACTGGTTTATTTTATTATTACGAGAAGCAATAACAGTCGCTATAGATTGATCGTAGGCGGCTTTTGCTTCATAAACCGAGGTAATTGCATCCAGACCAACTTGAAAACGTTGCTGTGCTTGCTCGTATTGGCGTTTGTTTGCTCTTTTTTTCGCTTCGGCAAATTCTAAAGTATCTTGCGCATACAGCACATCAAAATAGGCTTTTGCTGTTCTTAAAATTAAATCTTGGGCTGAGTCGTTAAATGTGGCTTGTGCAGCTTTAACATAAGCTTTGGCCTGGCGTACTTTAGCCCATGACTCATAATTGAATAATGCTTGTGATGCAGTTACTTGCCAAACTGCTGAATTGTAATATTGAGCAGTAGCTCCAAAGCTAGGCGAATTATACTCAAAATAATTACGATTTCCCTGGCCGGAAAGAGTGAGCTGTGGACGTAATGCAGCTCGTGCCTGAGGAACCGCTTCTGCATTTGCCATGTAGGTGTCATAGGCATTCTTGAAAATTGGATCATTTGCAAGGGCCTGCTGGTAAACATCCATCAAGTCTGTTGCATATGCAGATGAGGACAGTCCCACGGTTATGAGAGAGCAGAACAGCAGCTTTTTCATTATAAGATTCACCCTAAAAATACAGAGTCCGTCTTCCTGCGGCTTTGTGTTGAATAATTGTTTTCGATCACCTACTGCCATTAGTTTAAAAATCCGGTCATTCCCATACAGATAGGGAACGACAGACAATAAATTAATGGCAGTACTAATTCTTGATTTAGAATGTAAATTCTTTTGGCTTGAGCTTATCAATTAATGATGGAATTCCAGTTTCCAAAATCACTGATTTTTGCCAATTTCCTTGGTGATCTAATTGGTATAACATGCCTTTCATTACAGGCATTTTTCCTTCAATTGCAAATAATTTTCCGCCTGGTAGTACTTGTAACATATGGGTTTCAGTCAGTTTTTCCAGAGCACCAGTAAAGATAACAACATCGTAAGGAGCTTTTTCTAACCAACCCTGGCAAGCATCGCCAGTAATCAATTCTACATTCTCACAATGATGTTCTTTTAATTTACCGGCTGCATTAGCAGTGAATTCAGAATAGTAGTCTACGCTAATTACTTGTTTGCATAATTTGCTAAGTAATGCAGTAAAAAAGCCGCTACCTGTACCAACTTCAAGAACTGCTTCAGTACCTTTAAGCTCTAAAGACTGAAGAATGATTCCTTCTTCTAAAGGAGTAAGCATACGCTGACCATGCCCTAGAGGAATCTGCATATCTGAATAGGCAAACTGAGTATACTGCTCAGGGACGAATTCATGTCTTGGTATTAAATCATACAAGCTCAGAATAGACTCTTCTAAAACATCACCAGTTCGTAACTGTTGTTTCACCATGTTCGTGCGTGCGTGTTGATAACTCATTTGCTCTACCGTATTCATTGTGTTTAATGGGTTAAAACTCTGCGACCATCTTAGCAAAAAATTAGCTTATGTGCTAAGAAATAATGTCCGAATCCTTAATTTCGTGGTGACTGTGGTTAAAGTTTGTTATGATCCGTAAATTTATCGTAATTCACTTCGAAAAAGCAAATGTATTCTTTGTTTGAGTAGGAGCGATGCAACTGTTGTTTCTAAGATAATGTATAGGAGAGAACCGTGCTTGACCAATTTAGCGATTTTTTGCAAGGCGAGTTAGAACAGCTGAAAAGTGAAGGACTCTACAAATCAGAGCGTATCATTGATAGTCAACAACAGGCTGATGTGACCGTAAATCATAAAGAAGTGATTAACCTTTGTGCGAACAACTATCTAGGTTTAGCAAATGATCCTCAATTAATCGCTGAAGGACAAAAAGCACTCGAGCAATATGGTTATGGTATGGCTTCAGTACGGTTTATTTGCGGAACTCAAACACCACACAAACAACTGGAACAAAAAATTAGCCAGTTTTTAAGTAAAGAAGATACTATATTATATTCTTCTTGCTTTGATGCGAATGCTGGTCTGTTTGAAACTTTGTTAGGTGAAGAGGATGCGATCATTAGCGATGCCTTGAACCACGCCAGTATTATTGATGGCGTACGTTTATGTAAAGCAGCACGTTATCGGTATGCAAATAATGACATGAAAGCCTTAGAAGAGCAGTTAATTGCAGCCAAAGGCGCGAGTTTTCGTTTGATTGCCACTGATGGCGTGTTCTCTATGGATGGTATTCTTGCCAACCTACCCGCTATTTGTGAATTAGCAGATAAATATGATGCGATGGTTATGGTAGATGATTCGCATGCTGTTGGTTTTATGGGGAAAACAGGTCGTGGTACTCCTGAGCATTTTGGCGTTAGTGAGCGCATTGATATTATTACTGGTACCTTAGGCAAAGCTTTAGGCGGCGCTTCTGGTGGTTACACTTCTGCAAATGCAACGATTGTTGATTGGTTGCGTCAGCGTTCCAGACCTTATTTATTTTCTAATACCCTTGCCCCGGTAATTGCACATACTTCCTGTGTGGTTATAGATAATTTAATGCAAGATAGTCATTTATCAGAAAAATTAAAACGTAACAGTAAATACTTCCGTGAAGGAATGTCAAAATTAGGCTTTAAGCTAATTCCTGGTGAGCATGCAATTATTCCTGTGATGTTAGGGGATGCTAGTTTGGCGGGGCGTATGGCCAATCGTTTACTGGAGTTAGGTATTTATGTTGTTGGTTTTTCTTATCCTGTAGTACCTAAAGGTTTAGCACGTATTCGTACGCAAATGTCTGCAGCGCATGAATTGTATCATTTAGATAAAGCAATTGCTGCGTTTGAAACAGTAGGTAAAGAGTTTTCAGTTATATAAATAGGGACATAATATTGGAGCGTCTGAAGGATAATTCACTATTTTGAGGTAATTAAATGAAATCATTAGTCAAAGCTAAAAGAGAGCCTGGAATTTGGATGGAAGAAGTTGCCATTCCTGAATACGGCGTTAATGATGTTTTAATTAAAATTAATAAAACAGCGATTTGCGGTACTGATATTCATATTTATTCTTGGGACGATTGGGCACAAGCGACAATCCCTGTTCCTATGACTGTTGGACATGAGTTTGCAGGCGAAATCGTAGCTTTAGGCCAGGAAGTTCAAGGATTGAGTGTTGGGCAGCGCGTTTCTGGTGAAGGGCATATTACTTGCGGTTATTGCCGTAATTGCCGCGCGGGAAAACGCCACTTATGCCGCAATACTCTAGGCGTTGGCGTAAATCGCCCTGGCTGTTTTGCTGAGTATTTAGCATTACCGGCATCAAATGTCATTGTTCTTCCGGACAATATTACTGACGATCAAGCATCAATTTTTGACCCATTTGGTAATGCGGCTCATTGTGCTTTGTCTTTTGATGTGGTCGGTGAGGATGTTTTAATTACTGGAGCAGGCCCTATCGGTATTATGGCCGCAGCAATCGTCCGCCATATTGGTGCTCGTCATGTTGTGATTACAGACGTGAATGATTTCCGTCTCGAGTTAGCACGTAAAATGGGTGTTACACGTGCAGTGAACGTTAAGTACGAAAAACTTTCTGATGTTGTTGCCGAGCTTGGTATGATTGAAGGTTTTGATGTAGGCCTGGAAATGTCAGGTAACCCATTAGCCTTAAATGAAATGATGAAAGCCATGACTCATGGTGGTCATGTTGCAATGTTAGGTATTCCGCCACAAGAAACTCCTATTGACTGGAACCAGGTAATTTTTAAAGGGCTGGTTATTAAGGGTATTTATGGTCGTGAAATGTTTGAAACCTGGTATAAAATGATTGCCATGTTACAAAGTGGATTAGATATTTCACCTGTAACCACGCATCATTTTCCAGTAGATGACTACCAAAATGCATTCCAAATTATGGCGTCAGGTCAATCTGGAAAGGTTATTTTAGACTGGACCTAAGATTTTATAGAGTTAAAGTAAAGCGGAGTTTTTATGTCACAATATATTTTTACCATGAATCGTGTCAGCAAAATTGTTGAAAATCAGCGGTTTATTTTAAAGGATATTTCATTAAGTTTTTTCCCAGGCGCAAAAATTGGTGTGCTGGGGTTGAACGGTTCAGGTAAGTCCACGCTGTTACGTATTATGGCGGGAGTAGATACCCAATTTGAAGGTGAGGCAAGACCACAACCAGGAATTAAAATTGGTTACCTAGAGCAAGAACCACAGTTAGATTTGGATAAAACAGTGCGCGAAGTGGTTGAAGAGGGCGTATCTGAGATGAAGCAGCATTTAGTGCGCTTCGATGAAATCAGCATGCGTTTTGCGGAGCCTATGAGCGATGATGAAATGAATGAGTTACTTGCTGAACAAGGCGAGTTGCAAAACGTCATTGAAGCTGGTGGTGGTTGGGACTTGGATAGAAAACTCGACATCGCTGCTGATGCATTAAGACTACCTGAGTGGGATGCAATTGTTCGCAATCTGTCTGGTGGAGAGCGTCGTCGTGTCGCTTTATGCCGCTTATTACTTTCTAATCCAGATATGTTACTCCTTGATGAGCCAACCAACCATTTGGATGCTGAATCAGTGGCATGGTTAGAACATTATTTAGAAGGTTTCCCTGGAACCGTAGTCGCGATTACCCATGATAGATACTTCTTGGATAATGCAGCTGAGTGGATCTTAGAATTAGACCGCGGAGAGGGTTTCCCTTATAAAGGTAATTACACTGCTTGGCTTGAGCAAAAAGAAGCCCGTTTAGAGATGGAAAAGAAACAGGAAGATTCGCATCAACGAACAATTAAGTCTGAGTTAGAGTGGGTGCGTACTTCTCCGAAAGGACGTCATGCTAAAAATAAAGCACGTTTGCAACGTTTTGAAGAGATGAATTCTAAAGAGTTCCAAAAACGTAATGAAACCAATGAAATTTATATTCCACCAGGTGAGCGTTTAGGTGATTTAGTATTCGAAGGCGAGCAAATTAGCAAGTCATTTGGCGATCGAATCTTAATTGATAAATTTGACTTTAAACTACCTAAAGGCGGTGTTTTGGGTATCATTGGTCCAAATGGCGCAGGTAAATCAACATTTTTGAAAATGATTACTGGTCAGGAGCAACCTGATAGCGGTACTATTCGCATTGGTGATACAGTGCAGTTGGCCTATGTGGATCAGCTTCGCGATGAGTTAGACCCGAATAAATCCGTATGGGAAGAAATTTCTGACGGTCATGACATTATGCAGGTGGGTAGCTTCCAAATGCCTTCACGTGCTTATGTAGGCCGGTTTAACTTCAAAGGAACAGATCAGCAAAAGAAAATGTCTCAACTTTCTGGGGGAGAGCGTAACCGCGTGCACTTAGCAAAATTGCTAAAAAGTGGTTGTAACGTGTTATTACTTGACGAACCCAGTAACGATTTGGATGTTGAAACCTTACGTGCTTTGGAAGAGGCTCTTTTAAACTTCCCTGGTTGCGCGGTGATCATTTCGCATGATCGATGGTTCCTGGATCGAATTTGTACCCATTTCATGGCGTTTGAAGGTGATTCGCAAATTGTCTTCCTTGAAGGAAATTACAGTGATTATGAAGCAGATAGAAAACGCCGTTTAGGTGATGCTGCCAATAGACCTTCGCGGATTAAATATAAGAAATTAGAGTCTTAAGAGTGTTTTTTATTGCTGTTAAGTTAAGAAGATGTTAACTCTATCGACCTCCCGTGGCCAAGCTGCGGAACGTCGAAGAGGGTTCGTTGGCAACAAGCTCGGGCTTAAAATTGATATGAGTTAGTCCTTCCTAAGCAGGGAAGGGAGTTTATTTTTTGGAGAAAATATCTAAATGAAGAAGTTATTTTCGGCAGGTTTGCTGCTATGCCTTGGGTTAACATCCTGCGTAGAGTTAGATGAATCTACTTTAATTACTGATGATGCAGGTTATGTGCACCGAACCATCCATTACACAAAAGACAAACGTGGCCGTAGCTATTTTCCCATGAAAATTAAAGCAACTGGTGAAAAGCGTTTTGTGTTCGACCCTAAAGCCTCTGCTTGGGCTGCTTATGATGAAGAGGGCAACCGTTTATTAACTGGAGCGGGCTCTGCCGGGGTTGATACTTGTGAAGAAAATTCAAGCCAGTCATGCAGAACCGTAACTGGGATTTTCCGTGTTTATAATAAGCAAGGTATTAACTGTCGTTCAGGAGAATATCCTGTAGATACACGTGGTGGTGCTAAAATGCCTTACTGCATGTATTTCTATCAAGGATTCACCATTCATGCAGCCTATGATGTGCCTGAGCGTCCATCAAGCCATGGTTGCGTACGTGTGTTCCCAAGTGCGGCAAAATGGTTAAATGAAAACTTTATGAAGATTGGTACTAAAGTAATCGTTTTAGCTTATTCAGACCAAAATGGTGTGAATCATTCACAACCTCGTTCATTTTAAAGAGTGTACACTCAACCTGTATTAGTTTTAGCTGATACAGGTTGTATCTCTTAGTGCTTGGTTGCTTGTAATTGGGCCTTCTTTGACTTCGCCCTGTGGCACCATCGGCACTGTCTTAATTTGGTTTAAAACTCAAGCGGGTCGGTATTGTTCACTGGAGTCTGGTTGAGCGATTGCATATTCCTTGGTGTCTTCATCTATTTGATTTATCGCAAAAAAACTCAAGAAACGCGGATATTTTCTACCGAATGTAGGTCGAGCGAGATTGGATTCTTCGCTTGTGGTATTTGCAAGTTCATGCGTGCTGTGGTCTATATGCTCGGGTTCTAAATGAGATGGGTATGCTAGTACATTTGGTTTATCGCTTGTCTTGGAACCGGTTTCTTGGGGCTCATCCGGAATATCAATTAGAATTGGATTATGTGGAGCAAGATCTTGTGCTGATAAGCGCGGTAGTTTTGAAGAGTTTAACCCTTTCAGTGATATAGGGGATGCTCTTTTTTTACTGTTCGGAGGAGTTTTAGTTGTAAAGTGATATTTGGGGCTTAACTCAATATCCTGGTTATAATATTCAGGCTGAATTGTCGCAGCATCAATGATTACATCTTTGAGTAAAGGGGTAATTGCTTCACAAATAATACGCCCAAAACCGAGGATGTAGCCGATTTTATCCTGATATTTACGTACGACTCGTCCTACCATTTGTTCTAAACGTTGAATGTTATCGTGTTGCCGTTCTACGGCTAGTATAAGCCAGGAAAGGCTGGGATCATCAAAACCAATGCCAAGCATATTTACCGCCAGTAACACTCCGGGCTGATTACTGTTGATAAAACTCTCTAGTTCCTCTTTATAGCGGGAGTTTCCTGAATGGATTGCATAAGCATTATAACCGTGGGTTTTTAATTGTTCTTTAGCTGCATCGCATTCTTCAATCGACGCAAAATAAATCACTCCTCGACTCTGCTGTAATGTTGTTTTTTGTCGAAATCCAGGATGTATTATTTGTTGTAGTAGCTGTGGTAGTTTCTTCATTAAGATAGATAAATTGTTTTTCGTGTAGGGAAGGCCAAGGCTATCTGCGATTACCGGAGCTAATATGCCATCACTAATACCTTGCTTAAACGTATAATTGAATATGCTGGGCAATGCATTTTTAAGTGGTGGGGTAGCGGTACTCCCTATTAACAATAGCTCTGATTCCCATTGGTTTAATTGATTGATGAGTTCGGGGATTCGTTGTGCATATTCATGATATTCATCCAACAACAATAAACAGCAACGACTAACAAGCTCGGGATTTTGCTTCATTAATAAACTAAAACTATCCTCACAAAAAATAAGAATACATTTCTGTTGCTTTATGCGTTGATTATACTGCAAATGAGCCACAGTGCAGCTGTTTAGAGCACTGGAAATTTTAATAATGTTTTCTTGCGGGATTTGCAAGTTAAAGGCAGAGCTACTGGACTGTTTATTATAGGCAATAAAATTGTCATAGAATTGTTCCATGAGTTGGATAAAGGGGGTGACAATAATAATGCACTCATCATCTAAAGCCGCATGGTAGGCGAGGCGGGCTAATTCTATTTGTACTCGTGTTTTTCCGGTACCTGTGGCCATCATGAGTTGGCTTTGTGGGGTGTTCATGGTCAATGCAGCAATAATTGCTTGTTGTTGATAGCTTCGCAAATAAGAGGCATCAAATGGTGCTTTTCCATGAATTTGTTGCCAGCGTTGTTGAAAAGGATAGGGATTCTCCGGTAGATGGATGGTGGTGAGTTGTGAATTTACTTCCATACCGTTAAGTTGCGCATGATATTGTACGAGATCCGCATTCGCCAGGCGTGTTTGTTGTGCTTGGTAGCGTAGCTGATTTGACCGGATAAGATCATTAAAGCTGGCAATTGTTTTGTTAGCTAAATCGAGTTGTGCTTTTTCTAATGCCAGAGCATACTCTTCGGATAAAGATTCAAGTGGCTCTGCCAGTTTATTGGTAGCTCGGAAGGCATTACGATGTGTTTTTGAGCGTAACAGATTTGCTTCTTGTGGCGGAGCAATTGCATAGCCGTTTAATTGTGGTTGAGCCAAATGATGCAACATAATTTGTAAATAATAATCCTCACCCCAACTACTGTTATGCTTGGGTTCGGGCAATAATAAATAGAGTTGTTCGTCGGGTAAATATTCTTTGATTTTGGCGAGATTTAACATAAATAATTTAGAGCCGAGTTGACCACTCTTTAGGTTTGTATTGAATCCGGTACTGATTGAAATACAGAGTGCTTCATTTTGCTTGTCATATAGATAGTCAAATAAGGAATAATCAGCCCTAAAGGTGGTGTAATTGACCACCTTTATGTTGTCATCCAGCATAAGAACGTGGGATAACTTGTTATGGGCGGCAAAGAGAATGATTGCTAAGCGACGGCTGGTAATCGTACCCGGTGGTAGTGCCTGACCGGAGCTATGAATTTCTTTGATTACCAGTACATCATAAGCAGGTAAAACTCCTAACGTTGCAAATTCGTTTTCGGTAAGCACCAGGATTACGCGCTCTCCCGGAGCTATTGGTGGCAAAAACGCATTTTCTTTGCGTCCAGCACAAATAAAAGTGACTTTTGCTTCAGGAGTAACTGGTTGTTCTTCGGCAGTATATAAATCGGCATAAAGTCCCAATGCATTAATCATTTGGGTATGTTTCAGTGGATTTCGGGGATTTAAACTGCTTAAACGCTCAAAGGGAACTGAAATAGTACCCAGTGTTGGCTGCATTATCGTTGAAGATTTTGCTATAGTTAGTGACGGTAAATTCGCGCCTAAATATTTATCTTGAATTCCCGCTCTAATCACTAATGAATTATTAAAAACAGGTTCATCTACCTGCATTACAAATTGATCTGCGAGCGCTTCGGTGTGAGTATGCGTTGTCGCAAGTGGTATTAGGTCTGCTTCTGTTTGGGTGAATAGTTGGTCAATAAACTCATCCATAGTTCCTTGTATTAATTGCTTCGGTGTGCTCTGAACAAATTCTTCTTGAGGAGCGGGAATAAACTCATATTGAGGCAATAAGGGGATGGCTTGCTTCTCTTCATCCAATAGCAGATGCTCGGGGAGCCTTCCTTCTGCATCAAAAATCTCAAGGGAATAAAAATTATCCATAGCGTCGTAAGGCAAGAAATCAGAATTTAAATATGAGAAAGGAGCCAGTACTGGTGCTATTAAATTTTGTTGATTGGTCTGCTGTGCTTCGTAGGCTGGTGTTGGATTCTTATGCTCCAGGTACTGCCTAATAAATGCACTTAGCTCCTGGTCAGGGGTTTCATATTCCTTTAATGCAACAAATGATCTTATGTCATTCCAGCTGTCGAGTAGTTGGCACAGGATACTTTGTTGCGAATTATATTTTTGATAGTTATAAGCTGCCAAAATAATCACTAATCGTTTTTTTGGGGAGTGCTCAAACAATGAAATCAGCTTGTTTGCTTCTTTAGTACCGGAATGAAACCAGCATGCATGATTTAATTGATTTTTTCCTATAATCTTAGCTAAAGCCACGAATGGACTCTCTTTAGCAGATGAGGCTCGTAACTTTTGTGTGCCGGTATTATATTTAAATGTGTGCTGGTAATACGGATGTAGTATATCATCGCACACACTTATTGCGTTATTAATGTTTAATTCATCCCGGGAAAATTGCTCTAAAAGTTGAATAATTACGTATTCATAATGCTGGTCGGAAGTTTGCTCCCTCTGGGAACCGGAGGCCTTTTTGCCAGACCTGCTTAAAGCAGTAGCTAAAATAGTTTCTTTTTCTTGTTTGTTTAATTGGCTAAACAGTTGTGTAATTTCATTTTGTTTACATTTATTATGTAACCATTGGATGTAGCGAGGATAGTTATAATAAGCAAAAGCTTTTATAAATTTTATTAAGGAGGAGTTGGAGCTCATCAATTCACTATCGGGCTTGTTTCTAAATAACTTAATCAACTGTTCTTCCGTTATATCTACCCAGTAATGCTGTAATAAATATTGGAATAGTTTTCTTGCCCAGAGAGGATTTTCCTTAAAAAATGTTGTGTGGAATCCATAAAACTCTCTCGAGCCATAAAATAATAGCTCCGTACACTCTTTAAGTAATAATGCGACATTTAGTGTTAAATTGTTTGTGGGCCCGGGGAAAACTGCTTGCAATGAATTGTAGTCCGATTTGTTTATGTGAAGCCGATTGGCGAATCGTTTATTTACAATAAACATGGCATTGAGCAAATGATGTAACAAGGAGAGATTCATTTCGTCCGGTTTATGCCATATATCTTGAGGAATGTTTTTTGCATGGCTACATAGAAAGGTAATACTTAATAGCATTCCGGATGGATTATGTATCAGAGCTTTACGAACTAGCTCTACTCCTTCTTGTTGGCTTTCCTGTTCTTGGCTTTGAAAAAACAAAGGGAGGAATTGTGTGTAATCTTCCAATTCAGGCCAATTAAAAGAAGAGTTTCCTTGGCAAAACAACCAGAGTTTTTGTAATGATTTTTGCACTATATCTAATAGGGGAGTATTTGGCATGAATGAAACAAGCTGAGAATAATTGCGAGAATATAGTTCTTTCTATCCTTTAAGTCAACCAATTGTTTATTTGTTGACCGCTTGTTCCTTGAATTAAAAGTATATTTCTTAAAAATTCTTGCGAGAGAAATCTATTGCTTTCCCACGCTACCAACTTTGGTTCTTTATAAAATAGATGCTTTTTCAATTACCCTATTTGGTGGGTAAATCGCGTCAAGCAGCATCGGTTCGTAGGCCCAGCATACGCGGGTGAGTGGGCATCGAAGTAAGCATAAAGATCTGTTCATGAACTAAATTTGGTGGTGTGTAAAAATGCTTCAGGAACGTTGCCTATGGATTTGAGCTGCTTGAGTGAATACGAATATCCAGGTCATTCTTAGAAAACGGTGTGTTGATTAATCAAATGATTACTTCCTTGACCACTGTGCTGTGATGATTTTGAGTGACTATTACGGTTTTGATTCAACTTGTTCGTATTTTGTTTGAAAAAATACTGTTCATTACAAGCTAGAGTTTTATATAGCCCGTATTAGATGTAGTAATAATACGGGACTTAGTGGCATTGGGCTTGATTAATGAGGCTTACCTATAACAGGTTGGTTTTGCGGAGCATTAGGAGTGCTTTCATCCGCTGGGCGAGTATCCAGATTTGTATTCTCAGGATTATTTACCAATATAGGTTTTTTCGTTGTCACCGTACCGCGTGGAGTTGCAATCATTTGGGTAATTCCCAGGTCTCCTGTTGGTTTACGATTAACCGTTAAATCAACACTCAACAGTTGGCTAACTTTTTCTTTCTCATTTTGATAAACTACTACTAAAGGCAATGTGACCTTCCACTGATTGTCTTTGGCATTTGTAATAAATCCTTGGCCATCAACATGACTGCTTACAGTTAAACTTTGTGACTTAATCGCTTCGATATTACCTGATTTTTTCAATGCAGTACTAAAACCAGTCCAACCTTGTTCAGTAAAACAGGCCTGTAATTTCTGCATTTGTGCATCTAAGGTATTTGGGTCGAAGCTAAATGATTGGATCACTGCTTTTTCAGACCAAGCTAAAACCACAGATTGTTCTACGCTTTTTACTTGAGCAGGAATTTTATAATTGCAATCAATGACCGCACTCGGTGCTGGGGCAGGTACGACTTGAGCTGCTGGTGCTGCTGGAAGCGTAGTAGAGCCTGGTTGTGGGGGTGTTGCTGGAGTTGCTGGTGACGCTGGATCAGCAGCATATACTTGAGTGCTAATTAGAGTAGCTAAGGCACTCCAAAGTATGGTTTTCTTCATGAAATAACTCCTTTAAATTGTGTGCAGCAATTCTGCGATAATAAGCGCTGCCAGCCTGGCTGTTTTTTGATCCTGATCCAAAGGTGGCGAAAGCTCAGCAATGTCTAAACTGACTACTTTGCCACTTTGCATGATGTATTTCAAGAGTGGCAATATTTGCCATGGGGTTAACCCCAGTGGCTGTGGGGCGCTTACCCCTGGGGCGAAACATTCAGCTAAAACATCAAGACAGATAGTTAAATAAATATGGTCCATATTTAGCATAAAATCATCAAGAAAAGCCAAATGCCAAGCGAGGCTTTTCTCATAAATATCTTCTGCCGTTAAATAGCGCACGTTTAATTCCGCTGCACGACGAAACAACGAAGGAGTATTACCCATCCGTTGTATACCCAGGCAGCAATAATCAAATTTACGTCTGTTGTCTTCACACCAGGCGGCAATTTGTGAAAAAGGAGTACCTGAGGTTCCAAGCTGATCTTTGAGGTAAGGGCGCAGATCAAAATGTGCATCAAAATTAATAATACCCAATCGCGTATAATTAGCAGCTAACCCTTGATGATGAGCCCACGCAATTTCATGGCCTCCTCCTAAAGCAATGGTTTGGTGTCCCTGCTGATGGCAAAAATTAATCAAACTGGAAAATTGGCTTTGTGCTAATTCCAGCTCATCCTGTTCACAAATGATATTTCCTAAGTCGACATAAACTTTATTATTGGAGCAGGGGAGCTTTGCCAATTGAGTTTTTATTTGATCAGGCCCTAGTTTTGCACCGGGTCTGCCCTGGTTGCGGCGCACTCCTGCATCGCTAGCAAAACCAACAAAAATGGTTTTTTTCTCTTTGCTAATTAAATCGGTTTGTTGTGTAGGAAAGGTTATTTTTTGAAAAAAACGCTCTGCATTGGGAGTATCTTTTCTACCCTGCCATAAGAGCGGGTCAGCATGCCGATAATTGGACAGATTTTCAAACATTAAATTCTCCCTGTATTAGCGATACATAGTGAAAGTTATTGATTCTATAGTACTTGCCATAAAAAAAGAAATTTTGTCTTTACCCGGTTAAAATATGCCAACTTAGTCTAATGTCTGGTATTATCTGTGTACACTTAGATAGAAGATACAGAGGATATTGTGTTTATTATTACTGGCGGTGGAAGTGGTATAGGAAAAGCTTTAGCCTTATCTTTGGATAAACGCGGTAAAAATGTATTAATCATCGGGCGTCGAGAGCAGTTATTGAAGGAAACAGCAGCTGCCGCAACAAACATTCAATATTTCTGCGCTGACGTTGCTACCCCAGATGGTTTAGCAGCTATAAAAACACATCTGGATTCGGTATCTCAAATTACTGCATTAATTAATAATGCGGGTACTTTAAATCCCCTGAGTTTATTAAAAGATATTGAACCTCAAGAATGGCAACATGCGCTAAGTACTAATTTAAATGCCCCACTATATTTATCACAAATGCTATATACCAAGTTAAATCAAGGTCGTGTGTTAAATATTGGTTCCGGAGCTGCTTATTTTGCAATAAAAGGTTGGGGGGCTTATTGCGTTTCAAAAGCCGCCTTAGCAATGTTGTCCAAGTGCTGGCATTTAGAGTCCGAATCGGTTGCTTTTGCTAGCGTAATGCCAGGCATTATTGATACGGATATGCAGGTTTTGGCTCGCAGTGATGAAAATCCAGATCATGATCAAGGTAATTTTTATAAGCGTCTGAAAGAGAAGGGGCGTTTGGTTGCACCAGAAACTGTAGCAGTATTTTTAACTTGGTTATTGTTGGATGTTGATGCAGCAACCTATGGTTCTAAGGAATGGGACATTTACGATACCAGCCATCATGCAGCATGGCTTAAACCGCCACATCAAGTTCTTCATTGGGATTTTTAATGTTAACTTGCGATAAGTTATTGCTTAATACCACGACTATTGATGCTTTAGGCAAGCAACTAACACAGCAAGCAATTGCTATTAGTAAGGGTATTATTTCTTGGTGTGGTCCCGAAGCAGAATTACCCTCGCAATTTAGAGAAACTAAAGAACGAGTGGATTGTCATGGCCAATTAGTTACTCCAGGCTTGATTGATTGTCATACGCATTTGGTTTTTGCGGGAAATCGGGCTGCGGAGTTTCAGATGAAACTCTCTGGAGTAAGCTATACAGAAATTGCTAAAGCAGGCGGTGGAATTATCTCTACCGTAAAGCAAACTCGTGCGGCTTCAGAGGACGAGTTAATTCAGCAATCGTTGCCGCGAATTTTAGCTTTAAAAAACGAAGGGGTAACTACGGTAGAAATTAAATCAGGCTACGGTTTGGATTTGTCTTCTGAGCTAAAGATGCTCCGTGTGGCTAAACGCCTGGGAGAAATGACTGGTTTAAGAGTACGCAAGACTTTTTTGGGTGCGCATACAGTTGGCCCTGAATTTTCAGGCAACAACCAAGCCTATGTGGATCTGTTGTGCGAAGAAATGTTACCTGCTTTATGTGAGATGGATTTAATTGATGCGGTAGATGTCTTCTGTGAATCAATCGCTTTTTCGCTGGCACAAACAGAACAAATTTTTCGCGCTGCACATGCATTGAATTTACCGATAAAATGCCATGCGGAGCAATTGTCTAATCTTGGTGCCAGTGAGCTTGCTGCCGAATTTGGCGCTTTATCTTGCGACCATCTTGAGTTTTTAGATGAGAGAGGGGCGCAGGCCTTGGCTAAGTCCAATACCGTTGCGGTATTGCTTCCAGGAGCCTATTATTTTTTACGCGAACAACATAAACCACCAGTTGATTTACTACGCCAGGCTGGAGTAGGTATGGCTATTGCTACTGATTGTAATCCAGGTTCCTCACCAACGGCATCATTGCGATTGATGATGAGTATGGCATGCCAATTTTTTGCTTTATCTGTTCCTGAGGTGTTGGCTGGAGTGACGAGTCAAGCAGCGAAAGCGTTAGGTTTAGACAAAGAAGTCGGCCATATTGCTGCTGGTATGGCTGCAGATTTGGTATTATGGTCTGCCACTGAGGGGGACGCACTTTGCTATTACTTTGCATATCCATTACCTCACCAAACAATGATAGCCGGTGAGTGGGTATCTATGAGGGATCTTTGACTTGGGAATTAAATTATGATGAACCAATTGAAATTCGTTTTATCGATGTTATTTATTGTTTCTTCTTTTGCTGTTCAGGCAGCGACCTCGGCATCACTTAAAAAAGAAACATCGACTTATATTATTGATGTAAAATACCCACAAGGCTTCAAAGATGCCAATGTGAATACGGTAGTAAAGGATTTTATTGAGCAAACGCAAAAAAGCTTTTTTAGTGAACTATCTGAAGATGAAAATGTTGCTTTAGATGTTTCAGGTAAAAGTGGACTAAATATTACATACTCTATTGCGTACGAACAAAATGATGCGTTAAGTGTTCGTTTTAATATTTCTATTTATCACCGCGGTGCTGCACATCCATTAAATACGACTGCGGTGTTGAATTTTGTTAATAATCGTCAAGTAGAACTTGCTGGGTTATTTGTTAATGGGGCTGATTATTTAAAAACAATTTCAGAACTCAGTAGCAAAGAGATTACCGCAAAGAATATTTCTGATGCGAAATGGATCAAGGAAGGGACTAAACCGGTCGCAGAGAATTACCATGTTTGGTCTTTCTCACCAAAAGGACTTGAGATTATTTTTGATAGCTATCAAGTGGCTGCTTACGTTTATGGACCACAAATAGTTTCAATTCCTTTATCTGCTATTTCAGCGATGTTGAAACCTGAAATACAAAAAACAGTTTGGAAGTCTTGATGAGTGATACACCTTTTATAGCTGCCGATAAAAAAGTAGCCGAATTAACTTTTCGGGTCATTATTTTGGCCATAATATTGACCGTATTATTGGCCATGTCAAATGCCTATTTGGCATTAAAATTAGGTATTTTAACTTCGGCATCTATTCCTGCAGCTATTATTTCTATGGGAATTTTACGATTTTTTAAAAACTCTACTGTTTTAGAAAATAATGCGGTGCAAACTGCTGCCTCGGCTGGAGAAGCGGTCGCTGGTGGTATTGTGTATACCATTCCTGCCTTGATCATTATTGGTTATTGGAATCATTTTGATTACCTCACTAACTTTTTTATTGCGGTGAGTGGGGGAATTCTTGGGGTTTTGTTCTCAATTCCGTTGCGTCGTCTTTTAGTTAATGATCGTAATTTAAAATTCCCTGAAGGACGGGCTATTGCTGAGGTATTGAAATCCTCAGTAGAAAAAGCCGGAATCAGCGATATATTGATGGGGGGCGCGATTGGTGGCTTAATTGAATTGCTGCAGACTGGCTTTAAACTGATTGCAAACAGTTGGGGATATTGGTTTGTTGTTAAACGTTCCTTATTTGGTTTAGGTGCTGGTTTTTCGGCAACCATGATTGGTGCTGGTTATCTAGTCGGACATGATATGGCGATCAGTATCTTTTTGGGCGCAGTCATTTCCTGGTTAGTTGCTTTACCTATAATAAGTCGTTTCTATCCTGAATTTTTAACGCATTACAATCCAGAGCAGGCTGCATCATTCTTATGGAATAGTGAGATGCGTTATCTGGGGATTGGAGCTATGCTATTTGCTGGCATGTGGACTTTTCTGAAATTAGTTAAACCCTTGTCTAAGAGTATTCAAACTTCTTTTAATACATTTGTATCGAAAAGCCGTATGGATTTGGAAGTACCGCGTACAGATAAAGATATTCCTCTTCCTTACCTGCTCATGGGAATAGGGGTGATGGCTTCGATTTTATTCTTATTTTTCCAATTAGTCTTACCTTTAGCACAAGTAGGATTAGATAATGATTATTCGCCTACGCTGGTATTTCTCGCCGTGCTGTATGTCTTATTTATTGGCTTTATCTTTTCGGTAATTACGGCCTATTTTTCGGGAATGGTTGGGGTTACTGCCAGCCCGGGAAGTTCGGTGGTTATTTCTGGGATGTTATTTGCTGCATGGTTGTTATTAGTTGCCATCGATCATTTTCTGCCGTTGCCCTTAAGCCCTCAGCAAATACAAGCAGCTGAAGCAATTACGATTATGATTGGTTCGGTAGTTACGGGGATTGCAGCTATTGCGAATGATAATACTCAGGATTTAAAAGTAGGGCAGTTGGTTGGTGCTACACCCTGGAAACAACAGCTTATGCTCTTACTCGGAGTTGTGGTTTCCTCCTTGGTAATTCCACCTGTAATGCAGCTTCTATTTAATGTATATGGTATTGCTGGGGTCATGCCGCACTCAGGGATGGATGTGAGCCAATCCTTACCTGCACCAACCGCTGCTTTGATGGCTGCAATAACTGAAGCAGTGTTTCAAAATTCATTGCCTTGGAATATGATGTTTTTTGGTTCTTGCATTATTTTAGTAATTATTTTCTTGAACCATATCTTTAAAATAAGACGTTACCTTAATTTGTCCATCCTTGGGGTTGCTATAGGCATGTATTTACCTCTTTCATCCTCTTTCCCCTTATTCATTGGCGGAATGATTGCGTTATTTGTGCAAAGGCATTTACGCAGGCTTCAGAAAAATAAAGAAGAACAGGTTACGAGAAAACAAAAGGGAACGTTGATTGCTTGTGGTTTAGTTGCGGGTTCAGCGATTATTGATGTATTGCTCGCTATTCCCTTCTCCATTGCGAAAAATCCTGATGCACTGCAATTGGCTGGTGCTGGTTGGAAAAATACCAGTGTATATTTAGGTGTCTTATCCACTTTATTATTAGCCTGGTGGATCAATCGCCGCGTTTGTTCTGGAAAGATTTAAGCATTATATTTATAAATTGTAGGTTGGCCCCCTTGGGTCAACAAGAGTATCAAGCCACAGCAGAACTCAAGGTTGGGCCATGGGCCAACCTACAAGTCATTTTATTATGAATTAATTAAAATCAATTTATATTTATTTTGAACTTTTGTGGTATAATTAATCTTTTTGTTTAAAAATATCATGATTAATCAGAATGTTATTAATTTTTTAATTGATTTATGTAGGATTGATGAAGCAAATATTCCTTCTATCTTAGATACGATTACCTCTATTCGTAGCAACATCAAGCAATATGCAAAGCACTCCCCTGCGAGCCATCTCGAAATCTTGTTTAGCCTACATAAATTGGAAGAAAGTTTAACAAGTACTAGTCCGGATCGCTGTGAACAACTCGTTACCTTTTTGGTAAAACGCTGGGAAAGAATCATAGACAGCGATGCACAGTATCTTCATGATTTTGAGAACCCTATTAATGAATTATGTATTTCTATCGCTCAACTATTAAATAATCAGCATTATTTAGCTTTTCTGATGCCAACACTTCTCAATGATCAGGTTTTGTATCTTACGTCAGGATATGATGAGGCAGGGGTAGATTTAAAAGAAGTTATTTTATCTGATGATAATTCAGCACTTATTCATATTGGGGATGTGCTTGATTTTTGCCAGCTCGACGGAACACTAAAACATAATAGTTTATTAAATGGAAAGCAACGAACGTTGAGCAAAGGAGAGGCAACCAGGCTATTAACTCGCGATACGGCAGTTGCTGACTATTACCTTAGTTTATCAGCAAGAGTAAGGTATCGCCTTAATGGTGATACAGTTGGTGCTGCTTTAAATCGTTTAATTGATGGTTTATGCCAAGGTGGCCGCAGATTCAATGGGGAAGAGTATAATGCAGGTGAGGCAGCTAATATTGCAATTATTGAATTTTTTGATTTTTTTGCGCTCCTTCCTGAAGATGTTCAGCAACAGGTGAGAAAAACTTATATTGAAGATGAAAATACAGAAGAAGATGTGATTAGCTTAGGTAAGCTTTTTCAGTATTTGTCTCATCAGGATACATTAGTGAAATATGAAAGAGATATGGGGCTTGAGTCGGAATGGAGAATGAACTCTATGGATGTGAGTTTGGAAGAATATATAGAGGAAAATGCTGCGGTTGAAGGCCATGCTGAAGAAGAGGAATCAGAGGAGGATGATGAGCTTTCCGTTGCTTTCTGTGTGGAGTTGATAGCGAATGATATTGAGAGGGTTTTGAAAGAACATCCAGAACTATATGAAATTTCGCCACAAACTGATTTTGTAAAACAATCTTTAGAGCAATTAGATGACAATATCAGGATAAACAGAGAACAATATCAAATCGCAATTCAAACCTTGTGCAAACATCCCGCTTATAAAAAGAAAGAATTTGATTTGAATGCTCTTATCGAAGAGATAAGCGTTTCTCCTAATTTTAAAATGATTAGTGAGCAAGTTTATTTTATTATCAATAAATTGTTTTTAAATAAACCACTCGGTGAAGATAAAAGCGCTGTTACGAGGGCTTTTTTTGCTCATCTCATCCAGAATTATAACGAGCAATTTCTAAAAACAGTTTTTAGCCGATTAACAAAAACTACCAAGATTTTTTTTAATGCCCAATCAGGTCTTGATTTTGATCCAGACGATAATTATACGCCATATTTTTTAAGACCAAGGAAAACTAGAATCCCTCGTCCTCTAGATGAGGTTGATAATGATTTGGATGCAGGTACCATGAGAGATGATATCTTCAGACACGGGCGTTAAGATTTGGTTGCTGGTAGCATAAGGAGTTTGCTGCGCTGTCGAGTAGTTCTATTGTAAGATGACAGTATCGCTCATCACAAATAAGTAATAGGCTTTGTTTTTTTGCTCAAAATTATAAGATGAAGGTATTAAAATTCTATTATTAGTTTCGGAATTAGCAGGTGATTGGAAGTGTATAATTTTTATTAAAATGTAGGCCGGCTGTTGTAGGGCCCTGCATTGGGAGTAGTTCACGTTGTGTTTGCTGGGCCTGACGGCCCAGTCTATGCTCTAAAAGGGTAGTGTTTAAATAACTGTGTCATCTCTTTTAACTTGTTATAATTTAACACTTAAAAGAGGTGCATATGAGTAAGAAGACAATTGATTTATCGAATTTTGATTTCAACGAGTTCAAATCAGAAGCATTAGCGCAGTTAAAATTAGGACAATCGCTCACAGGAAAAGACGGAATCCTTACCCCCTTAATTAAAGAGTTATTAGAGTCTGCCTTAGAAGGAGAAATGGATTCTCATATGATGGACTGCTCTGAGACAGGTATCGTCAACCGTCGTAACGGTAAAACGACTAAAACGATTAAATCGACCACTGGCGTTTTTGACTTGGAAACGCCTCGAGATAGGGATGGTAGTTTTGAGCCTGAGATAGTCAAAAAACGTCAAACAGTACTCAACGAGTCACTCGATAATAAAGTCTTGGCACTTTATGCGATAGGCATGAGCTACGAGGCAATAAGCGAGCATTTATCGGAGATGTATGGATTAGAAATCTCCAGCGCTAAAATCAGTTTAATAACCGATAAGCTCTTACCGCTGATTACTGAATGGCGCAATCGCTCCTTAGAATCGGTATACCCCATCGTATTTCTTGATGCCATGCACTTTAAAGTACGTGTTGACGGCAAGGTCATCAGTCGAGCCTTTTACACGGTTCTCGCTGTTAACTCAGAAGGTAAAAAGGATATTCTAGGACTCTATTTATCTGAGGCAGAAGGCGCTCGTTTCTGGCTTGGTGTCTTAAATGACCTTAAGGCTCGCGGGGTAGAAGATATTCTTATTGCCAGCATCGATGGGCTTAAGGGATTTCCTGATGCCATTACCGAAGTATTTCCTCATACTGAAGTGCAGCTTTGTGTTGTTCATCAAATTCGCAACTCATTGAAGTATGTGGTCAGCAAAGACCAGAAGGCCTTTATGGCTGATTTAAAACTTGTTTATAAAGCGTCAAGCAAAGACTTAGCGGAGCATCATCTGCTTGAGCTGGAAGAGAAATGGGGAAAAAAATATCCTGCTGTAATAAAGTCTTGGAATAATCACTGGGAAGCTCTATCACAGTACTTTAAATATCCAGAAGAGCTCAGACGTATCATTTATACGACCAATATTGTCGAAGGTTTTCATCGACAAATTCGCAAATACACTAAAAATAAAGGCGCATTCACCAGCGAAAACGCCCTTATCAAACTCATTTACTGTGCTGCTCAGAAAGTACTGGAAAAATGGAATCAGCCCATGCACAATTGGGCGCTTATCGTGTCCCAACTACAAATCTATTTTGAAGACAGACTAACTTTGGGGCTTAGATAAGCAATGAGGTGACACAGTTAAATGAACACTCTCTCTAAAAGATTTACGTACAATTATAATGATTCAATCCGAATCTTATGTTGTAACAGTTTTTCTTTAGCTTGTTGTGCTTGTGCCAGTTTTTCCTGCTCTTTCGCAATAATGTCAGCAGGTGCTTTATCCGTAAATTTAGGATTAGTTAATTTACCAGAAGCTAAGCTGATGTCTTTTTCCAGTTTTCCTAATTCCTTAGCTAAGCGGGCTAATTCTGCTTCTTTATCAATTAAATCAGCCATTGGAATTAAAAGCTCAATTTCTCCTAGTACTGCAGTTGCAGAAACAGGAGGCTTTTCGCCAGCATCCAAGTAGTTAATTTGTGTTAACTTGCTTAAAACTTTTAATGTATGCTGATACTTTTCCATGCGCTCTTTGAGTTCAGGAGTATAGTTACGAACAAACAGTGGAATTTGCTTTCCTGGAGAAATCGACATTTCACTACGAATAGTACGTATTGCCTGGATTGCTGATTTAAGCCATTCCAATTCTTCCTCAATGGTATCATTAAGAAACTCTTCATCTACCTGAGGGTAGCTACTTAGCATGATGCTAGCGCTGCCATTATCACTGGTAAGTTTTGAGGTACGTTGCCAAATTTCTTCGGTAATGAATGGCATTAATGGATGCAGTAATTTAAGGATTTGATCCAATACGTGGAACAAGGTTCTACGTGTGCCACGTTTTAATGGAGCCAGTGCATGCTCATCCTGGAGGATAGGTTTGGATAATTCCAGGTACCAGTCACAGTATTCATGCCAGACGAATTCATAAACGGTATTAGCTAACAAATCAAAGCGGTAGGTTTCAAAATAATGATGTACCTTGCTAATGGTTCGTTGCAAGCGCGATAAAATCCACTCATCTGCTGGGCTGTATTGGAATGGACCATCTCCAAAATCAACCTGCTCTTCATCGGTATTTAATAATACATAACGGGCAGCATTCCATAATTTATTACAGAAATTACGATAGCCTTCTACACGGCCCACATCAAAACGGACGTTACGTCCAGTGGATGCTAATGAGCAATAAGTAAAGCGCAACGCATCAGTTCCATAGGCGTTAATGCCTTCAGGAAATTCTTTGCGAGTCGCTTTAATAATTTTATCATGAACAGACTGCAGCATCAGATTTGAGGTACGTTTTTCGATGAGCGAATCCAAATCAATACCATCAATCAAATCAAGCGGATCCAACACGTTGCCTTTTGATTTAGACATTTTATGGCCTTCGCTATCGCGGATTAAACCAGTAATGTATACGTCTTTAAAAGGAACTTTTCCAGTGAACTTCAGGCCCATCATAATCATACGGGCAACCCAGAAGAAGATGATGTCAAACCCAGTAACTAATACTGAAGTAGGGTAGAATTGTTCGAGTTCAGGAGTACGCTCTGGCCAGCCTAAGGTTGAAAAAGGCCATAGGGCAGAGGAGAACCAAGTATCCAGAACATCTTCATCTTGCTTTAACAGTGTGCCTTCTTTAATTTTGTACTTAAAGCGCACGTCATTTTCACTGTAACCTACATAAACATTGCCGTTGCTGTCGTACCAGGCTGGGATACGATGTCCCCACCATAATTGACGGCTAATACACCAATCTTCAATGTTTTCCATCCACTGAAAATAAGTTTTGCTCCAGTTTTCTGGGATAAAACGAATGTCACCATTTTTAACTGCAGCAATAGCTGGTTCTGCTAATGGTTGGATTTTTACATACCATTGATCGGTTAATAGCGGTTCAATGATTACATTAGATTTTTCGCCCCGAGGTACTTTTAGTTTATGCGCTTCAGTTTTAACCAGGAAGCCATCAGCCTCTAAATCTTTAATAATTTGTTCACGCGCAACAAATCGGTCCATCCCTTGATATTTTAAAGGCGCATTTTTGTTAATCGATGCTTTTTTGGTGAAGACATTGATTACGGGAAGTTGATGGCGTTTGCCAACTTCGTGGTCATTAAAGTCATGGGCTGGAGTGATTTTAACGCAGCCACTAGCAAATTCTTTATCAACATAGTCATCGGCAATGATGGGAATGGTGCGATCGCAAAGAGGTAATTGTACCTGCTTGCCGATTAAATGTTTAAAGCGCTCATCTTCTGGGTTTACAGCAACGGCAGTATCACCGAGTAAGGTTTCAGGACGAGTAGTTGCCACAATTAATGACTCATTCGTGCCTTCAACAGGGTAACGAATATGCCATAAAAAACCATCTTCTTCTTCAGACAATACTTCTAGATCGGATACCGCAGTCCCTAATTTAGGATCCCAGTTAACCAGACGAGTTCCACGATAAATCAACCCTTCGTCATGAAGCTGTACGAATACTTTTTGGACGGCAGCTGATAAACCATCATCCATGGTGAAGCGTTCTCTAGTCCAATCAACGGAAGCACCTAAACGTCGCATTTGTTTGGTAATAGTGTTACCGGATTCCTCTTTCCACTGCCATACGCGCTCTAGGAAATCTTCTCGACTTAAATCTTTTCTATAAATACCATTCGCTTCTAGTCGGCGCTCAACAACCAATTGCGTTGAAATACCGGCGTGGTCAGTACCAGGTTGCCATAAGGTTTTGTCGCCTAACATACGGTGGTAACGAGTTAAGGCATCCATAATGGTATGTTGAAAACCATGTCCCATGTGTAGGCTTCCGGTCACATTCGGAGGGGGGAGCATAATACAGTATTTTTTGCCGTCGCCTTGAGGTTGAAAGTAGTGATGGCTTTCCCATGTTTTATAACATGCGCTTTCAATCGCTTCGGGAGAGTAGATTTTATCCATGATATAAACCTGTACTGATAAAACCAGAGATAGTACCACAGGTTAGGGGGGATTTGGTATTTTGAAATGATTAGATAGGCACAAAATATAGCTCATATTAGACGTAGTTGCTCTACGTCTAATATGGCTACAGATTACTTAGTTTTAGGTGCCCTCGGGTATTAGCGCATCTTCCTTATTGGTACGATGATCTTCAGCAATATAAGTGTACATAGTAGGCACTACAAATAAGGTGAAGCAGGTACCAATTAAAAGCCCGGCAGCAATAACCAAGCCTATATCAAAACGGCTAACTGCTCCTGCTCCACTAGCAATTAATAATGGCAATACCCCAAAAACCATGGCTGCAGTAGTCATAAGAATGGGCCTTAATCGAATTGCCGCTGCTTCCTCTACTGCTGCACGACGATCCAGATTTTTCTCACGTTGCAATTGGTTGGCAAAGTCTACAATCAGAATTCCATGTTTGGAAATTAATCCAATTAAGGTAATCAAACCTACTTGAGTGTAGATATTAATGCTTGCCAAACCTAAGTTTAACGGGATTAACGCACCACAAATCGACATAGGTACGCTGATTAAAACGATTAATGGATCGCGGAAGCTTTCATATTGAGCCGATAGAACCAAGAAAATGATGATAATTGCGAAGACAAATGCAAATAACAGAGCATTACCTTCCTGCATAAATTGTCTTGAGGCACCACCATAGTCGGAAGAAAAACCTTTGGGCAAGGTTTCATTTGCTGCTTCTTGTAAGAAATGCAAACCATCACCTAAAGTTTTTCCTGGCATCATCACAGCTTGGATCGTTGCTGAGTTGAGCTGTTGGAAATGGGAGGCTGCGTTTGGGGCAGTCTTTTCTACGGCACTCACTATGGTCGAAAGAGGGACCATCGCACCATTAATGCTTTTCACATAAATACGACCAAGCTGCTCAGGTGACATGCGGAATGGGCGATCTAGTTGAGGAATAACTTGATAGCTACGTCCCTGCAAGTTGAAGTAATTCACGTAATTACCTGAAAGAGCACTGGTTAAACTGCTTCCTACCGCTTGCATATCTAATCCCATTTCGGATGCTTTGGAGCGGTTAATTTTTAATTCGATTTGCGGTTGGTTGAATTTCAGCGAGTTATCAACATAAATAAACATACCACTTTTTCTTGCTTTATCTGCAAGTTGATTAGAGATTTCAAAGAGACTCTGGAAATCATTTGTTGTTTTAATCACAAATTGCACTGGTGTACCACTACCGCCGCCAGGCAGGGGAGGGGGGATAATGGCAAACGTATTTAAGCCAGCCACTTGTGATAATTTATCTTGTAATGGTTGTTTTAACTCAAATTGGCTTTTCGTACGTTCATTCCAGGGTTTGAGCACCATTCCAGAAACGGGTTGGCTGCTATTTACAGTAAAATAGTTTCCAGTTTCTGGGAAGCTTTTATAGATGTCATCAAATGGTTTTGTAAAGGCTTCTATGTAGTTAATTGTTGCAAATTGTGGTGCAGTTCCGATAACAAAGAAGAAACCTTGATCTTCCTCAGGGGCAGTTTCTGCTGCACTATGCGTATAAAGATAAGGCAGCATTAAAATCACCACGGCTGCAAATGGCAGCATAATGATTCGGGTATCTAATAGACTGTGCAGAATACGTTGGTATTTTCCTTTGAGTTTATTAAAAAAGGTGTCAAGGAAATGGACGAATTTGCCACTACCAATATCTGCCGTCAGCACTTTAGAGCACATCATTGGCGACAAGGTGAGCGCAATAATTCCAGAAATGATTACCGCAGAGGCTAGAGTAAATGCAAACTCTTTAAATAAGGCCCCGGTTAATCCCCCCATAAAGCCAATCGGCGCATACACTGCAGCCAAGGTAATCGTCATTGCAATAACCGGAGTGGCGATTTCTCGGGCACCAATAATCGCTGCGTCAAAAGGTGTTTTACCTTCTTCAATGTGCCGGTGGATGTTCTCCACGACCACAATTGCATCATCGACTACCAAGCCAATTGCGAGCACAAAGGCGAGCAGGGTCAGCAGGTTTATACTGTAACCTAACATGAGCATTAAGGTACAAACACCAACAAGTGATAATGGAATGGTTACAATAGGAATAAACACTGAGCGGATGGAACCTAAGAATAAAAAGATTACCACAATAACAATAGCTGCCGCTTCAATAATGGTATGGATTACTTCATCTAATGAGGCACGGATAAAGTCCGTCGCGTCATAAACGATGGTGCCAGTTAATGAAGGTGGAAATTCTTTAGTAATTGAGGGCAATAAGGTCCGTACATCACTGATTACAGTCAATGGGTTTGCTGTAGGGGTAGGCGTAATCGAAATGAATACCGCTTTTTTGCTGTTAAAGGTTACTGAGGAGTCATAGCTTTGTGAGCCCAGTTTAACTTGAGCGATATCGTGTAAACGCACAATAGAACCTTTATCGCTTTTCACAATAAGGTTACTAAATTGTGAGGCATCATTCAGGTCAGTTTTGGCAGTGATGCTCAGTGCTACGTATTCCCCCTTAGTATTTCCTGCTGCGGTTAAGAAATTATTTTTCGCAAGAGCTGCGGAAACATCAGAGGGGGCCACGTTTAATGCAGCCATTTTTACAGGGTTGAGGAATATCCTCATGGAGTAGGTAGATCCTCCAAGAATTTCTGCTTTAGCTACCCCATCAACGGTTTGCAATTGGGGTTGTACTACACGAGTTGCGTAGTCAGTAATTTGTTGGGGTGTCATTTCTGTACTGTCTAAACTGATGTACATCAAGGCGGTTGAAGAGTCTGATGCTTTTAAAATGACTGGCTGCTGAGCCTCTTTAGGCAACTGGTTAATGGTTTGCTGAACTTTACTCATCACATCAGTAAAGGCAATTTGCGGATCAAAGTTTAATTTGATATTTAGGGTAATGGTACTCATGCCTTGGGTACTCGATGAGGTCATGTAATCAATCCCTTCAGCACTGGCAACGGCATTTTCTAACGGTGAGGTGATAAATCCAGCGATTAGATCGGCATCTGCTCCTGGGTATCCGGTCATAATGGTAATAACCGTGTTATCCATACGTGGGTATTGGCGAATTTGCATGTCATGCATGGCATTAAGGCCAAACAGGAAAATAAGCAAACTAATTACCATGGCAAGCACAGGCCGTTTGATAAAAAGATCGGTAAATTTCATAAATTATCCTGACAAAAAGTAATTCATCTTCTGGGTTAGGAGCCTAACTCCTAACCTAAGTCTTAAGGGGGCTTTACGCTATCTTTTATTGCCCCAGTAGATTGGGGTTACTGGTATCATTAAGTTTGACTTCATTATTGATGACAACAGGAGTACCGTTTTGTAATTTAACTTCTCCGGCGCTAACAACTTGTTGTCCTGCTGTTACCCCTTTTTTAATTACGGTATAATTTCCACGTTGTTCACCAATAGTGACAAAAACACGATTTACAGTAAGTACGTCGGATCCATCTTTATTTTTCTTGCCTTCTTTATCTTTTTCGATGATATAAACCGAGTTACCGTAGAGGCTGTAGGAAATGGCCGTTGATGGCACAACAACTGTATGTGCTTTTGCTGCTCGCTCGATTTCTATTGAGGCAAACATCCCTGGGACAAAAGCAAATTTTTCTACTTTATTACGGGTATTGGCCGTAGTATCACAAGAGACAATTTGTTTACTCCCATTTGCTTCCTGACGCGTTTTGACCAGTGGTGAGTTTGCCGGATTTTTAATCGCGCTTGCAGGACAGTTCGCTAAAACACCTTGCACTAGAACGTTATGAGTATTGAGATCTACTTTAGAGTTAATCGCTGAAACTTTTGCTTCAAAAAGAAGAGCTGGGAATTGTTCTAGAGAAAAGGTAATGGTTTGATTGGGATGTACCTTTTTATAAAGTTGCTCTGGAAGGTAAAAGTCTATGTATAAAGGATCTAATGATTGCAATGAAACAATTGTCGTTTGTCCGGGATTAACAAATTGGCCCACATTGACTTGACGGATGCCTAAACGACCTGCAAATGGAGCGGTAATGTGTTTTTGATTAATTTGCGCTTGTGTTTGATCAACCTTCGCTTGTGCTTGATCAAGCATTGCCTTGGCTTCATCCACACTAGAAATAGACGTAGCTCCGCGTTTAAACAAATCTGATTGACGTTTGTAGCTGAGTGCTTTCAGTGCTAGATCAGACTGGTTAAACTTTAGAACGGCCTGATCAATTGAATCATCCAAAGTAACTAAGGGTGTGCCTTTCTCGACATACTGGCCTGATTCAAAATTAATTTTAATCACGTTTCCTGATGCTTGAGAGCCAACATCCACGCCATTTAACGCAACGAAATTACCTACGGCATTCAGTGTGGGAATCCAATTGATTTCTTTGGCAACAGCAGAAGCAACGGCAACCGCAGGGGGTTGGTAGCTGGCAAAAAACCGTTTAATCATAAATGCTTTAATGAAATTAAAAGCAATAATTCCACCGAAAACAACCAATAGGGCGATGCCCATGATAATCAAACGTTTTTTCATTAGGTGCCTCTACAAATTTAAAACGGGGCTAAATATACCATGAAAGGGGGACTGAATTCTCGCAATTATATTAATTTTATTTAATGTGTTGACAATAGATTGCCTTGGCCATGATACTTTGTTTTTTCTTTGTGACAAAGAATGTTCTTTGCTTCAGTGGTCAAAGTTTAAGGTATCTTTACTTAAGTTTGCACAATGTTGGTGAGCCTGAACATGGTTACAAAAAAAACCTATTGACTAAATACAATACTTTGCTACTATGCGGCTTTCATAACGAAAAAGGGGAAAACCATGAAGTTGAAGTCCTTGTTGTTTGTAATTTGTTTAGGCTTATTTAGCAATCTTTTTGCAGTGACTGCGCACGTGCATCCTAAGGCAGATGCAGCGGATAAAAAGTCTATCGCTAAAGAAACTATGTTTCCAGGCTATTGCCAAATCGAAATTATAAACGACAGTTTCACTGACGTTTATGTGTATGGTACTTTTGATGATGGCAGCACAATTGATTTTAGTATCTATCGTTACGAAGCGCCTCATTACATTAACTTATTCTACTATTTCTATTGCCATAGCGGTATGTACCTGACAATTCAATCTCCATATGGAGTTGTTTATTCTGGTTGGACTAACGTAGACAGTACTATTCACGTTGTTCCTTTCCTGAAAAAAGGCGTTAAAGCTGAAATATCGCACAGATAATTTTTAATTAAGAATCAAATTGATAGGGAAGTTGCATTTAAATGTAACTTCCTTTTTTTTTGTGTATGTGGAGTCATCTAATGAAACGTTTAATACCTTGTATGTTGTTATTACCTTTGCTGTCTTCCTGTGTTCCTGAAGCAGGATATTACGAGCCAGGTTATTATGCGCCACCACCGCCTCCACCGTATGTTGAAATACATCGTTATGAAGAGCATAGACATTACGATCATGGCCCTCGTCATCATCGCCATGGCTACCGCCCAGCTCCTCAAGCCCGGGTACATCAAGCTCCAGCCAATGTTCATGGTAATGGCAACGCTCATGCCCATGGTTCTACCCGCGGCGGACAAGCTGTGGTCATTAATCCACGTCAGCCACAAGTACGTCCTCAACCTCAGATTAATGCACATACACACCCTCAGGTTCAGGTACGCCCACAACCTCAGGTACGTCCCCAAACTCCGCCTCAGGTGCGTCCACAAGGACAAATAAATAACCCACGTCCTGCAAATCATCCCTCCGGCGCTAAAGTAATGGTTCATCCAAGTACTGAGGAACATCAAAATTAAAAAACGTAGCCCGTATTAGCGCAGCGTAATACGGGCATACTATGCCACAATATCCCGTATTACGACTTAGCCTAATATGGGTTGCGAAAACTACATCGTCTTTTAAGCATAAAGCATTGCATTCGTATCCGATTAAATTTTGTGGTAGTCTTAGCTGCGTTTTTTTATTTGAGGAATTCCAGTGATGCGTAACCTATTTAAAATCCTCCATCTGGGGTTTTTATCTTTAATTTTGGCTGCTTGTGTTGCTTCTCCCGGTAGTGAAAGTACAGGGGAATTTTTAGATAGCTCCACGACAACCACTAAAGTAAAAGCCACCTTAGTGAATGATTTAGGAACGACTGGACTTTCAATACAAGTTAAAACTTTTAAAGATCAGGTACAACTAAGTGGTTTCGTTCCTACCGAGCGCTTAAAACAAAGAGCAGGCGCTATTGCTGCAGGTGTAGATGGTGTAAGCAGCGTTATTAACGATATCGTTGTTAAACCTTGATGTAATTATTTCCAGGCTAAGGAACTTACTTATGTTTGATGGAAGCTATACCATAGAAAATTTTGATAAAGAGATCTTTCAGGCAATTGTCGAGGAAGAACGTCGACAAGAAGATCATATTGAGCTTATTGCCTCTGAAAATTATGTGAGCCCACGTGTGCTAGAGGCTCAGGGTTCAGTGCTGACGAACAAATATGCTGAAGGCTATCCCGGTAAACGTTATTATGGCGGTTGCGAGTATGTCGATGTGGCAGAAGCTCTAGCAATTGAACGTGCGAAAAAGCTGTTCGGAGCTGATTATGCCAATGTACAACCACACTCTGGGTCCCAGGCTAATGCTGAAGTGATGATGGCTTTATTATCTCCGGGGGATGTTATTTTAGGTATGGCATTACCCCATGGTGGTCATTTAACACACGGTTCTAAAGTTAATTTTTCTGGAAAATTGTATCAGGCAGTGCCTTATGGTGTGGATGAAACTACGGGATTAATTGACTACGATGAATTAGAGCGTTTAGCTCTGGAGCATAAGCCTAAGTTAATCATTGCAGGTTTTTCAGCATATTCACGTGTTCTTGATTGGCCCCGTTTTCGAGAGATTGCAGATAAAGTAGGTGCCTACTTGATGGCGGATGTGGCCCACGTTGCTGGCTTGATCGCAGTCGGTCTATATCCTTCACCTGTACCTTACGCTGATGTAGTAACCACAACGACACATAAGACCTTAAGAGGCCCACGTGGTGGTTTGATTTTATGCCGTGCAAATGAGGAAATTGAGAAAAAATTAAATTCGGCCGTATTTCCAGGCATGCAAGGCGGACCGTTAATGCATGTTATTGCAGCGAAGGCAGTTGCCTTTGCGGAAGCCTTATTACCTGAATTTAAAACTTATCAAGAACAAGTTTTGTTGAATGCTAAAACGATGAGCTCTGTTTTAATCAGTCGGGGATATAATATTGTTTCCGGTGGTACTGATAATCATTTACTGTTAGTTGATTTAATTAATAAGGATATTACTGGTAAAGATGCTGATGCCGCTTTAGGCCGCGCCAATATTACAGTAAACAAAAATTCAGTACCTAATGATCCACGCTCCCCATTTGTTACCAGTGGTTTAAGATTGGGGACTCCTGCGGTTACGACCCGAGGATTTAGGGAAAAAGAAATTACTCTTCTATCAAATTGGGTAGCAGATATTCTTGATGATATTAACAATGAAGCGACTATAGCGCGGGTTAAAGAAGATGTATTGCGTTTGTGTCGTGAGTTTCCGGTTTATAGGTAATCATGTATTGTCCATTTTGTCATGCAGAAGAAACCAAGGTTGTCGATTCGCGTTTAGTGGCTGATGGTGCTCAAGTACGTAGAAGGCGCGAATGCCTTGAATGTCATGAACGTTTTACCACGTTTGAAACGGCAGAATTGATTATGCCTTTGATTATTAAACGCGATGGCCGACGTGAGGCGTTTAGTATCGATAATTTGCGTTCGGGAATGTTACGAGCATTGGAAAAAAGACCGGTAAGCGTTGATTCTTTAGAGGAGGCGATCATCGCCATTACTCAAGAAATTCGCCGTAAAGGAGAACGTGAAATTGATTCCCAATTCGTGGGTGAATTAGTTATGAAGGCTTTGTATAGCCTGGATCATGTTGCCTATGTGCGTTTTGCTTCAGTGTATAAGCGCTTTAAAGATGTGAGTGATTTTAGACAAACGATTGATCAGATGAAAAAAGATTAGAGTGCGTATACTGCAAATGTAAACAAACTCAGGTAAAAAAGGATTTTGATGGGGACTAGCCTAAAAGAATTAAACTTTTAAGGTTTTAAGCAAACACAAAGTATGTGTTCACGGGATAGGTAATGTGCCGTCATTGCGCGCCTTGGCAAAGCTTGCAATGACGGCAGTTTTTTTATTTTAACGCCAATCCAGGGTACACGAACAACAAAATTCATGAGGTTATAGTGGAAAAGCAGTCTATAAGTGGAAAACGAAAAGCTCGAAAATTAGCACTTCAGGCACTCTATCAGTGGTTAATGTCGAGTGCTGATTTATATGAAATTGAAGCACAATTTCGAGTGGCAAATAATATGGAAAAGGTGGATGCCGATTATTTTTGCCGCCTATTATATGGTATTCCTGAGAATGTGCAGCAGCTCGAAGAGCACTTTACTCCATTTTTGGATAGAGAAATCAGCGGATTAAATCCAATTGAGTTGACTGTGTTACGCATAGGGGCCTTTGAATTAATTAATTGCCCAGAAATTCCTTATAAAGTAGTTTTAGATGAAGCCATATCATTGACTAAAGAGTTTGGTGCACAAGACGGATATCGTTATGTCAATGGGGTATTGAATAATCTGGCTCAACAAGTTCGTGCAGTTGAAATCAGCCTAGATAACGGTAATGGATGAGTTTTCTCTAATAGATAAATTTTTCAAGCCCTTAGACTTAAAACGAGATGATGTTTTATTGGGTATTGGGGACGATGCTGCTTGTTTGCATGTTCCTGAGGGCATGAACTTGTTAGTTAGTACGGATACTTTGGTTGCCACAGTACATTTCCTCCCGGACTGGGATGCATACGATATCGCCTATCGCTCGGTTATGGTTAGTGTTAGTGATTTGGCTGCCATGGCGGCTGAACCTTGCTGGGCTACTTTAGCATTGACTCTACCTCAAATGGAATCTTCCTGGCTCGAGTCTTTTGCCCGTGGCCTAAGTGATTCGTTAAAGCAATATAATATTGCTTTAATTGGGGGAGACACTACCCGTGGCCCACTATCAATTACGTTAACTGTTTTTGGTCAAGCACCTTTTCGCCAGGAAGTGCGCCGTAATGGTGCAAAACCTGGTGATATTATTCTTGTCTCAGGAAATTTAGGAGCTGCTGCCTTGGCGGTTAAATTTCTTGATGAGCAAAACATCGCTTCATTAGACCAAGCCGCATTAATGCATAAACTATTGCACCCACAGCCCCGCATTGATTTAATCAAACTTTTGCGTCTATATGCCTCTGCGGCTATAGATATTTCTGATGGCCTGAGTGCTGATCTTAATCATATTTGTACGGCCAGTGGGGTAGGAGCTTGCCTTAATCTAGACGCTATTCCTATCGCTCCTTTGGTGAAACATTATTATCGTGATAAATCAGTTGACTTAGCTCTAACAGGCGGTGATGATTATGAGTTATGTTTTACGGTGCCTGAGCTGAAATTTGATTCATTGATGCATGCATTAAAGCAAGCAGAGATGGTTTGTTACCCAATTGGTGTGATTGAAAAAAAGACTGGGTTAAGAATTAAAACGGCTGAGAATCTGGATTATGAAATAGTTCCGCGAGGCTATTCGCATTTTTAGATCGTCAATTTAAAATGTGGCCTGGATAAATCCGCAAACGGAGCTTGAGTTGAGCGTGGATCCCAGATGACGCTTCGCTCCATCTAGGTTACAGGTCTCTCTTAAATTGATGCGTTACGTAACAGTTTGCAACGGTAGTGAGAATAATAATGAAGCAAATCAATTTAGCAAATCGTGTGTGGCAAGACCCTGTTTATTTTATCGCGTTTGGTTTTGGTTCTGGTTTGATGCCTAAGGCTCCAGGAACTTGGGGAACGGTTGCTGCGGTGCCGGTTTATTTATTACTGATGCATTGCAATCCCATTGTTTACCTTATTTTAACCGCATTGGCATTTATTTTGGGTGTTTGGGTCTCTGATAAAGTAAGTAATGAATTAGGCGTACATGATTATAAAGGGATCGTCTGGGATGAGGTGGTTGGTTATTTATTAACGATGTTTATGGCACCTCAAGGATTTAAATGGATGCTATGCGGTTTTATCCTATTTCGCATTTTTGATATTTGGAAGCCCCAACCTATAGGGTATATCGATGAAAAGGTGAAAGGTGGAATGGGGATTATGTTGGATGATGTAATCGCTGCGATACCCGCTTGGATTATAATGCAGTTGTTAGCTTGGAGTTTTGCGTGATGAATGATAATCATAAGGAGCTAATTAGTATTGGGTTAACTGTAGGTATTATTGCCCTTACTTTATTTATTATCCATCGCTTTATCCCATCCATGATTTGGGCGGCTATCATTGTTATTGCTACCTATCCTTTGTATAAAAAATGGCGGCACATGTTTGGTAATAAAGACAACCTTGCAGCCTTTCTTTTTACTACTCTAATTGGTTTACTTTTTCTCCTTCCTTTAAGTTGGTTGGTGCGAATCCTGATTACTGAAGTTCAGTATTTCATTAATTTTTTACAAAATTTAAATCAACAGGGTGGGGCTGCTCCTGACTTTTTGAAAAATTTTCCATTCATTGGTAATGAATTGGTAGCCTATTGGGATAACAATATTGGCCAACCCGGTAAAATTCGCGATTTTCTCTCCAATGTGCATTTATCATTGGCTCCAACCAGTTATTATGTGAAACAGATAGGATCGAATTTAGCTCATCGTAGTATACAGGTTGGTTTTACTTTATTGACCTTATTCTTTTTCTACCGGGATGGAGATCAATTATTGGCCCAGATTTATCAAATAGGGGAATATTGTTTGGGGGATAGGTGGTTTCGTTACGCTGATAGATTACCTAAAGCATTGAGCGCCACTGTTAATGGCACCATCGTTGTCGGGCTTGGAGTAGGGATATTAATGGGTATTTGTTACGGCTTAGTAGGTTTTCCCGCACCTACATTAACCGGATTTATTACTGCTCTAGCCGCCATGATTCCTTTTGTTGTGCCTATTGTTTTTGTAACTGTTGCGATGATTTTATTTTCAGCAGGGAGTATGATTGGCGCGATCATTGTTTTGGTTTGGGGAACCTTAGTGATGTTTGTTGCGGATCACTTCGTTAAGCCCGTGCTTATTGGTGGGGCGATTGAACTACCCTTTTTGGCCGTGCTGTTTGGTATCTTAGGCGGGGTAGAGACTTTAGGTTTACTGGGCTTATTTATCGGGCCTGTGGTTATGGTGCTCTTTGTTACTTTATGGCAGGAGCCTCAAGCAATGCCTCATATTAAAAGTAAAAAACCGATACACTATTAATGTTCTATACAGTTGATTTATGCAGAGAAGATTTATAAAGGAAACCTGGTTGCAAGCAACCAGGTTACAGTTTATTTGTAACTGCAGGAATCAAATCGATAGATTATCCCTACACTACCCATTTGTGCCTGGAATGATCTTCCAAAAGTATTAATGCTGGTGGTCGACATATAGCGATAAGCTGCGTTGAGTGCATAATTTTCTGAGAAATTATAAGTTAAACCGACAGTTCCTTGATAGGTAAACACGTTTTTGTTAGCACTAAACGAAATTGCATCAAATGGGCCTGATGCATCTAAATTAAGAGTTAAGAACGAATAACCAATACCGCCACCAATGAACGGTGATATTGTTTCCAAAAATTCTGGAAAATCAAAGTAGAGATTAGCCATAAGCACATTAGCGGAAGCTCTACCACCAAAAGATGTTAGATCAAAATCAGTAACACGGAAACGATCAGGATTGGCAGAGATATATGTATATTCAAACTCATAACGAACAGGATTATATTGATAGCCTAGGCGGCCCCCCGCATTCCACCCATCGCGGTAGCGTACGTTAGAAAGCTGTACACCTAAGATATTCGTATTTACGTTAGAAGATAAATAGCTATAGCCTCCAAAAGCACTAATATACCAGCCATCAACAGCAGTAGATGCTGATGCTATGCTTGATGCTAATAAAGCAGTAGAAAATAGTACAAATCTCATGACTTCCCTTTATTATTATTTTTGTGAAGTCATGTTATCGTGTTACCTTAAATTTGCAAGTCCTTAAATTCAAAAAAATTTAACAAATATTTAAGAGTCCTCTGCTCTTACCACATACCTTTCATGTTCATAATTTCATCGTAAGAACAAAAAAATAGATTTAAAAAACAAAAAATTTTTATCACTACTATAATGAATTAGCCATATTGATTTCCCTCTATCAAAATGGTTTTTCTTTTGTTCATGTTATTCGCTATTGAGAAATATACTAACTGTGTGAATCGTCTACTTGTTTCAAATTAACATTGGTGCAATGATAAATTTTTTACATATGAAATGGAGTTTCATAATGACTAACAATAAAAAGAAAGATGCGGCAAAACCGCTATTAGAGATACCAACTAAGTTTATCGAACAGCTTGTAGATCTTATTTCTGATACGACACTGGAAGGCCATAAAAAAATAGTCGAACTCGCTGAACAAGCCAAAGTAAAATACAAATATTGGCTTTATTATTTTACCCGTACCCGTGACATCAATAGCTTTATTCATGATTTGACAGAAACCAAAGATCCTTATCTTCGTTGGGAAGCGGTTAAAAAGCTTTTAAGTGAAGGGGAATGGAATAATGGTTCTTATAATTTTTACTTTCTTTTAGAACTTACCTGCGCGATTGAGGGATATGAGTCTTTGGGCGAGCAGGAACAACTTTCTTTTGTGCTTAAACTAAAAGATCCGATCATGAATCGATTAAATTATTTAATTGGTGATCATAAGAAAGCACTAGAAGAGGCAAAACGTCGAAGTGATGAGCTAGAGCAAGCTGGGTTAGCGAAACAACGTCTATTAGGTTCGGCGCTTGTTGAGCAGGATCTTGAGGCTGCAAAACATAAAGCAGCCACAGACGTAGATAAAATTGTTTTTTGCCTTGTAAAGGATACTAATAGCCGTTGGAAACTTTCTTTAGTTGATGCAGTGGGTAAAGTACATCCGTTGGAAATAACTTTAGAGCTTAAATTATTTCTATCTAGCAAGAAAATTACCGATATAACCAAATTAAGCTCTGAGCATTTGGAACATATACTAACTGAGTGTTTACAGGCCAAATCTCAATTGCTTGAGCGTTTACAATTGGTGATAAATCCAGAGCAAAGCAATGCGGATATTGTGAGCGGCATCAATTCTTCCTTCGTTTTACGCACCGATCCTCCTAAAACCAATCTTTGGTGGGTAAGCAGTTTAGGTGCACTCAACTTTATTGAACTCAAAGATTATCCTTTGCTTAATGAATGTTTAACTAAAAATCTTGGGTTGTTGCACGATAATAACCTTAATGAAGCAACTAAAAAAGAAATTGAGAACTCAATAAAACTTCATTTATTAGGAGTAAAAACGGCCAAAGCCTTAAATACGACAACGGTTTCTCAGATGAATCGGCAGTTGGGTAGCATTTTTAAAAGACAACAGGGGGAACCAGATCTTGATGAAGTCAAACATGATGCTCATGAACGGGCGCTTAGTTTGCTTCAATACAAAATCAACCCGGAACAAAGAAATAGAGATTTACAACGTATGCATATTACGTCAACCTTTATTTTACGTCACACAGGCAAGGAGCATTCTCTTTGGTGGGCAAACAGCTTAGGTGCTATCCATCAAATCAGGTTAAAAAATTATCCTGAATTTTTAAATTGGCTTGAGACTCATCCTGCTCCATTTAATGCAGAAGATGAGTTGGCATTTAAAAATCATTTGCTAAATGTTAATCCAATTCATGAGTTAGACAAAAAGAACTTTCAAAATATTAGGGATATGCTTGAGAGACATGTTGCAGAACAAGTAAAACAGACCTCTGAAACGGAACAAGCAACTCCTAAGGTTGATGCCTCATTTAATGTGGGTACCCAGAAGGTCGCTCCGCAGCCCTTAAGCAAAGATAGGTATGTTGCTATTAGTCAATTGCCTAATATTTGGCAGGAAAAGAGGTTAATAAAAGAAGCTGTAGAAAATGCGGAAGAGTTATCGCGTACGCTTAATACGATATAGCAAATTTTAAATTAATAATAAAACAGTCACCATTGCGAATGTCCTGCGTTCGCAATGGTGATATCTACATGGGTACAACGCACACTTATTTAAACCCATTCGTTATCGGATAACGCCAATCCTTACCAAAAGCTACTGCACTCACCTTGATTCCAGGAGCTGCCTGGCGGCGTTTATATTCATTACGTTTAATCATTTGGATTACCTTAGCGACCACGTCAGGTTTAAATCCTTGTTGAATTATTTCTGATGGGCTTAAGTTTTTTTCCATGTATGCAACGATAATTGCATCTAAAATCTCATAGTCAGGCAAGCTGTCTTGATCGGTTTGATTATCTCTTAATTCAGCAGAAGGAGGGCGGGTAATAACTCGTTCAGGGATTACTTGAGACAAAGTATTTCGATAATGAGCTAGCGCATAAACCTGGGTTTTGAGTACATCTTTTAAAACCCCAAAGCCACCACACATGTCTCCGTATAAGGTTGCATATCCCACCGCCGACTCACTTTTATTGGAGGTGGTTAAGACCATTTTTCCAGTTTTATTCGACATAGCCATTAATAATATACCGCGAACTCGAGCTTGGATATTTTCTTCTGTAAGATCAGCGGGGCGCCCATGAAACTCAGGTTTTAATGTAGTCATTAAGGCTTCAAATGCGGGTTCAATAGATAACATTGAATGAGTGACTGTTAGTGTGTTTAATTCGAGCATGGCATCTTCTACACTCATTTCCGCAGTATAGCGTGAAGGCATAAGTACGGCATGCACTCGTTCTGCCCCTAAAGCATCTACCGCGACGGCTAAGGTGAGTGCTGAATCAATGCCTCCCGACAGTCCTAACAAAACCCCTGGAAATTGATTTTTATTCACATAATCACGAGTTCCACAAATCAACGCCTCATAGAGTAATGCTTCTTTCGTTGGCAGGGGAGCTATCGGGCCTGAAAGGTATTTATCTTGCAATTCAATCGTGCATAAATCTTCTTTAAATGCAGAGGCACGCGCACACACGGTACCTTGATGATCCAGAGCAAATGAGTGTCCATCAAATAATAATTCGTCTTGCCCACCAATTTGATTTACATACGCAATAGCAACACCTTGTCTTGCATAGGATTTTAATAAAGCTTCACGTTTTTGATATTTATGTTCATCAAATGGAGAAGCATTAGGGATGAGTATTATCGAAACACCCTGTGCAATTAAGTCTGCGATGGGGCCGGGCTGCCATGCATCTTCACAAATGCAAATACCTACCTGGTAATTCTTTATTTTTAGAATACATGGCTTTCTTGCTCCCGCAGTGAAGTAACGTGCTTCATCAAAAATTTCATAATTAGGTAGTTTTTGTTTGTGGTATTCCGTAATTCTTTGCCCTTGGTACAGAACGCTCACACTGTTGTAGCAGTTTTTTTGATCTATACTTGGATGACCAACAAGTACATAGCAGTCTTTGGTTACCGCTTGTATTTGGTTTAAATGCTCTATCACTGAAAGATGAAATTCATTTCGAAAAAGCAAATCCTCGGGAGGATAGCCTGTTAAGGCTAATTCAGGAAAAACAATGACATCATGGTCATCTTGCTTGTTTTTTATGATTTCGATAATTTTATCCCGATTGAGCGCTAATGCCCCAACATTGGGATTGATTTGAGCCATAAGAATTCGAAGCGTGTTTTGCATGATATTAAGCGTATTTTGAGAATAATGGGCAGTAAATTATTACAAAGTGTACCTAAATGAAAGATATAAGTGTTAATTAGACTGAAAATTGCATAAAATAAATGCTTTTGCCCAGAACACCCCAAATATTATGTTAAATGAAGCACTATCAAAAATGCCAGAAGCGTTTGAGGCCAAAATATTATTGCGAGGGCAAGAATATTTTGAGAATGGCCATGTGCTGAATATTCGTTTCAGTGAGGGGCTATTAAAAGGACGCGTTAAAGGCAGTTCCAGCCAGATTTACGATGTGCACATGGATTTAAAAGCTTGGCCTGGAAAGCGTGCGAGTTGCACCTGTGCCTCACAAATCAACTGCAAACATGCTGCTGCCTGTTTATTCGCTTTACGCGCCCAAACCAACCCTGTGTCACAGCCCGCAAATAAGCTAGATAAGCGCCTAGATAGCTGGTTAAAAAATCTGCGCGCTCAAGAAGCTGCGGTGGTTAAGACCCATGAGTCTACCCATCATTTAACTTATCTACTTGAACTTAGAATTGATGGTTATGAGCATAAGGTAATTGTTAAACTGGCCTTAGCTAAATTATTAAAACGGGGTGGTTATGGAAAGATGATCCCCTTTAACAGTCTTGCTGAGTCTAAGAAGCAACACTTTATTGGCGATGATAATGAATTGGTCGCGCAATTACTTTTTAAATGCGGTGTTACGGGTTGGTTTGATTCATTAAGTATCCGTAACAGTGAATTATTAGCACGTATTCTTGCTACGGGCAGGGCTTTTTTTGCTCATGATCATGAACATGCCATTCATATGGGTGAAATCTATAATGGCACTTGCCAGTGGGTTTTGGCACAAAATGGCAGCCAAAATCTATTGTTGATGCATGATGACGAAGCCGTTAAACCTTTGTTACTAGATGAGAGTTGGTATTTTGATTATGACGAAGGAGTTATGGGGTATCTAAAAACCCCATACCCAATAAAACAGCTTGGGCATTTATTAGAAGCTCCTCCTATTTCTATTGAGCAAGCTCCATTATTGGCGAAAAAAATGGAACAAACTTGCCCTGAATTCCCAGTACCACAGGTGTTTACCATTCAAGAGACACGTCAAGTTACTCCTATGCCGGTACTGATTCTTGATGCGGTAAGCGAAGAGAATGAGGGACCATCTTGGTTTGATGATGAGGAGGAGTTGAAAGTCTTATTTATTGCGCGCGTTTTTTTCAATTATGACCAATCAAGGATTGCGGTTAATGAAGATTGTGAAACGGTGGTAACCCAAGAAGATGGCATTTTAATTCACTACCAGCGTGATAAAAAGTTTGAAGCGGAAAAGCTGATCGAATTACATCAGATCCTTAAATTGAGAGCGCCTAAAGGTTGGGAAAGGGCGCAGTGGGATAAAACCAAGCAAGCTGATTTTATATTAGAAAATATTACCCGAGCTGCAGACTTAGAATTTCTTTACAGCCAAGCAGTACCTTTATTAAGTCATCGGGGCTGGCAAGTAGACATGATAAGCTCATTATATCAGCAAGTAGTTAGCGCTGATGATGTAGAATGGTTTTCTGATTTACATGAAGGAAGTGGCACAGACTTCTTTTCCTATCAATTAGGTATCTTAGTAGAAGGCAAGCCAGTCAGTATTGTTCCGTTGGTTGCTGAGTTAATTCAGCATTACAAAGGGGGGGAGTTGGATGGCCTTCCGGATGAGCAATTAGTTAAATTACCTTTGGATGATGGACGGGCTTTACAGTTAGAAATGGGGCGTATTAAACCTTTGGTACGTTTACTGTTGCAATTTGGTCTACGTCATATAGATGAAAATCAACATCTACAAATTAACAAATACCAGTTGATATTGATGCAGGAAGCTGAATTAGCGCTTGCAGCTACGAAGTCACGTTGGCAAGGTGCTGAAATGTTACGCAATGAGTTAAAGCGCCTTGTTAAGCTAACTGATATTCCTGAAGTTCCGATTCCTCAAGGGCTGCAAGCACAGTTAAGAGATTATCAACGCCAAGGATTAAATTGGATACAGTTCCTGCGTACCAGTAGTTTTAGCGGTATTTTAGCTGATGACATGGGCTTAGGAAAAACCATTCAAACCTTGACGCACTTGCTTTATGAAAAAGAGCAAGGACGTACACGAACTGCCACATTAATTATTGCGCCCACCAGTTTGGTTGGCAATTGGGAGGCAGAGGCACGGCGTTTTACTCCTGCATTAAAAGTTTTAGTTTATCATGGCAGTGAACGCCATCTGGATGATTTTGATGATTATGATTTAGTTATTTCCACGTATGGACTCATTCATCGAGATAAAGAAAAATTTGTGAGTTATCCCTTTTATTATCTTATTTTGGATGAGGCACAATTTATTAAAAATGCACGTACTAAAACAACGCAGATCATTCAGCAATTGCACGCGGCGCATCGTTTATGTCTCACGGGTACACCCCTGGAAAATCATTTAGGGGAGTTATGGTCATTATTCCACTTTTTAATGCCTGGTTTATTGGGTGATACCAAACAATTTAGGCTGTGGTTTAGAAATCCTATAGAGAAACATGCTGATGTGCATCGACGTGAGGTTTTAGTTAACCGAGTAAAACCTTTTATTCTCAGGCGAACAAAAAACCAGGTTGCTCGTGAATTACCGCCGAAAACGGAAATGACTCGTACTATTGAAATTGTTGGGCCACAACGTGATCTTTATGAAGCGATTCGCATGAGCATGGAGAAAAAAGTTCGTGATGCCATTGTGAAACAAGGCTTAGGTAAAAGTCATATTATTATTCTTGATGCCTTATTGAAGCTGCGTCAGATTTGCTGTGATCCACGTTTATTATCATTACCTGAGGCAACAATTGCTCATGGAACTTCGGCTAAACTCGAAACCTTGATGGAACTGCTTGATAATTTAGTGGAAGAGGGGCGGCGGGTACTTGTTTTCTCTCAATTTACGTCCATGCTGCAATTAATTGAAGATGAGTTGCATGCACGTAATTATGATTATTTAAAGCTTACCGGACAAACACAAAATAGACAGGCTTTAGTTGAGAGGTTTCAAGAAGGAAAGACCCCTGTATTTTTAATTAGCTTAAAAGCTGGGGGAACTGGATTGAACTTAACGCGTGCGGATACCGTAATTCATTACGATCCTTGGTGGAATCCGGCGGTAGAGGATCAGGCTACGGATAGGACGCATCGTATTGGTCAGGTAAATCCTGTGTTTGTTTATAAGTTGATTACTTCAGGTACGGTTGAAGAAGCCATTTTAGGTATGCAAGAGCGTAAACGCCTGCTGGTGGATGGAATTTTATCTGCAGATCCTGCTAAGGCGATAAGTTTAAGTGAAGAGGATATAGAGCAGTTTTTTGCGCCATTATAGGTCGGTCCCCTGGTCCAACATGGACCTCATGTTATTCTTGAGCTCTATGTTGAGTAAGGGGCCAAACCTACACCTCAGCCCACTTTCTGCTGTGGGAGTGGATTTGGATTAATTTTAAAACAACCCATCATTGAAAAAAACATAAAAAATAATGCTTTTTTATTGAAAAACTGGCATAGTCGCGAATCATGGCATAAGCTATATATGATTGTAATTATGGAGAAAACTATGAAATTATGGAAAGCGATTTGTGGTTTGGTTTTTGCTGTATCATTTATTCCTAGCGCCATCGCTGCATCAGGTTCGCCTGTTGGCCAATGGACAACAATTGATGATAAAACTGGTGCCAAAAGAGCTGTTGTAGTGATTTCTGAATCTGGCGGCGTTATCAGTGGTGTTATTCAAAAAGTATACCCACAAGCAGGCGATACTGGAATTTGTGAAAAATGCCCAGGCTCGTTCAAAGGTAAAAAGATTGCGGGCATACGTTTCTTATGGGGTTTGAAAAGTGATGGTAACAATGAGTGGAGTGGCGGCTCTATTCTAGACCCTAAGTCAGGTAAAGTTTATAAAGCAAAAATGACTCTTGAAGGAAATAAACTTCATGTTAGAGGATATTTAGGCGTTTCCTTATTAGGTCGCACTCAAACATGGGTTAGATAATTCCCGGAACCTGGTTGCTTGCAACCAGGTTTTTTCTTTTAGAAATCCTAGTGCCGTCAAAATGAGCCGATTTTGGCTGTCAATTAAGCCCCAGCCCTTTTATCAGATGACATCCTAGCAAAAGATCATTACAATAGTCGCTGTTCCAAACTCATATTGCCTACGTAACCATGCTTGATCTAAAAAAATCTCAAAAAACAGTTGATCCATTAAGAAGACCCCCTCATTCAGTCGAAGCAGAGCAATCGATTATTGGTGGATTGATGCTGGATAACCAGGTTTGGGATAAAATTAGTACCAAACTCTGTGAGACAGATTTTTACCGTACAGAACATCGTATTTTATTCCGGGCAATTTCTGGATTATCAAAAAAAGACCAACCCTTTGATGTGGTCACTCTTCTTGATACGTTAAAGTCTCATAATGAGCTGGATGATGCTGGTGGTGAAGCTTATTTATTTGAATTAGCAAATAACACGCCTAGCGTGGCGAACGTTAATGCGTACGCTGATATTGTGCGAGAAAAGTCCGTACAAAGACAACTCATTGGGGTGGCCACGGAAATTGCTGATGCAGCCTATAACCCGGAAGGAAGAGAAGTACCTGAATTATTAGATATGGCTGAAACCAAGGTATTTGCAATTGGGGAGCAAACCGGAGGCGATGGTGGCCCTGAAAATATTAAATCTATTTTAGTGCGTACCGTTGAGAAGATTGATGCCTTGTACCACAATGGTGATGCGCTCACCGGGGTCCCTACAGGACTTAGCGATTTAGATAAAATGACTTCGGGTTTACAACCTTCTGATTTGATTATCGTTGCGGGTCGTCCTTCTATGGGTAAAACCACTTTGGTAATGAATATGGCAGAGCATGTCGCGATTCAGTCTGGAAAACCAGTAATCGTGTACTCAATGGAGATGCCGTCAGATTCATTAGCTATGAGGATGATGTCTTCTTTAGGTCGTATTGATCAGCACAAGATAAGAACCGGAAAGCTTGATGACGATGATTGGCCTCGGGTGACTTCGGCTGTGCACATGCTGTCTGAAGCGTCTTTATTTATTGATGATACCCCAGCGTTAAGTCCTTCGGAAATGCGGGCGCGTTCGCGCCGTGTAGCCAAAGAGCATGGTTCTGTTGGTTTAATTGTAGTGGATTATCTCCAGCTTATGAAAGTACCTGGCTTTAACGCCGAAAACAGAACCGCGGAAATCTCGGAAATTTCGCGCAGTTTGAAGTCCCTTGCTAAAGAATTGCAAACGCCAGTGATTGCTTTATCGCAGTTAAACCGAAGTTTGGAGCAACGTGCCGATAAACGTCCTGTAATGTCTGACTTAAGGGAATCGGGTGCGATCGAGCAGGACGCGGACTTAATCTGCTTTATTTACCGGGATGAGGTGTATAACGAAGATAGCCCAGACAAAGGAACCGCAGAGATTATTGTTGCAAAACAAAGAAATGGTCCTATTGGAAAGGTTCGTGTAGCCTTTATTGGTAAATATACTCGATTTGAAGATTTGGCATTTAATGGGTATCAAGAGGGATTTGAATAGTGTCAAGACCGACCCACTTGGTTGTTGAGCCTAGTGCTTTACTGCATAACTTGGCGCAAATAAGACGATTTGCGCCAGGCAAAAAAATAATTACCATGGTCAAGGCTAATGCTTATGGTTGTGGCATCCATGCGGTGGTGCCTGTGCTAGAAGGGCATGTGGATGCTTTTGGTGTGGCCTGCATTGAAGAGGCCATGGTTATTCGCCGCTTAGGTAGTCGTACTCATTGTATTCTGTTTCAAGGCGTGTTTAGCCCGGATGAATTTAAACTAGTTGCAGAGCATCAATTAGGTTGTGTCATGCATCAGCCGCATCAAATACAGTGGTTGCTAAATACACCACTGGATAAGCCGATTAAATTATGGGTGAAAGTAAATACGGGCATGCATCGTCTGGGATTTAAGCCTCACGAATTGCAAGAGGTGATGAATGCGTTACAAGCTTGCCCTTGGGTAGATAAAGACATTGGTTTAATGACTCATTTAGCTTGTGCTGATGAGCCTGAGCGTGTGGAAAATTATCAGCAGATTTCTCTTTTTGAAAGTATTTCAGTAGCTGGTTTTAGCCAGCGTAGTATGGCCAATTCAGCAGCAATTATTTCTTTCCCACAAACACATGCGGATGTAGTGAGGCCAGGCATCATGCTGTATGGGGTGTCGCCCTTTGCTGATAAGACCGCAACAGACTTGGGCTTAGTTCCGGTAATGCGTTTTATATCCGCGATTAGTGCTGTTTATGATAATCCACCTTTTGCACAAGTGGGATATAGCGGGATTTGGAGCAGCCTAAAAACTTCACGAATTGGTATTGTTGCTGCAGGTTATGGGGATGGTTATCCTCGTCATATTGCTGCGAATACGCCAGTTTGGGTACAGGGTAGGGAAGTTCCAATTGCGGGTCGTATTTCTATGGATATGTTGGCTGTTGATTTAACGGAACATCCTGACATCAAACCCGGAGCTCCAGTGGAGTTGTGGGGGACTCATATTTTAGTGGAGCGTATTGCTCAAGCCGCGGGGACCATTGGCTACGAGTTACTGTGCCAAATTTCAGAACGTGTGCGCCATTCTTAATCATTCCTTGCTTGGGTTTATAGCCCAACAACAAGGTCTCAAGCCACACCGGCGCCCAATGGGGGCTATGAGCTAGAAGCAGGTCCTTGTTTAAAATGATATGGATCATAATCACCCAGGGTGTTAGAATGGTGTCGATTTTTTAACCCTTTAATCTGGTGACAATCATGAAAAAGTTAGCTGTTGCATCCTTATCCTTGTCTTTTTTACTCGTCGGTTGTACCGGGGTGAATAATGAAGGCATAGGCGCCCTTTCTGGTGGTGTCGTTGGTGGATTGCTCGGTAGCCAGTTTGGTAGTGGCGGTGGTAAAGTCGCTGCAGCAGCTGGTGGTGCTCTTATTGGTGCTGTTTTAGGTGGCCAAATTGGGCGAAGCATGGATAAAGTAGACCAAATGCAAATGCAAAGAGCACTGGAAACTGCGCCAACAGGTAGAGCAGTTAATTGGTCAAACCCAGATACTGGATATCGTTATACCGTTCAACCTACTAGAACTTATTATCATGAACAACATCATGAACGCTTGCCTTGTCGTGAATATACTACGAAAGCATGGATTGATGGCCGAACTCAACTTCTCCGTGGTAGCGCTTGTCGTCAACCTGATGGATCTTGGCACGTAGTGAACTAGTAATTTTAAGCCTAAACGTGTCACAGAAACGTGGCCCGTATTACGCTGCGCTAATACGGGCCACAATTTCTACGTTTTGAGGCTATTAAGCTATCGGCTTATCCTTCACTTCTTTTGAACTTTTATCACAACAAGCACAACCGCAATTATTAAATTTATTGTAGAGCCAGGCAATAAGAAAACCCATAATGAAGGCATCAATAAATGCAATAACTGCTCCAAGGATACTTCCTTTAATGGATGGAGTATATCCAGGATATAAATTTCCCATTGATATAACAAAATCATGTCCATAGGCATAATAAGTAGCAATTAAGCCTAGTAATAATATGCTTATGCCCCAAAGCACACCAAAAGCTAGGCCCAAGCTTACAGGATTTATTCTGCAACCACTCATAATTATCTCCATATAAAAAGGCCTCGTGTAGGAAGAGGCTGTGTTGGTTTACGGGTGGTTCACAATTAAACCTGTTGTTGGCCAGCCCAAGAGACATGAAATGCCTCTTGTAGGAGTATAGCTCTACTTTGCATCAAGTAGTAGTTTTTGACAAATTGAAAAATATTGTGCCTCCAATTGATGCAGATCGATTAAAGAAACACATTCATTCACTTGATGGATGGTGGCATTAACAGGGCCTAACTCGATAACTTCTACACCATAAGGAGCAATAAAACGACCATCAGAAGTACCGCCACTGGTTGACAATTCAGGAGTAAAACCTGATTGCTCCAGAATCGCCTGTTGTGTGCTTTCTAATAAAGCACCTTGGGCAGTTAAAAAAGGCTCTCCGCTTAAACGCCAGTTGATACTCGGACTAAGACCAAACTCATGAAAAGTTGCGATAACCTGCTCTTTTAATGTCTCTTGAGTTTGCTCTGTAGAATAGCGGAAATTCAAGTGCATATTCAGCTCACCGGGAATAATATTAGGAGCTTGCCCACCCGAGCTAATAGAGGTTATTTGCATGGAAGTTGGCGGGAAATACGCATTTCCCTCATCCCAATGAATAGCCGTTAATTTAGCCAGAGCTGGGCTTATTTTATGAATAGGATTTTCTGCTAAATGCGGATAGGCTACGTGTCCTTGTTTTCCATGCAGACAGATTTTTGCGCTTAATGAACCGCGTCTACCAATTTTAAGCACGTCCCCAACGTGAGCAGTACTGGAAGGCTCTCCAACAATACAATAATCAATATGAATTCCCTGTTTCTGTAATTGCTCCATTACATAAGGTGTTCCTAAATCATAATCATCACCTTCTTCACCGCTGGTAATGAGAAAGCCTAATCGTCCAGGAAAAGCGGGATAGGCTTCGACGAAGCGCTTTGCCATGAGTAGCATGCAAGCAAGGCTGCCTTTCATATCCGCAACGCCACGGCCATAAAGCATACTGTCTTTGTCTACTAAAACAAAGGGATCAGTATGCCATTTTGACTCATCACCGATAGGTACTACATCAGTATGGCCTGCAAATACCAATAAAGGCCCACTGTCTCCATAAAGGGCAAAAAAATTAGATACAGGGCCATTATTCATCCGTTCGCAACTGAATCCCGCATTCTGCAAGAATTGAATCATAAATTCCTGGCATCCAGCATCATCTGGAGTAATCGATGGGAAATTAATGAGTTCAGCTAATAGTTCCTTTATTTTACTCATAATTTAGTTTGCTCTTAATAATTCATTAATGCTCACTTTCGCCCGGGTTTTTTCATCCACCTGTTTTACAATTACAGCGCAATATAGGCTATGGCTTTTATCTTCACTAGGTAGGCTTCCAGCAACAACTACGGAGCCTTCAGGAATGCGGCCATAGGTAATTTCCCCAGTCAGACGATTATAGATTTTTGTACTTTGTCCTAGATAAACGCCCATGGATAGTACGGAATTGCGTTCTACAATAACCCCTTCAACTACTTCGGAGCGTGCACCGATAAAGCAATTATCTTCAATAATAGTTGGATTTGCCTGTAATGGTTCTAATACACCACCAATCCCAACACCTCCTGAAAGATGTACATTTTTACCAATTTGCGCACATGAGCCAACGGTAGCCCAAGTGTCAACCATTACGCCCTCATCAATATAGGCGCCTACATTAACATAGGAGGGCATTAAGATGCTGTTTTTAGCAATATAAGCTCCTTTGCGCACCATGGCATGCGGTACAACACGGACACCGGTTTGTTGAAATTGCTCTTCGCTATAGCCTTGATACTTTAGTGGAACTTTGTCATAAAACTGACAAAATCCGGCGTCGATAATTTGATTAGGAAATAATTTAAATGATAGCAGGACGGCTTTTTTAATCCATTGATGCACGACCCAGTCATCATTTATTTTTTCTGCAACACGGTATTGGCCACTATCCAGACAAGAAAGTACTTCATTTACTGCTGCAATGAGCTCAGGTGTTGCAGTACTCATGGATAAGGTTTGACGTTGTTCAAAAGCTTGCTCAATAATGGTTTGTAACGTATGCATATGTTTTTCCTAAATAATGTTATAACAAGGCGTTGTGTAAATCAGCTTGTAAGTCTTCCACGTGCTCAATACCCACAGAAAGACGAATGAAGCCATCTTCAATTCCTAAGATTTTGCGTTGCTCCGGTGGAATAGAGGCATGTGTCATAATCGCTGGGTGCTCAATTAAGCTTTCAACTCCACCTAAACTCTCAGCTAGGGTGAATAATTCACAGCGGGATAAAAAGCGTTTCGCTTCTTCGATGCCACCGTCAATTACCATGGAAATCATACCGCCAAAACCTTGCATTTGCTCTTTAGCTAACTGGTGCTGTGGATGACTAGCAAGACCTGGATAGATTACTTTACTGACTTTAGGGTGTGAGCTTAGCCAGTTTGCTAGATGTTCCGCATTTTCACAATGTCTTTGCATGCGTAAGGACAGGGTTTTGAGGCTTCTGAGTACTAAAAAGCTATCAAATGGACCGGCAATTCCTCCACACGAGTTTTGTAAGAATGCCATCCGATCAGCAAGGTCTGCATTGTCGCCCACAACAACGACACCACTAATTACATCGGAATGACCATTTAAGTATTTCGTTGCTGAATGCAGCACGATATCAAACCCCAATTCAATTGGGCGTTGAATCCAGGGAGTAGCAAAGGTATTGTCGGCGACCGTAATGAGGTTATGGCGTTTTGCAATCGCGGCGATTTCACGTAAATTGGCTAGTTTTAGCATGGGATTGGAAGGAGTTTCTACCCAGATTAAGCGCGTTTTAGGAGTGATTGCGGCCTCAATATTGCGGGCGTCGGTCATATCTACAAAAGAAAAAGATAAGTTGGAAGTACGTGTTTTCACCTTATCGAATAAACGAAAAGAACCACCATAAAGGTCGTCGGTAGCAATCACGTGGTCTCCAGCATCGAGCAGATCAATAACTGTATTTATGGCTGCCATTCCTGAGCCAAAAGCAAAACCACGCTGACCTGACTCCAAGCTAGCAATACAGCCTTCATAAGCTGCACGTGTAGGGTTTTGCGTGCGTGAATACTCATATCCTTGATGTACTCCAGGCGCACTTTGTCGGTATGTTGAGGTTGCATAAATAGGGGTCATTACTGCACCAGTACTTGGACATGGCTCTTGGCCTGCATGAATGGCTCGCGTATCGAAGTGATTCTTTTTCATTCAATATATTCCTTATAAGTAATCGTCTGTATTCTAGTGGGGTAATTTCCTCTAGGCAAGGTATCAATTGATGCTAAATTTAGAGTGAATAGAAGCTATAATGACCTTTGGCCGGGATGGGTCATGATTGAATATCAATCAAATTATGCTCTATACACCCCTGGCATACTATGTTTTTAGATATTTCTTATCAAAGCCTAACTTTTAGCTTGGGCTAATACCATCAAATATTGGTTGTTTTGGACATCTGTTCGATTCTCGTGTGAATTGTTTGGCATCAGTGAAACCTGCTATAGATATCAAGCTAAATTAGGTGATGAAAATGCAGCAATCGCGGATTGGTTGCTCTGCGTGACACAGAGTCAGGTAATTGGGGTTTTGGTCTATGTTTTCTCTACCTACGCAATGTCAAAGGATTTATCTGGAATCATAAGCGGGTTTATCGAATTTATCGTGAGCTCGAACTTAACCTGCGGATAAAACCGAAAAAGCGGTTAATTAGGAACAAGCCGGAAGCATTAGCGGTGCCTACTGCAATCAACGAGTGTTGGTCTATGGATTTTATGCACGATCAATTAGACAATGGTCTTCTAGATCTCGATAGCTAATGCCATATTTACAATACCAACGGACGCATTGCATTATCACTTCACCATGAAAATGGCGCCATTTAAAATCCACTGGTTGATATTTCTCCATGCATTACTCCATACTTTTGATTGGCTAAGTATAGACAATCGATTTTTTTGCAACACAGCCATTTTTAATACTATTTTTCTTAAGTAGGTTGGCGTTTCCATTACTCCCCAAAGGCCTAATTTGTGTGCTGAAACTCCTTGTCCTGATTTTTACTCAATACCAATTGACATCTTCTGGAGGAATTAATTTAACTCCAGTAACTTTTGCTTCGTCAAAAGCCGCTTTAATCTCTTCATTAACAAGAAGATTCACAAAATATTCAATATCCCTGGCAATATGAAAGCCATTTAAGGCATTTTCTTTATAAGCAGCATGTTTAAACGAAAGAATATCTTCTTCTCCTGGTATTTTTGTATAAACTGACTTTTCATGGTCAAGGCATTTAATGGCATGCAATACATTGATGTAAAAATATGTATTACTTAAAGTGCCATCCGTACAATGAAGATCTGCATTAATAAACTGCACCTCATTAGGAGCCAGCTCTTCAATAATTGTTCTAACTTTTGTATTAACTAAAGGTATTCTTGCGTTATTAGGTAAACAATCAAAGGCCAATACTTTTTTTTGTGGAATGATAAATTCTACCTGTGGGGCAGGAGCAAAAACGTCTGTTTTTAAAAATATACTATCATAGAGCAAAAATCGATCGGGGGAATGCTCTGTATCATAACATCCAACTTCTTTATTTTTAATCGAATCGGGAGAAGTCCATAAATAAATCATTTCAACTCCATAATTATTTTTTAATCCAAGGGCGATGATGCTTATTTAAAGCAATATTACCACCTTTTAATTCTTGGCGTAACTCCGCCAACATGTTTTTAGTTTGCTCTCTATATTGTGTCGGAGTCCACCCTGAGATCCTTCCTTTTTTTAAAAGGATATCCATTTTTTGTGCTATCTGTTCACTATAGGCATTTGTGTGTCTTCCTAAATGAATAGAGCGACTCGGATGTTGATTAGCCTGAGTAGGCAAATAAATTTTATTTGCTCTGGAGTTAGGATTAATTCCTGATAATTGCCAAAGAGGATGATTTGCTGTTTGCCGGTTTTTATTACTGACAATGTGATGGTCTTGAAAACCTCGCGTTATCGCTGTGCGATTAAATGACACAGGGTTTTGATTTACATTAACCCGAGCCTGTAAGTTTACACCACCATACACAAAAAATGAATAACGAGATAAACCATCCCTTGATACTTTTTCCTCGTGCTTAATACTGGCAGGAACCCAGTAGCAAACCCCTTCATTATCTTCTTCGGGCACTTCTTTTTCTGCAAAGGCCAGGCACTTGTATGAGCGTTGTAAGCGCTCATACCCGAACAGTGTGTCCCTGGTTTGCTCAGCAAATACTCGTCGGGCAATTGTTTTATCCCCTGTGGCCTGATTTTCCGTTAAGGCATGATAAAAATCCTGCCTGCTAGAACCAGGAGTATTTTTGCAGAGTTGCTCTATAACCGACTCCAAGGTAGTTTTCTTTTGTGCCTCACATAATTTTCTCGCTAAAGGTTTGGAATCACCAGCTGCAAACTGTTTTACCAACGGTTCGATTATAGATGATGCCATGTGAAATTCGCTTGCAAGAGAGCGAACCAAATCCTCTTGTTGAGATTTGGTAGTAAAACCGTGCTCTCTTTTTAAGGCATCCAATGTCTGTATTTTTTGGTTTTCAATGTCAGCAAGAGAACTGCGAATCTGTGTGGTCTGAGTGGTAACGGATTGGTGAATGGAATCAAAAGCCTTTTTGTAATAGCGATAGGTTTCTGTATCCTCTGGATTCACTTGAGGATTGACAAGTGCTGTTATCGCATTTATTTTATGGTTATTTCTTACTCGCATACTATCCAGCATGCGTACCATAACCGCCAGGCGGCTCAATTCTCTAAGCCGGCCAAACTCGGGTAAGTACGTGGCAAATTCATTGTAATGAAGGGTCAGGTCATGTGCAAAGATAAATTCAGGTGAATACCGGTGAGACATCTTTGTTTGCTTCGCTACATCACGCGTGAGTTTCACTAATAAACGCGTATTTTGACTAGTGAGCGCGACTAAACCGTTAATTCGAGGCTGATGGTAAAGGCGGGTCATGTTTTCCGGAATGATTTTTGTCTCATGTTCTTTGATAAGTGTATTATTCTCCCAATAAATAACTTTTTTGGATTCCGTATTAAAAATCATGGCATGACCCGGAATTATTTGTTGTTTCCCTAGTACACGGGCGATTTCTGCAGGGGTGAGTACATAAATAGGCCAGCCTTCATCTTCGTTGCTTACATCCTTTAATTCGCCATGAATGTCTCGCTCCATACGGTGTTTTTTGACCACCATACGCATTTCCCCTAGGCGTACGCTGGTGCTGGTATCCGCTTCATCAGTCTGAGTATCCACGTTGATTTCTTCGGCTTCAATCCAAAACCGATGAATGGTTCCATGGTGCTCCGCTTCACGGTAACGTTTTATAATGTCACATAAATAAGCCGGTAAATGTGACAAGGCATTTTCGATTGGCTGGCGGTCAAATGGATAGGTACCTTGCACTTCTTGTCCAGTCGTCATGAATTTTAACATGTAATCGGTCAGTAACATGGTATCCATTAATGCGCTGTCTGCAAGACCTGTGGGCGCAAAACGCATGGTATTAAAGGGATGATAGGGTTTGTCGGGATCGGCTGGATCTAAACTGAAGAAGGCGGCGCCTAAATTTTTAACCATCATTTCCTGTACATCATATCCGGTAAAAAGACGCTCCCAATCTTCATCCTCTGGGGACCAAGGCTCCATAAAAAATGAAATGTTGCCGGTTTGGTTATTGACTTGAAAACCTTCGACACGTTTATAAGACGGAATTTGGGGGTTCAATGGTAATGCATCGGTGGGCTGTAGCCATCCTTGTGCATCACGAGCAACCATAACCCAATCACTGTCTAAATGTTGCTCTACATCCAAGAAGCCCCAACCATTATCCAGCAATAATTCTTCCATCAAGGATAAACGGATATCTTTTTCGAATTGCGGATCATAATGTGCCATAAACCAGTTTTTTAGGCAGGCTTCGTAAATTTGATAAAGAACGGTGGTTTCCTGGTATTCCAGAGCAATCCCATCCGCATGCGTTTGATTGTATTGGTAGCGCTGGTACAGCGTATTTAACATGTGCCGCATCAAGGGAAGCATTTTATTGTCTTGTGTTAATAGCTCTATATTAGAGCGTGTGTGTTCGTAACAAGGGAAAACGTCCGCAAGGAGTGCATGTTTTTTTTGTAGCTCAGGCAGTACTTCTGTAAGCAGAGCATTATCGCAAGTGAATTGCGACAAAAAGGTTACGAGCAAAGCCATCACATATAAGCTGAGATCGGGGGCAGATTTTTCCGTTACAGAAAAAGCGGTAAGGTACATTTTTAAAGCCAGCTGTTCATCTGCTTGTTTTAATGCTAATTCGGATTCTAAAACAGAAGCTTGCTGAAATTTAAGGCCTATCTGAATAAATAAATTGGCGTAAAGCGAGGGGGTTAAGCATTCTTTTATCGCAGGAATCCAGTCTAATAAAGTAAACGCATGAGCTCTATAGTCTGCTGCATTTTGCTCCAGAGAAGACGCTTGAAGAGCGGTCTCCAGTTTGATGAGTAACTTCATGTGTTTCGCTGTGTTCAATACGTTTGTATCTTTGGAATCCATGAATTGGGCTTTCAATGCTTCGAATTTCTTTACCCCATGTTCATAACCATCAAAGTTCGTTACCAAATCAGACGTAAATAAATCGATGTAGTCATCATGCCACTGCTCATGCTGTACATACTCATAAAATGCTCTGTAGTAAGGATTGCAAAACAGGGTAAGAAAGCCTTGTTGATTGATTTGCGGTAATTCTTTTGCATAAGAAACGATACCTCCTAATGCAGCCAAGCAATGGTGAACTGGACGTTCATTTACAATAATATCAATTACAGTAAAAAATGCTTCATAGACTTGGAGCTCAGGCGCATCAACATGAGTCTTTTTCAATGTAGCCGTGTTTTTGTTAAAATAGGTATGCAGTTTTTTTAACTGTTTGCCGTAATAATGACCCGATAGAAATTGCGCAAAAAGGTTTAATGCTGTATCTACATTAAATTCATTAGGGAATAGAGCATTCAGCTCTTCCATATTCTCTTCTTCAAATTCATCTGGAGGGTTCGGGTATTCCGTTTCCGGTGGTATAAAGTATTCAGTGAAATCCTCGGGTATAAAGTATTCAGTGACACTGGAAAAAAAACGTGTAAATAGGTTTGACGTCGTGTTTACATTAGTTTCATTAGGGTTTATGTCGTTAGGTTCAGAGGTGGTTGATTTTTCGATATTTTTATTTAACTCAATAGGAGTCTCATCGCAAATCAGATTGCTTGATTCAGAGCCCTTTGCTTTGAGATACGCGACTAAATCAGAATAAATTAGCTCATCGTATGAGTAGATGTCAGTTTTAAACGGGGTCAATCGTGTTTTAGCTAAGACTTGCGTCACACCTTGTTTTTCCGCAAGTGCAACAAGATTTGCATGCTCTCGTTTAAATGCGAACGAAAAAAACAAGCTGGCATCATTAGATGTTAAATAACCGGACACGGGCTTCAATGCCTCATCATCCAACTGTTGAAATACGCTCCAGTTTAAATCATATTCAGTCTTCGTTTCCGGGTCGCTTAGAGTTTCATAAGCCTTATTTATCTCATTCATTAGCTCGGTAGAACCACCCGGCCTATCTGGATGATATATTAAAGCTAACTTACGATAAGCCCTTTTTATTTCTTTTGGAGTGGCATTGGCTGATATTTCTAATACCTGATACAGATTCTTCATATTACATAAATCCTAATTCTTTGATATTTCCAGTCCTTTCTTCCCAGTAAGTTGCTTTGAGTTCATTATTAAAAATGTCGCGATAAATCCTACTGAGTCTGGTTTGTTGTTTCGTGCTGCCTTCAGGTGCCATGCGTTCCAAGACCGGAAGAGCTTCTTTGATACCTTCTTCGGCTATTAAAGCAAACGCATCAAAGCACAGTTCATTATCTGCATCTTCACGTCGTTGATATTGGTGGCACAGTGCTAAATAATCAGGAATAGCATCTTTGTGTGCGATGTGCAGTTCAGAGAAAAGGTAGGTAACAATACAGGGTACAAGAGTATCTTGATTCTCTGGAGCTGATAGCATGTCAGTCGTCAAAATAGCATCTAAAAGCTGTTTTCTTGCTGTTATAGTTCCCAAATTAGGTAATTCCACGTAAATAGGAAATAAAACGTTTGTTTCCCAAATGGCTTCTAATAGGTAAGTATCTAATGAATGATTGTTAATACTAAAGTAATCTGAAAAATGTTTTTTTAAGGTATTTAGGCAATCGTCAGGAGAAACTAATAGCTGTTGCATGAGTTGTTTAGCACGATTTTCACCAAAAACGGTATAATGCCATAACCATGTAATCGAAGTTACATTATATCCACGCTTATTTGCTCCATTTTTATTATTTCGCCACGAAAGATAACTCTCAATAGCTTCACACAAAACCATTGTTCTTAATCGATTTAGAGAGGGTATCTCATTCGCTTTTTCAAAGAAAAGTAGGGAGGAAACTTTCGTTTGTTTTCCTTTTTCTTGCTGTAATGAGATTTCTTTTATTCCTGACTCAAGAATACCTGTTTGTTCTTGAAGATTGTCATTTTCGTGCTTTAACGCTTCTTTCTTTATTTTGGCTTCCTTTTTCAGCCAAGCTTCTTCTGGATTTTGGGCTTCTTCAATTTTAAACTGTTCTTGTTCTTCAATAGTTTTGTACAAACTAACCGGTACATCCTCAAATGCCTGTGGGTACTCCACGGGTATTAACATGTTCGGTGTTAAATAGTGTTTAAATTCAGTTTTATAAAGAGAGGTAGGTGTAAAATCAGACCACAACAAACCAATTTGATATTCTTGCCCAGGATGAAAAACATGGTCGTTAAGAATTTTGATTTCGTTAAAACTAAATGTCAATGTAGGATGATTTTTTCCCCAAACCATTAGTGCAGTCCATATATATCGCATTTGAACAGCATTGAGACCCCGTATTATTAGGGGTTTCTCGCGAGTAGGAGATGTTGACATTTGATTAAGTAAATTATTAACCACTGCCATACTATACTTTACGCGAGCAGATGGTTCCTCGGGAAAAAACGTTACTTCCATAATCTATTTCCTTTATTCTTTGAGAACAAATAGCCAACAACCTTATTTGTTGAGTAAGGCTAATTTGTGTTTGGACTTGATTGTTTTACTCTAATGTAAGTTCAAGGACTAAATCTTTAATTGAATTAATCAGTCTCATTTCTAACTGCAATTTTACTGCGGTTAATTTTGGAAGTGCGGCTGCCAAGTAGTGGTATGGACATGATATTCCTTTTAAGGTTGATTATTACTTAATACACAAGTTCCTGAAATCAGCCGGCATCATATCCAAGTGGACAAAATAAATCAACTTTGTTTTTTTGTAAGGCGCTCGCTATTGAAGAGGCAAGATTTTAATTTAATTACTTGTCTTTCTTGGGGGAAGCCAGGGGCTTTTCATTACACCAGGCCAAATGGGCGATCAAGCATAGAATGATTAGATCATTATCAAAAAGAATGGGATAACCTATTAAAAAGAGAGGCCGAAATAAGGAAAGAATGGCATGCAACACAAGACAATGAAATTAAGAAACAATTAGAGAATGAGCTCAAAGAACTACCATTTTCAGAAATTCAAAGAAAAATGGCAGAAGCTATGAGGAAATGCTTCTATAGACCATCTTAAGTGAATTATGTTTGGCTAAAACTTGTTTTAAAACCCTCGCATGTACACACCAGGCCTAATTCAATATTTTGATGAGTTAATTAACTATAGAACTTTGCCTCACAGAATTCTGAAACTCTAAGTCTTTTATAGAATTTTTGGGAATTTTAAACAAATTGTAGGGTATGTTGTTTCATTCGGCCTAGGGATTAATATAAAGTTATTTTTTAACCGTGGAATAAGAAGTACAATATGGCTAAACGGCCCAGCATTGCTAGTAGAGATCAATCATAATGTTAAAGTCCTACTTTGAACATACCAATCCTCACCTTCTGGTGTCATTGTACGCAAATCAAAATCCTCATCTATGTAAAGGCCGGTGTTACAAGGGTAACCTAAATAAAAGAGAGTACTTAAGCTTCTAGTTAATAAAGTTACTAATGAGCCAATTGCACTTAAACAATTGAGAAGCATACTTCCTAAACCTAATGCCATACCTTTCAATACTTCAGGAACAGAGGTTTCAGGCTCATTAAATAAGGCGTGAGACAACCATACTATACCCTCTAAAGTATTATAAATATCTCTTAGAGCATGCAGTGTATGGGCAAAAGGATAGAGTATCGAGGCCGTATGATATTCTTTTGCATAATATGGGATATGACTCATACTAAGGTTTGCTAATAATATATCTAAAGCAGACCCTGCGTTATCCATGGTTTTCCAAAAATAGGCCGTTGATCTCTTTTTTGCCATTTCGTACTCCGCTAACATAAGTTGCCATACATTTAATATGGCTTATTTTAAGCATAATTGTCTAATAAATCCACATTGATGTGGATTTGAAATTGAGATGCAATTTTTGGTCTATTTGGGGCCTCGGCCAGCAAATTACCATTTTGACCCCTGGCCGGGATCAATGTACTGCAGAAGCATTTCTTAAGCCTGTTCTAAAAGGTAACGATTATAAATTAAATCGAACTAGTGGTTTTAAAGTTAAAATTTCTAAAAAAGCGGAATGTCTGTTTAGACCTGAATTAAAAGGCACGGAAGGTTAATTGACCAGCACTACGGGGCTTGCTCTCGCCGTTCTAGACACTACAATGAATGATTAGTTTGATAGCGATCCAATACTCTTAACTGTTGTACGTGGTTTTTGTATCACAGCACAAGTTCCGGAACACTAGGCCTTATTGCTTATCTAGATTAGAATTATCAAGGAGAAGACCCTTTGCAGGGCCTAACAGTTTGTGAAAACATGAAATTCATGATTTATTTTTACTGAAAAGTAATCACACATGAATAAATCAGACCTTCGGCCGGGATCTTTGTAAAAAAGGGTCATGATTGAATATCAATCAAATTATGCTCTATACACCCCTGGCATACTATGTTTTTAGATATTTCTTATCAAAACCTAACTTGTAGCTTGGGTTAATACCATCAAATATTGGTTGTTTTGGACAAATAACAGACTATCTAAAATAGAGAATTTCATTTGTTCAGTTAATTACAGTGTCTAAATATGAACATGATCTTTTTTACAAAGATCCAGGCCGAAGGTCTATAATCCTTTAATTGGTGGCTTTAGAGGCATTTTTGCTGCAATAATTTTGATTTCTTTTGATTTTATGCGATTCTTATCCTGAAATCGCGTTTAATCCAAGGCTTAGGAAACTATGAAGGTTGATTTTCATTATTTATGGTCAGGTAAATATGCACAATGGATTGCCATTGCTTTAATTTCCTTTTTTTCTTTGTTGATTATTATGGAATTTTTTTCGCTAAGGTTTTCGCCGATTAAAGTGCAAATAGCCCCTGAAGTGGGTAATAGGGCGCTCCCAATGGCTCAGAAAGATGATTCTTTTAATGCCATTATTAAGGCATCCCTTTTTGGTGTTTATGTTTCTAATGATTTAAGTGATGGTAGCGTCAAAAAATCCATGTTAAATGTTACTTTGGTAGGAATCCTATTTGCTGGTAATATGGATAACTCACAAGTAATCATTCGTGCTGCAAATGGGGAAGAGAAAACCTATAAAATAGGTGACACCATTCCTGGTGACGCAGTAATCAAACGAATTACGGCCAATGGGGTACTGGTTGAGCGTCAGGGGGCTTTAGAAAGTTTGAGCCTACCCAAAAATGAATTAACCTTTGAGCCGGTAGCTAAGCCTTTAAAAGGGGAATAGATTAGATGAGACATGCTTTAAAATTATTAATGGTTGTACTGTTTATTCCAGCATTAGCTGCTTGCCTGACAAGCACCACCAATTTACGCGAGGGTATTACTAATTTTCGTGTTGAGAATTACCGCGCAGCATTTATACGTTTGAAACCAGAAGCTAAAAAAGGCCAGCGTGATGCGCAATATGCAGTTGGTTATATGTATTATTACGGAAAGGGTGTGGTTGAAGATCGTAAAAAAGCATGGTTTTGGATCAGTGCTGCTGCAAATGCAGGCCAGCCTGATGCCATCGTGGCGGCGAAAATACTGGATGGAAATATGAATACTCCGGTAGTTGAGCCGAAGATTTTTTAATTATCGGTTTCGCCCGTTTGCAATTACAGACTGTAGCCTGTATTACGCTGCACTAATACGGGCTGCACTAATACGGGCTGCACTTCTTATAATAAAGCCAAAATCTTACTCGTTGGTTTAGCCAATCCCAAAGAGTTTAAATGCTCTTTTGCAAACCACTGACCTTTGGGTTCAGCCAATTTTGTTCCTAATGCTTTCGTTTTAATCCGCAGCGCATTTATTTCCAAAAGAAAATGACTAAAACGATGTTTAAATGCAATCAAATGCTGAGGTGATTCACCGTTTAAATCATATTCCACCTGGATAAAATCAAGAGGGCATTTGCCTTCATCTAAACTAGGTAAACACCATAAACCACCCCATAGCCCAGTGGGTGGTCTCTTTTCTAAATAGATTTTGTCTTCATGATTACATAAAACCAACAGTTGTTGTTGCTGTATGGGTACTGGTTTTTTTACTTTTTTGGTGGGATATAAATGTTGCTCTCTATATTTTAGTGCGAGGCAATGATCTTGTACCGGGCAATGTTGGCAATCAGGATTTTTAGTGGTGCAACAGGTAGCGCCTAGATCCATAATCGCTTGAGTGTAATCCGCGCATTGTTCTTGAGGCATGCAAGCATCGGCAAGCTGCCATAATTGCTTTTTAATTGCGGCCTGTTCAGGATGCCCTTTAATAGCAAAAAAACGTGTTAAAACTCGTTTAACATTCCCATCTAAAATTGCCGTAGGCTGATTAAACGCTTGTGATAAAATCGCTGCTGCTGTTGAAGCCCCAATTCCTGGTAATGCATGAACCAGTTCAAGTTGATTAGGAAAAATACTTTGATACTCAGAAGCAATAATTTGTGCAGTGCGATGAAGATTACGTGCTCGACTGTAATAACCTAATCCGGACCATAGAGATAGGACCTCATCTTCATGCGCCTGAGCCAAATCGTCAATGCTTGGAAAGCGCGTCATAAATCGTTCGAAATAGGGGATAACCGTTTGTACCTGCGTTTGTTGCAGCATAATTTCAGAAATCCACACTCGATAAGGGCTGCGTGGTAATTGCCAGGGCAGATTTTTACGCCCATGGATGGCAAACCATTCAAGCAAAGGCTTGCTAAATTGTTCGGGTAAATTATTCACTTAAATCATTGCTTAGTTAATCAGCGGAGATAATATCTTAATTTTAATATGATTAATACCTGAACACGATGCGGAAAAAATTTTAAAATTTTATTCGCGAACTCTCTGTCCATGGTCTATCGTTTTATTAAGGCCTATTTACATTTCTACTATTTTGAAGTGCATACGGGCCCTAGGATCAAGCTAAATACCACTAAAAGTCCCCTCATCCGCGGAGAAAATTTCATCGCAGAGAGGGGGTTTTTTTTGTGATTTGTGTAAAAAGATACAAATAAGGAGATAATTATGCGCCAAAAGTCATATGAAATAATAGTCTTAAAGCCTACGGCTGTTTTTTTATCATTTCTGGCGTCACAATTACCAGAGGTTAAATTACCTGATCTGCGTTTATTGCAAATCGACAATACAGCCTACACTATTCTCAAACAAGCATCAGATGATGCGCTCCTTAATGAAATAGAAAAACGTTTTCCTGAAATGTTTCGTCATGAGATTTCTCGATGGTTAGGCGACAGTGTGCGTTCTGAGATTGAAACTAATTTTTTAGATTTTCTTTGCTGTTTCCGATTTGAATTACACAACCATATTATTTTGATGGAACCCTCCATCGAAGAAGGGAAACAATTATTACTCTTCAAACCCCGAGTGGCGTTACTTGATTGGTTAAAATCAACAGCTGAGGGCCACAATGAGCTTGTTGAGGTAGTTGAGCGAGTCCACTTATCTAATTTAGAAGAAAATGCCACGGTGATGGTGAAGAATTTTTCTAATTTAACGGAAATTAAGCCTTTTATTAAAAGTTACTATCAGCCGATCTTTTCCACGGCGATGAGTCGCATTAGTAATCAATCTGAGCAATGGCCTGCGATTGATTCGTTTCATCAATTTAATGAGTATTTTGCAGTTGAAATACATACTCAATTGATTCATTTGTATCAGTAAGGGAGTAGATTATGGATCCGATGGTTATGGGGCTTATTTGTGCTGCAGTATTTGGGACGGTAATGGTTGCATCTGCGTTTATTAGACAATTATTATTGAGTAGAGATAAAAAGTTAAATGATGAAGCACAAAGTAGGGCATTAGCGCAGGAAGCGAGTGAGTTAGAGAAAATCCGAATACAAATGCAAAATGAAAAACGTTTTACTGCACATTATCAAATGCTTGGTGACAACAAGGATGCGATTAAGTATTTAGATAATCAAATCGAAGAGCTTTTAAATAAAAAAACAGAGCTTATAGAGCGGTATGCACAAGCAACAATTAAAGAGTCAGGGGTCATCATTTCTAGTGGAGAGGTGTCGCCAGAACGTAAATTGATTTGTGACAAATTAAGAGATGAAATTGATAAAAAAATCACATTTTATGACAGTGAATTGCAAATATTACAAAAGCGAAGGGCTATATTGTGGGATACACATACCGATTTTGAGCGCTATTTACTAAACCAGGAGAAGGCGAGTAACGTCAATTTGGATAATATTTACAAGCAACATTCTGCTTTATTAGAGAAAGTTTATTTACGTCATATTGATGATACTGAAGTGGTTGCTGTGAAACTTATTGATGCAGGCACCATGTCGTTTAAAGACATGCTGATGGCACCTATACAATTTTTAATGCAATTTTTTGGGGCTGGGAGTGCCTTACCTAGTGTTGCTGTGGTGCAAACCCGAGTTGAGCATAGTGCCAGACAAGAAGTAGAGCGTGCAGAACATGAGATTAACAATCCTGACGAGCGCTCTAATCTGCATCGTCAGGCATTTGATGAACAAAACAGCCAAGGAAATAATGTGAGAAGTACATCGGTCTCTTTTGCCTTATAAGCGAGGGTCAAGATGTGCTTTTACGCCAAGTGGTGACATTTTGCCCAATGTATAATACAATCTCGTTGCATTTAGGGATGCATACAATTTTATAATTGCTGTGGAGTATTACAACAATGAGGCAACATCGCTTAGGATTTATTTTAGGTGCTATTTTGGCTGTTCCTGCGTACAGCGTTAATGTAAATGCACTTCTTCCAGATGAACAAAATACGGTACAAGTATTTCAACAGGCATCACCTAAGGTGGTCTATGTTCATCGCTTGGCAACAGTGACTAATCATTATTCTTTCAAGAAAATGCAGGTTCCTGATGGTTCTGGTTCAGGAATCATTTGGGATGATAAAGGTCATATCGTTACTAATTATCATGTAATTAAAGGTGCTGATAAACTGGCTATTACTTTGGGCAATATGACTGTTCCTGCACGAGTAGTTGGTTCTGAGCCACGTAAAGACATTGCGGTATTGCAAGTTAAATCACCGAATGCTTTATCGACGCTAAAATCATTTAAACCTTTTGAAATTGTGCATCTTATCGATTTGATTGTTGGACAAAAGGCTATTGCAATCGGTAATCCTTATGGTTTAGATCACAGCTTATCTAAAGGAGTTATCTCCGCATTAGGTAGGCAAGTTCCAGGTATTGGTGGTGTGACTATTCGTAATATGATCCAAACGGACACACCGATCAATCCAGGTAATTCGGGGGGCCCATTATTAAATAGCGCTGGACAATTAATCGGTATGAATACCATGATTTTTTCTCGTTCAGGGGCTTCTGCAGGGATTGGATTTGCGGTGCCTGCTGATGATATTCAGCGTGTTGTGTCACAAATTATCAAACATGGACGGGTTGTATTGTCAGGAATTGGTATTCACAGTGTTGCGCCGAATGTTGCACAGCGCTTAGGAGTACGCAAGGGGATATTAGTTGCGGAGGTACTTCCGAGTACACCTGCATCACAAGCGCATTTGCAAGGTACTCATCGTGATCCATGGGGACGCACGGTGGTAGGTGATGTGATTGTTGCCCTTAATGGTCATGCAGTTAATAATTATGATGAACTCTATAATTTGTTGACTGATATTAAGGTTGGTGAAAAAATCACTGTATCAGTACAGCGTGGCAATAAGCAGATGGATGTAGCTATGAAAACTATTGATATTGCGGGAGCATAGCGTAGTTTTTTCCCATCATCCCAAACAGTAAGGGATGATGGGTACTCATTTAAGGAGATAGGGATGTTACTTAATAAAGAAGAGTCATTGTTATTATTAATCGATGTTCAAGAAAAACTTACCCCTGCTGTAATGCACAGCGAGGCCCTCATTTCTCAATGTGAGTGGCTTTTAAAACTAGCCCGTAAACTGTCCGTTCCCATTTTAGTTAGCGAACAATATCCTAAAGGCCTTGGCGCAACGGTTGCACCTTTGCAGGAATATTTCAATTCGCAAGAATGTATTGATAAAGTTCATTTTTCTTGTATGAGTGATGCAAATTATACTCAGCGCCTTAAACAATTTCATAAAAAACAATTAGTTCTAATCGGAATGGAAGCACATGTGTGTGTGCTGCAAACCGCTTTGGAAATGAAAGAACAGGGTTTTGATGTTTTTGTTGTTGTGGATGCAGTGAGTAGCCGAGGAAAAAACAATTTCAAATATGGTTTGAAACGAATGCAGCAAGAAGGCATTCGTTTAATTACTTCAGAAATGGTATTTTTTGAGTGGATAAGAAAGGCAGGAACACCTGAGTTTAAAGAATTAAGTAAAGAGTTTTTATCCTAGTTGTTACTGAGGCGCCCTGGTTCTCGGGGTGCTTAGCATCATTGCAATCCACATTTTATAATTACGGAGAAGTTATAGTGAATTTTACAAATCAACTAGCATTAATTACTGGTGGCGCTTCCGGTATGGGAAAAGCTTGCGCTCAGTATTTGCAGCAACGGGGAATGCGAGTAGCTATTTGGGATAAGCAAGAAGACGCTCAAAGTGAAGCTGAGCTATTTATTAATTGTGATGTAACCAGTGAGGCCTCTGTGGAAGATGCAATGCAGCAAACTATTGCTAAACTTGGTGCGCCACGAGTTTGTATTAACTGTGCGGGAATAGCACCAGCTAAACGTATTGTTGGTAAAGAAGGTGCAATGCCATTGGCAGCATTTAAACAAGTCATTGACGTGAATCTTATTGGAACATTTAATGTAATGCGTGTTGCTGCACATGCGATGTATACACTGGAATTAGATAGTAAATCTCAGGAACGTGGCGTTATCATTAATACTGCATCAATTGCAGCATTTGAAGGTCAGATTGGACAAGCGGCTTATAGCGCTTCAAAAGGAGGTATTGTCTCTATGACTCTGCCTGCTGCACGAGAGTTGGCTCAGTTTGCCATTCGTGTAAATACAATAGCGCCAGGATTGATTGGCACTCCTTTATTACTCAATATGCCTCAAGAGGTTCAGGATAATTTGATTTCAACGATGACATTCCCTAAACGTTTTGGTCAACCTGAAGAGTTTGCTGCGTTAGTAGGGCATATTATTGAAAATGGAATGATGAATGGTGAAGTTATTCGTTTGGATGGCGCACTTCGTATGCGGTAGGTGATAGACTTACTTTCTTCTCTGTAGCAACCGTCTTGAATTTTAATTCAAGACGGTTGCTACAGTTTTCAGGATAGGATTTAAAATTATGCTTCTTCGTGATGTCGATTAGTATCGTTTGAAGAGGATAAATTGCCATGCGCATTATAAACACTCACTGCATCTGGCTTATTCCCTGACAGGGCATTTACAAGTTCCTGACGAACATAAAGATTATTCGCAATCACTTGGCCATTTACGGTATTTAAGTCACGGCAACGAGTTAAAGCATGAGCTAGTTTGTTATTTAATGTTTTTACTAAGTTTATTTCAGTCTCGGGACATTCTCTAAGAAACGCATTTAGCGCGTTTGCTGCATCAATTGCTTGATTTGTAGGATTAATCATCGCTATACGCTGCTTTGCGCTGTTTTCTAGCTTATTGGATAAGTCTTGCTTTTTACTGGCACACTCCTCCATTTGAGCATATTGGCGAGTTTCCAAAAGTCCTTTTTCTTCCGCTAATAAATCATTAAGTGACTCAACCCAAGAAATTTCTTGTTCTAAATGCTTGCATAATGCTTTTACGTTGTCGTTACTCATATAACTACCTTAAATTTACGCCATTTCAGTATTATTTAACATTTTTGCAGCAATCTTGTCACTATTAATTTGGTAATTACCTAGTTCAATTTCAGCTTTGAAATAGAGAACCCGTGCATCATTAACTTCTGGAACTGTCTCTAACGATTTTTTAATCGCTTCAAGCTGTTTGGTGGTATTGCTGAGGCTAACGTTGTCATCAAACGATGAAGAGCCTTCAGCTAAAATTTTATTAATTTCCAGCTGCTTACCTTTCAAACGATTGTCTGACTCTATAGGTTTTACATGAGTCGCATCACTAATTTGATTAAACATAAACTTATCCTCACGTTGTTTTGTGTTTATTCCATACTGATGACCTATAGTTAGCAGTCCTAAAAATTGCATCAGTAAACGCGTTATCGGCAGTTTGAGAAAATACTTTAGTAAATTTTCTTAATTTTATGATTTTTTTATTAAAAAATAAATTCTTAACCTAAAAAACCACAGTTACTCGTTTTTCACCAGAAACTTGAGCCTCAATGATTTTTTTTGAGCTCAAATTACGTACACTAATGGTTTCTCCTAAGGCGCCGTCGATAATTGCGATGCCTTCCATACTAATGGTTAAATTATTATTGCCAGTTACAATAGAAACCTTTTCTCCTTTTTTAACAACTTTGGGTAATTCAATATTGGTGGGATTAAAGGGATGATTAACTGCAATATTTTGTTTACAGACTTGGCCAACTATATCGTCGATGTCATTAAAATAACCATGCCTTAATTTATGAACGTCCATTTCAGTTTGATAAATATCACTACCAGTAATTCTATCGCCTTTCTTTAATGTGCGATTTGCTACAAAGACTGTTTTGAGAATGATAATGCGGATTGGCACATACAAAGACCAGTGATTATCTGGTTCTTGGCATTTGATTCCCATGGTGTTGGTTTCTAAAATAGGGGAGCTATAGGGATTAAATACCACTAATTGATTTTCTGCGCAGGCTTTCAAGCTTAAACGAGAGTCAATTTTATCTGCGGAAACGTGGATCTTTCCTTCTTTATAAGAAGCTAATTGTTTAAGAACATACATTTCAATTTTTTGAGTTAAGAGTTCAGGCGACTGAGTTGCCTCCGCAAATAATCCCGCACTTGCAAAAAATAGTAAAATGCTTAGTATGCTCTTTTTCACAACAATATCCCTAATGTCCCTGTAATAATTCCTCGAATCATACAGCAAAGAGAGTATCAAATTAAGGAGTTTGTAACATGCTAAGGTGTTTTCTTATTATAAGCACTGCTGCTTGGCTTTTTATTTCTTTTCAAGTGCATGCAGATAGTCATCGCCCTCAGGACTTTTTACAATCGGTAAGTGGTTCTAAAAATGAAGGTGAACAGATTTATAATCATTTTTGTGTCAACTGTCATGCAATGAAACCAATCATTCCTGTTGGGGCGCCAAGAGTAGGAGAAGAGGGGGATTGGAAAGTACGCCTAAAACAAGGGATGGATGTTTTGTTTCAACATACCGATGAAGGATTAAATGCAATGCCACCTCGAGGAGGATGTTTTGAGTGCACTGACAAACAACTCATGCTGGCTATCCAATTTATGCTTCCACAGCAAAAAGAAAAATCTAAATAAAATGAACACGATACTCATAAAATGAATAAAAAGTAAAAAAAATTTACAAAAAAACCTAAACATATTTTTTATTCTCCCGATAAATAAGAAAAAAGAGGGAGAAAAAAATGAAAAAAATGTTACTTGTAGTACCTGTTTGTGCACTAGCTGCGTCATGTTCTTCTATGGATGGCGGGGTGCCCGTAGTTGATGACGCTGGTTATACCCATTACACAAAAAGCATGGGCAGTGATCATCGTGGTTCAGCCCATTTCCCTGCAAAACGAGAAGCGACTGGTAAAAAAGTATTTATTTTTGACCCAAAAGCGACTGCGTGGGCTGCATATGATGCTGACGGTAACAGAGTAAATACAGGTAGCGCATCGGGTGGTAAAGATTTTTGTGAGGATGCTGGTAAACCATGCCGTACGGTAACGGGTACTTATCATGTTTACTCGAAAAAAGGTGAGGAGTGTACTTCCAGTATTTATCCACTTGAAACCCATGGTGGAGCAAAAATGCCTTATTGCATGCACTTCCATGGTGGTTATTCAATCCATGCTGCTTATGAAGTGCCTAATTACAATGCTAGCCATGGATGTATTCGAGTATTACCAAGTGCTGCAAAATGGTTGAACCAAGATTTTATGGATGTTGGTACTACCGTAATTGTAAAACCCTACTAAACTAATTAGAAGGTAGGATGTGGTGTAATCGGATGTACATGCCACAACATTCCGGATTACGACTTCGTCTAATACGGGCTACAAAAGGGTTAAGCTGTACGAATAACTATAAACTCCTTAACTAAGGAGTTTGCAAGCAGTTGTAACATGCGGTATCTCCACTCTATGCCCTGCTTAATGCAGGGCTTTTTTTATTGCCTTAAGAATACTAAAATCACATAACTTTTTTAAAGCAGGTATAAATAAATGATTCTTTGTATTGATGTGGGGAATTCTCACATATATGGTGGCGTGTTCGATGGAGATGAGATTAAACTTCGTTTTCGCCATACCTCGCAGGTGAGTACTTCTGATGAATTAGGGATTTTTTTGAAAAGTGTTTTACGAGAAAATGGTTGCTCTCCTGAGGCGATTAGTAAAATTGGGATTTGTTCGGTAGTGCCTCAAATTGATTATTCATTGCGTGCCGCTTGTCTCAAATATTTTTCTATCGATCCTTTTTTATTACAAGCGGGGGTAAAAACTGGATTGAACATTAAGTATCGTAATCCGGTGGAAGTTGGAGCTGACCGAATTGCTAATGCCATTGCCGCAACGCACAGTTACCCTAATCAAAACGTGATTGTGATTGACTTCGGCACAGCAACTACATTCTGCGCTATTAATGCACAAAAGGCGTATTTAGGGGGAGCAATTTTACCAGGGGTACGTTTATCGGTTGATGCTCTATCGAAAAATACGGCGAAATTACCTGCGGTAGAAATTATCAAAATAGATAATGCAGTAGGGCGTTCTACTATAGAGAGTATTCAATCCGGTGTTTATCACGGCGCTCTAGGTGCTTGCCGTGAGTTAATTCAACGTATGAAACAGGAAGCTTTTGGTACGAATAAGGCTTTGGTGTTAGCGACAGGTGGTTTTGCTTCCTTATTTGATAAGCAAGATTTATACGATCATTTAGTACCTGATTTAGTCCTTCAAGGTATTCGTTTAGCTGCATTGATGAATTGTTGAGATGGGTTCTTGCCATGCGGCGCAAATAAACAAAGCTGCCGTCATGGCTAGTACGGTGAGGCAACCAGAACAGAACTCTAGTAAAGTATCATTCCAGGGTGTTTCACTGTATTTCCAAGAACGAAATTTGTTTTCTCCGAACATCCTGTATATATTTCACTCTAAATCCGGCTATAATCACTTAAGATATTACATAAAATAATTTTTATAAGTATATCAATTTCTTATATTTAAGATGAAACTAAAATCATAAAATGTACTTCCTTTTTTGGGGGATACATCATAAAATGTGCTGTTTTTTTAAGCAGTGCTTATTGAGTTGTATGGTGCAATGAGTAATATTTAATGATTGGATGTAAGTACAAATACACTTAGCAAAGTCCAGAGAACAGTTAAAGGAATTATTATGCCTATTGTTAAAACACTTCCTGTGGAGACCCACGATAATCAATTAATACGCATGCATTGTGCATTTGCTCATGCACAGATGAATTTGGCTTCATTTTTTCATGTTCATAAATTAAAGCCTGGTGATGAGATTCCGCAGGACAAAGTAATCAAATTATTTGGAACGGTTGATAGTGCAAGTGATTTGGCTTATGAATGGACTGCCTTAATGATTCTAGGCCAATTGTCAGGTCGTCACGGTTTTTCTGCCAAAAATCTTGTAGTACGTAATTTGAACGATATAATGGGTGAAAAAAATGAAAAAGGATTTTTCGATCCTAAAAGCCAGCTAAAGAAAAAATTCTTTGGTTATGACTACACGTCCTTCAACTCTGGGTCTTTGTACGAAAAAGTATTTAAGCCACTTCTCACTCCTTATGATAAATTGTATTTCGAAGATGAACGTGAAAAACCTTTTGGATATTTTCTGCGTCTAGAGGAAGTTGATAGACTTAGAGAACTTGGAAAAGATCAAGAAGTTGAAAAACTAAATAAGCATCAGATTGCACTTCGGGACGTTGTGAAATTACACATGATACAGTACATCATACAAGTATATTTCAAGCAGGTTGAGGACCAGCCCTGGCTGAAATATCAGGCAGTTAATGATGCTATGTGTCGTAATTTACACAATATGGGGTATGTAAAATTAGCCTTGATGATATCCTGTCTTAATCTAGACAAGATTACGAAACTAAGTTTAAGTCACATGCAATTGGGGGCGTTTGGTGAAGCGGGAGTTTCTCTCATAGTGAGTGCATGTGAGGGAATAAAAGAGATTGTTCTAGATAGTAATGCCCTACATCGTTTAGATCCAACTGGAAAAGCAAATCATTCTCAATTATGTAATGTACTTCGCCAAATACCTGCTAACGTGCTTATTGTGTCTTTATGTAACAATGGACTTTCGAGTTTTAATAAGACAGAGCTAATGGAAATCATGCAGGCTATACCGTCAACGGTTAAAGAAGTCCTTATAAACTTTAATGGTCTTGATCCCGAATTAGAACAAGAGCTTTTAAACAGTAGGGGGCAAAAAACGACACCATTACTCAAGCCTACACAGCCGCTGAAAAACCAGAAGCCTAGTCTGGAGAAATCTAAGGAAGCAAAACCGAAAGAAGAAAAGCCAGTAAAAGTTAGTTCTTACGGACAAACAACATTTGCTCCAAAACCACAGCCTACCTCATCTTCTTCTGCATCAAAAGATGAGGCAACTACATCCTATGCCTCTGCCAAAAGACAGTGATCTTTTGTATTGAATTCCCGTGGCTTGCCCACGGGAATTACGCCACTTTATTCCTCCATAATCAATGCGATGTAAAACACCTTGCTGAGTAGCTTATTGATACATTGTGTTGTTTTTACCCATCTTGTTTGTTCGCTCAAAAAAATTACAAATAATTTGCCATAAAAGTGGGATTTTCGCTTGACGGGTGTAGAAATGTGTTCCTATAGTGTATAAAAGTGGAGTAAAATAATAAAAAAGTGGAGAATTGTGGAGGTGCATGCTTCCACATAAAAAGAGAGAACCATGTTTCGGGGAATAAACGCCATCACCATAGACACTAAAGGACGCCTAGCGATACCTACGCGCTATCGTTCTGCCTTAGGTGCTGAGGAGAAAATTCCTTTGGTAGTGACCATCGATACCGAAGAAACCTGTTTGTTACTCTACACCGCAGCACAGTGGCAAATTATTGAAGATAATTTACAGAAATTACCTAGCTTTAATGCAGCTGCGCGCAGAATCCAACGCTTGCTTATTGGGCATGCTACCGATATTGAAGTAGATGCAAATGGTCGGGTATTACTCCCTACTGTTTTAAGAAATTATGCAAAGTTGGAAAAAGATGTGGTGATGATTGGTCAAGGAAATAAATTTGAGGTTTGGAGTAAGGAACTTTGGGATACCCGACGCGAAGAGTGGTTGGCCGAGGAAAGTTCAGGTGATTCTGGACTACCCGAAGAAATGAAAACGTTTTCTTTGTAATGGAAACAAAAAATGGCAATGCATCAATCAGTGCTACTCAGTGAGTCAATAGATGGTTTGGCTATTAAAAGTAGCGGTATTTATTTTGATGGAACTTTTGGGCGTGGTGGCCACAGTCAGAAAATTTTGAGTCATTTGGATGCCCAAGGTCGTTTGTATGCGATTGATAAAGATTTAGATGCGATTGCTCATGCAAAAGAACGTTTTGGCCAAGATCAACGCTTCCATATTTTTCACGGCTCTTTTGCTCAGATAGAGGAGTTTGCTACTGAGGCAGGAGTGTTAGGTAAAGTAGACGGTATTTTGTTGGATTTAGGAGTATCTTCACCGCAGATCGATAACCCGGAGCGAGGATTTAGTTTCATGCAACAAGGTCCTTTGGACATGCGCATGGATCTATCACAGCCCATGAGTGCTGCTGATTTTGTCAATAATGCTGAAGCAGATGAAATGGCGGCAATTTTTCGGTTGTATGGTGAAGAGCGTTTTGCTGGACGCATTGCGCGGGCAATTGTTGCCGCGAGAAGTAGCGCACCGATTACCACAACATTGCAGTTGGCAGAAATAGTAAAGGAAGCAAATCCCAAGTGGGAAAAGCATAAACATCCAGCAACCCGAGTGTTTCAGGCGATTCGCATTCATGTGAATCAAGAGTTAAATGATTTAAGTAGTTGTCTAGAACAATGTCTTAAGGTATTGGCACCAGGAGGACGATTAGCAGTAATCAGCTTCCATTCTCTTGAAGATCGCATTGTGAAACAATTTATGCGTGATAAAGAGCAAGGGGATAGACCACCGCCAGAAGTACCAATTCGTTATGAAGAGTTAAAGACAAATTTTAAGAGAATAGGTAAAGCAATAATGCCGCAGGAAAATGAAGTAAAAGAAAATGTCAGAGCTAGAAGTGCCGTACTCAGGATAGGGGAGAAATTAGCATGAACGCTGCAGCGAAAGTGATTAATCAAGGTACTTTATTTAATGGTCAACTGGCAGATATGCAGATGTCAAAGTCATCATATGTGTTAATCATATTAGTAGTTGCCGTATTAGTAAGTGCATTGGCCGTGGTTTACAGTACGAACTCATATCGTTCGACGTTTAGCCAAGTAGAACAACAAGAACAACAAACTCATTATTTGCAATTACAATGGGGACAATTGTTGCTTGAGCAAGCAAGTCTTGCGACTCCGGCCCGGGTAGAAGAATTAGCTAGTGATAAGTTAAGTATGGTTCTACCAACAACTAAAAATACTTTTTGGTTGCAAGGGCAGATTTAGAAAAGAATTTACAAAATTTGTAGGTTGGACCATGGCCCAATATGGAATTCTAGTGTGGTTCTATGTCTTGTTGTTGGGCTCTAGCCCAACCTGCATTTTGGTTTAAATAGTAAAAGATTGTCGTCATTACGAACAAAGAAAAACAAGCCAGTAGTGAAAACTTAATGAAGCCTCGTCTTCGGAGGCTATACCCCGGCCCATGAAGAACGATTAGGGTCTGGAAGTTTTCGTATTAAGCGAGTACCATCACGACTTATTTTGTGACCGCTTAATACTAGGAACATAGCGTGGGTTGAAAAACCAGCTAAAAATTTCATTTTAAGCATCAGGATTGTCATGCTGTCTGTTCTGAATAAGGACATTATATGCAAATCATCAGGTCAAGATTAAACAATAATAATAATTTGAGTAGTTGCCTATGAAAAGATCACGCCATCTGAACAGACTGGTTATTGTCTCTGCGTTTTTTATTTTACTAACGCTTATTTTGATTTGGCGAATGATTGATTTGACCGTATTGCATCGACAGTTTTTGCAAGGCCAGGGCAATGCACGCAGCTTACGTACAGTGGATATTCCCGCTTATCGTGGCATGATTACTGACCGTCATGGTGCACCTCTTGCTATAAGTACTCCTGTCGAGTCTGTTTGGGTTAATCCTAAAGAGTTCTCTCCTGATGAAGAACAATTTATGTCTTTAGCCAAGTACTTGCATTTTACTCCCAAGCAATTAAGCAGAAAAATAGTTGATGCACAAAATGATAATCGTGAGTTTCTTTATTTACAAAGACAATTACCACCAGCGTTATCAAAGCAAATTGAAAAATTGAAAATCCCTGGGGTTAATTTTCAGAAGGAATTTAAACGTTATTACCCAGATTCTGACAGTATTTCTCAATTGTTAGGATTCACCAATGTGGATGATCAAGGCTTAGAAGGCATCGAGCTAGCTTATCAGGATTGGTTAAAGGGTGTGGTTGGGAAAAAACGAGTTATCAAAGATCGTCTTGGCCGCATTATTGAAGAGTTAAATGTGACTAAGGAACCTCGTCCTGGTCGTGATATAGTGTTAAGTATTGATAGACGCCTGCAATATTTGGCTTATAGTGAATTGGGTAAAACTGTAGAAGAGTTTGGTGCAAAATCAGGCTCAGTAGTGGTGGTAGATACCGAAAATGGGGAAATTTTAGCGATGGCTAATGTGCCTTCTTATAACCCCAATTCGCGTGGACGTTATGATAAGGATACCTATAGAAATAGAGCGGTAACAGATACGTTTGAGCCGGGTTCTGTTATGAAAACCCTGAGTATTGCAAGTGCTTTGGAAACCGGCTTATATACCCCATCAACAATTATTGATACTAACCCCAGTTGGATGTCGGTGCATGGTCATGTAGTTCGTGACGTACATAACTATGGGGTGCTTGATGTAACGGGAGTTTTGCAGCATTCAAGTAACGTTGGGGTGACTAAAATGGTATTAGCCAGCCCACCCGAACAATTAATTGGCTTATTACAACGTTGTGGTTTTGGACAACGCACAGAAAGTACCTATCCTGGTGAAAGTGATGGAAGTATTGTTAAAGTAAAAGATGCGAACCCCTTTGTTTTGGCAACTCTGGCCTTTGGCTATGGTCTATCGGCAACGGCATTGCAATTAGCTAAAGCCCATATGATTTTTGCTAATGATGGCCGTTTAATTCCGGTTACTTTAATTCATAATGATCCCCCAACTGCTGGTGTGCAAGTAATTAAACCGGAAACTGCAAAGCAAGTTTTGGCTATGATGGAGGCTGTATTAGGAAAAGATGGTACAGGTAAATCGGCTAGAGTGCCTGGATATCGAGTAGCAGGTAAAACAGGAACTGCACGTGTGGCAGGTAAAGAGGGGTATAAAGTTCGCAAATATACGGCAAGCTTTATTGGCATTGCGCCTGTTTCCAAACCCAAATTTGTTGTAGTGGTCATTATTCATGAGCCCTCTAAGAAAGGTTATTATGCTGCTGCAGTTGCTGCTCCATTATTCTCAAAGGTTATGATGGGTGCCTTACGACTGTTTAATATTCCTACAGATGAGGCGATAAGTTAACGTCAAAAATAGTGGAAATACTATGAAACTAAGCCAATTATTAGCACCTTGGACAAAACAAAAAATTGTTGATTGTACAATTACCGGTATTCAAAATGACAGTCGACAGATTCAGCCAGGTGATTTGTTTGTAGCTTATCCTGGTGCGGCTGCGGATGGACGTTTATTTATTCATAAAGCCGTAGCGGCAGGTGCTGTAGCGGTGATTTTTGAACCATTTGATTTTCCCTCAGATGTGATTGCACCTGACGTTCCCTGTATTGCTATTCCTGAGCTGGCTAGCAAATTAGCTTATATTGCTGAAGCGTTTTATGCGAATCCAGGCGAGGCATTAACCTTTACTGGAATTACCGGCACGAATGGAAAAACAACTATTGCGTATCAACTAGCTCAGGCTCATTCTTTGCTTGGACAAGCTGCTGCGTATATTGGAACCATCGGGCAGGGAGAAGTACATCATCTAAAACCTTTAGATAACACCACACCTGACGCACTATTTTTACAAAAACTATTTGCTCAATATAAGAACCAAGGCTTAAAGCAAGTATGCATGGAAGTATCATCTCATGCTTTAGCACAACATCGTGTTGATGCGATTGAGTTTAAGCAAGCGATTTTCACCAATTTAACGTTAGATCATTTGGACTACCACCATACGATGGAAAATTATGCTGCAGCAAAGGCAAATTTATTTGCGCGAGAATCGTTACAGTGGGCGATTATCAATCAGGATGATGAGTATCAACAGTTCATGGCTGCAGCAGTAAAACCGCATGTGAAAAAGTTAAGTTATGGTATGAGCAAGGACTGTGATGTTAAAGTACTTAATTGGCATATGGACATCAATGGAACGTCTATTGATGTGCAGTCTCCTTGGGGACAACATCAACTGCACATTAAAGCTTTAGGCGCATTTAATATCTACAACAGTTTAGCGGTATTTAGTAGTTTATTAGCCTCTGGCTATGCGTCTGAAAAAGTGGTGCAAGTTATGTCTCAATTGAAAGCGGCTCCAGGGCGGCTAGAAATTGTTAGCAGTGCTCCTTATGTACTTGTTGATTATGCTCATACTCCTGACGCCCTAGAGAATGCCTTAGTGACCTTAGGGCAAATAAAAAAGGGTAAGCTATGGGTTGTGTTTGGTTGTGGGGGCGATCGCGATAAAAGTAAGCGTCCAGTGATGGGGAAAATTGCCAGCGACCATGCGGATCAAATTGTTATTACGAGTGATAATCCACGCACTGAAGATCCACAAACAATCATTAATGAAATTGCGGTGGGTGTTTCCCGGTCGGCTTCTGTGAAGCAATTAGAAAATCGTGAAGAGGCGATTGCCTATGCACTTAAGGAAGCGCATGAGGACGATATTATTTTGATTGCGGGTAAAGGGCATGAGGCTTATCAGCAAATTGGTACGGTCAAGCATGCCTTTTCGGATCAGGACGTTGTGCGACGGTTAAGAGGGCGCTGATTGTTTTTTATCAAATGGAGGTTGGGACATGGGCTCAATTCTACGGGTGAAAGGCGCCTAACAAAGCTTTAGTCTCTGTATCTAAACCGGCATTCGCATAAAGCTGAAAGTCATGACGTTTCTGATGTTCTTTTCTTATCTGCAAAAAGGTTTCCTCAAGATTTTTAGCGTGCTTTAAATACAAGGTTTCTTCAATTGGATTATACAAAGACAAAATCTGTTCATGCCATGTTTTATTAGGCTCTAAATGCACTATTTCACGCATTGCAGGGCTAGCAAACTTGGGTAATGGTAATTCAGCAATTTGATGCAGTACTTCGCTAACCATGTTTACTGCTCTATATTTAGCCTCAAGGCTGTGACCAGCAATATGAGGTGTGCATAATGTGGCTTTTTCAATAATGTTTGGATTAACATTCGGCTCATCGAGATAAACATCGGTACAGTAAATGAATTTATCGCCAAGATTAAGCAAGGCACGCTCATCAATTATGCCCCCGCGGGCCGCATTAATAATGACGCAGCCAGGTTTTAAATTGGCAAGGAACTGTTGTTCAATTAAATTCCTACTTGGGTGAGGTTTTGCATCATGTAATTCGGCATGAACGCATAAAAGATCGACCTGATATAAATCTTTAAGCTGAGTAGTTAACCCTTTAAGTGGGTCATAAACAACAGTAGCAAATCCTCCAGCTTCCAATCGTGCTTGAACTCTTGTTCCCACTTCGCCAAAACCAATAATTCCAGCACGTTTACCCTTAATAAGTTGTTGCTGATGCAAATAAGCCAGGGAAGAAACAACATAATCGGCAACAGCGCGAGCATTGCATCCTTTCGCATCAATGACTTGGATATTTTGAGTGACTAGCCATTGTTTATCCAAATGATCACTACCACTGCTGGCTGTTGCGACATAACGTATGGTGTGGTTCTTTAATAGATTGCGATTTACTTTTAAATTAGCTCGGCACAAAAGGACATCTTGTCCCACAAGTAGGGGAGCTATTTCTTCTGGTCGAGTGTAACGTGTTAGGCAAAAGGGCTCAGGAAACGCTTGGTCCAGTCCTGGTAGTGAAGCATCCGCTAAAACCTTCATAATTGAAAAATGGAAGTTAATACAAAGAGTCCCATACTAATGAGCGGGGTCATAATGTAGTTTAGAATTCCTGTGATCATTAAAAGGATAAGAATATAAAATCCATAGGGCTCTATTTGTGCATAGGCCATTGCTTGTCTGGGGGGTAAAAGACTCATTACTACTCGACTACCGTCAAGTGGAGGTAAAGGTAATAAGTTTAATGCAGCTAATACCAGATTGATAATCATTCCCGCGCGAGCGCTCATTAACAGAAAAAGGGCTGGCATGGAGGTTTCTGGATGAAGGATGGTTGCAATTTTAAACGCAGCCGCCCATAAAAAAGCCATAAAAATATTTGAAAATGGCCCTGCAAGAGTGACGAGAATCATATCTCGCCGCGGGTTTTTAAACCGGCTCCAATTAATCGGCACAGGTTTTGCATAGCCAATTACGAATTGGAAACTCGTTAATACACCAACCACGATGGGGATTAATATAGTACCAACTAGATCTATGTGACGAATTGGATTCAAACTTAAACGTCCGAACATTTTTGCGGTAGTATCGCCGCAAAGGTTTGCAACATAGGCATGAGCAGCTTCATGTAGCGTGATAGCGAGCAAAACGGGAAGAGCCCAAATGCATATCTGCTGGATTAACGTAAATTCTGGCATTAAAAACTATGTGCTAGTTAGTGTATGATGATTTTAACGAATTGTGTGTTGTAATAACAAGTAAAATAAAAAAATACGGCTATACCCCGTAGTTTATGGGTGATATTTTCATTTGAAAGGTGATAAGGATGTCATTAATAAATAAAATTTTGGGGCGCCCCTTGGCATCCAGCCTGCCAAGAAACAAGAACTTACACTAATGACCGGTGTACCCGCACTGGGTTTGGATGCGTTATCATCAACAGATGATGTTACTGCACTTTTTATTGAATACAAGTGCTTCCGATGTGACTCATTTGAAATATATTTAGACAGAAAAAATTGAAGCATCTGCAAAAAAGTTAAAAGTTACTGTACCTCAGTTGGAAATTATTAAATCACCTTATCGTCGTATTTATAAACCGGTGCTTAATTATATTAAAAAAGTGAAAAAACAAAGGACAGACAGGATTATTGCGCTTATTATACCTGAGTTAGTGGAACCAAAATGGTATGAGTATCTGTTACATAATATTCATGCACCAGGGTTACGTGCGTTATTATTTTTAGAGCGTGATGAGCGAACAGTAGTGATTACAATACCCTGGTATTTGCGTGAGTCTGTATTGAAGTTGAAGCGCTCACATGTGGATGAGGACAGATAGTTTTAAATAGGTTAAGGAATTTGATTGATGACACAATTTGAAAAAACATTTGAGTTTATGAAAAAACCATGGGTTATTTTGCTTTATGCAATTTTGGTTATATTGTCCTATATTTTTGTTGATAAGAACTTGGCTACTTATTTTCATCAACTTGATTTAAGAACAAATATACATATTTTAAGTATTTTGACCGCATTTGGACAATGGATTGCTTACATTGTTTTATTTCTTGCTGCTGCACTATATTTTCGGTATGTACGCACTAATCCCGTATTTGAAGCAAGAGCATGGTATTTATTGGGTTGTGTTTTTTTTGCCAACTTAGTGTGTTTTGTGTTGAAAGTTGCTTTAAGTCGAGCTCGTCCTGATTTATTGTTTAGCAGCAATGAGTTTGGTTTTTATTGGTTTAAGCTGAACAAATATTATTGGTCCTTTCCTTCAGGACATACTACAACAGTAGTTAGTTTGGCTGTAGGCCTTGGTGTTCTGTTTCCACGTTATTTTTATGCTGTACTTGCAGCGGGGCTCCTAGTCGCGGCGTCTAGGGTATTATTGTATTATCATTATTTAAGTGATGTGATGACCGGCTTTTATTTAACGTTGTTAGTAGTAGGCTTTTATACTCATTATCTTAAACAAAAAAATTGGTTTGAGGAAAAAGGCTGCATTGATTCAAAGCCTTTAATTTTAAGCGGACAAGAATCATAGGGACTGTTAATCATTTAACTCGTTTGAAAAGTATAAACAGGCTCTGATGATTTCACCTAAGAAGCGTAATTGCGCTTCTTAGGTTTCAAGGAGTGATTATGACTATGGAAGCTAATTTGAAATCTTTAGTTGAGGTCTATGCTAAATTTGATCAAGAAAAAGGGATTTATATCAATAAGAATGAGTCGCTTACTCCTTTAAATGAGCTTCCGTCTTTAGATGGACTTGTTATTGAACACAACTCTCAGAATGGAATTCATATTGGTCCTGTTGATGGTGAACAACCTACATATCCTTCCCTTATTGTGGAGCAGGAATCCCTACCCTCGAATAACAATTTAAGCGAAGAGCAACTATTTAATTTAGAGCGCTCCTTTAATTTATTGCTGAATCAATGTTTATTGCATGATGGTGCGGAAACGGAACGAATAGCGGAAAACTATAATAAACTGCTTTTGTTGTTTGAGACCCCGGCTGATTTATTACCGGAAGTAAAGTGGCTGGAACAGCAATTATCTAAAGGCGTAAATGATGGTTTATGTAAACGAACTTTAACTGATTGCTATCAACGGTTAGTTACGCCATCAAATTATAAAGAGCTTACATTTGGTGAAATAACGAACCAGGATGATCTTAAGAAATGGTTAGAAAATTTATCATCAAAGGCTAGAACTTATAATGAACGAAGTTTATATAACAGCCTTTTAGGCTTATTAAACGAATCGGTAAACTATTACGATGAGATTGGAAAGGTTAAACCTACCGCAATCAAAGCCTTATTATCGTTTATTCCTGTACTTTTAGTAAGCATAGGTACTCTTGCTTTTGCAGAAGAGTTACTGGCTATTTATGCATTATATTTTATTGTGCTAAAAGGAGGGGAGTATATTGGCAAAACCAATATTTCTGAACTGCAATCATTTGGTGGTACGGTGCAACAAGTAACCTCTGTTACTGCGGCAACTACTACCGCATTGCTTGTTCGCTTAATGGAATTGATTTTTTGGAGTTCTCGCCAATGTTACATGGCGACATTGCAAGTAGGCTGTACTGTATTGGAACCACTTTTTTCTGGAACAGATTCTGATGCGGTTGAAAATATAGAAGAAGCTTTACTTAAGGCTGGTGAAAATAAGGACGCGGGATTGCTTTTTAGAAACTATCAGTTAAAGCTTATAGTTGCTCCTATCGAAATTCGGTGTTCCTCATTAAAAGAGCAATGGTTTTTACGTCATCGTACTGGGGCTGAAAAAGACCGGGTTCTAACTCGGTTTTTAACTAAAATGCGTGAGCTGGATCAAAATCATGATCCTATCGAAACAAAATTAGAGGCAGCTCAGCGATTAATTGTTAAGTTAAAAGAAAATAAAATGGTATATGAAGAAGGGCGTTATACAGGACCTGCAATTAATAAGGCAGAACGCTTTCTCCAGTTTTTTATCAATAATCCATTGGCGATGATGGATGGTAAGGCGACGGAATGTGTAGGTAGCTCTTCGCTATGATAGGTAATATTGTAGCTTGTATTAGTGCAGTGTACTACAGGATCTAAACCTAATACGGACTACATTTTAAGTGGGGCACTGCCCCACTTTAAGCTTTGTTTTTATGCAATAATCTATAACTTAATCGCAATTTCCCCTTGAATTAGCCCCCAAAACTCTGGCAAGATGCTTTTGTTTTGATTTTCCAGTGAGGAATTATGAAAATTCTCGTTGCAGTGAAGCGTGTAATCGATCCCTATGTAAAAATAAGGGTCAAATCGGATAATACCGGAGTTGAAACACAAAATATCAAAATGGCAATGAATCCATTTGATGAGATTGCTGTCGAAGAAGCACTACGTTTACGTGAAAAAAATTGGGCTACAGAAGTAGTGATTGTGAGTATTGGTACGGACAGCTCACAAGAAATTCTACGTCACGGATTAGCGTTGGGTGCTGACCGGGCTATTCTCGTGCGTACACCCGATTCTTTGGAAAGTTTGAACATTGCTAAAGTATTGAAAAAGATTGTTGACGAGGAAAAACCTTCTTTAGTCTTAATGGGAAAGCAAGCCATTGATGGTGATAATAATCAAACCCCCCAAATGCTCTCCGCTTTATTAAATTGGCCACAAGCCACTTATGCTTCCAAGCTGGAAGCTAGCACTGATCATCTTGAAGTAATCCGAGAAATAGATGGTGGCTTAGAAACAATTAAAGTTCAATTGCCAGCGATAGTAAGTACTGATTTGCGCTTGAACGAGCCACGGTATGCCAGTTTACCTAATATTATGAAAGCAAAACGTAAGCCTTTAGATGTTATTGAATTAGATAATATGGGCTTAGCACTGAAAAAACATATTGAAGTGATTCAAGTTACCGCACCTGCTGCACGTAGTGCAGGAAAAAAGGTAAGCTCAATAGATGAGCTCATTAATGAATTACAAAATCAAGCCAAAGTGCTTTGATAAGGAGAAAGGATGAGCACTTTAATACTTGTTGAACATGACAATCAAACCATGCATCCCGCAACTCGGAATCTTTTGTCTGCTGCACAGCAGTTAGATGAGGAAATACACCTGCTGGTCGCAGGACATCAATGCAAAACAGTAGCAGAGCAAGTGGCAGCACTTTCTGGTGTGCATAAGGTCTTATATGTAGATAAGTCTTGTTACGAGCATCCACTAGCAGAACAAATGAGTAATTTGGTGTTATCACTTGCCAACTCATTTAAAGCCATATTAATTCCATCCAGTACTTTTGGTAAAAATATTGCTCCACGCGTTGCCGCTTTGCTTGACGTTGCGCAAATTTCGGATGTGAGTAAAATTCTTGATGGTTCTACTTTTGAGCATCCTATTTATGCAGGGAACGCCATAGAGACGGTGCGAACTCTTGATGCCATCAAGGTGATAACTATTAGAACGACAGCATTTGATGCGGTAACGGCAACCCAGACAGCCTGTTCTATTGAAGCACTAGACAATGAGTTTATTGCTCAAAGCAGTCAATTTATGAAGCATGAACTGAGTAAATCCGAGCGTCCAGATTTAGGCACAGCTAAAATAGTTGTTTCTGGGGGTAGGGGATTACAAAGCGCTGAAAAATTTAAATTAATAGAGGAATTAGCAGATGCTTTAGGCGCTGCAGTGGGGGCATCACGTGCTGCCGTTGATGCTGGATTCGTTCCCAATGACTATCAGGTTGGACAAACCGGAAAAGTAGTCGCCCCGACGCTTTATATCGCCGTAGGTATTTCAGGAGCAGTACAGCACTTGGCTGGTATGAAAGACTCGAAAGTGATCGTTGCTATTAACAAAGATGAAGACGCTCCAATTTTCCAAATTGCAGATTATGGATTAGTTGGCGATTTATTCGAATTAGTACCACAATTAATCGCGCATTTAAAAAATAAATAAAAGTTAGGCTCTGCGGGCATTTTGTAAGCCAGGAGCATTTGGACCCAGTGGTAATGTAAATAAGGTCTATAAAAACAGTTTATAACACAGTAAAAGGGAGTAATTATGTTAGTAGGTGTTCCAAAAGAGATTAAGCCACAAGAGAATCGTGTAGGTCTTATCCCTTCAAGTGTTAGGGAAATCATAAGAGTTGGTAGCGCTGTTATCGTTGAAAAAGGTGCTGGATTAGGAATTGGTATTTCTGACGACGATTACAGCCATGCTGGTGCTGAGGTTGTAGACAGTGCGGATGAAGTATTCGCTAAAGCGGATTTAATTGTTAAAGTTAAAGAACCTCAACCTATTGAATGCAAACGCCTTCGCGAAGGACAAACTTTATTTACTTATTTACATTTAGCTCCAGATCCACATCAAGCGCGTATGCTGAAAGAATCTGGCGTCACGGCAATTGCTTATGAAACTGTAACTCAGGATGATGGTGGTTTACCTTTATTGACCCCAATGTCGCAAGTTGCTGGTCGCATGTCTATTCAGGCTGGTGCTCATTGTTTAGAAATGGCCCAAGGTGGAAGTGGTGTTTTATTAGGTGGTGTTCCTGGTGTCGCAGCAGCTAATGTTGTCGTTATTGGGGGTGGGGTTGTAGGTACCAATGCGGTACGTATGGCTATGGGTATGGAAGCGCGCGTCACTGTATTAGACCGCTCGTTACAACGCTTAAATGAATTGGATTTCCAATTCGGTTCCAAGATTAATACAGTTTATTCTACTTCGGATGCAATTGAACAGTATGTATCTCGAGCTGATTTAGTGATTGGTGCGGTATTAGTTCCTGGTGCTGCGGCTCCAAAGTTAGTAACCCGTGCGATGTTAAAATCCATGCGCCCTGGTTCTGTATTAGTGGACGTGGCAATTGACCAAGGCGGTTGTTTTGAAACAAGTCGTCCTACGACACACCAAGAACCAACTTATGTTGTGGATCAAGTTGTTCATTATTGCGTTGCCAACATGCCTGGCGCAGTACCAAGAACCTCGACTTTTGCTTTGAACAATGCAACCTTACCTTTTGTGTTAAGCATTATTACCAAAGGTACGAAGCTGGCTTTATTAAATGATCATCATTTATTAAACGGCTTAAACGTGCATCAAGGTAAAATTACGTTTGAAGCGGTTGCTCGTGATTTAGGTTATGAGTATACGCCTGCTGCGATTGCTTTAGCTGGTCGCTAAGGTTTATCTCTGCTTATTTTTCGATGTGCCGCAGACAAGTACGGCACGTCGAAATTTTCTTATTGAGGATAATAAATTGAAGCCTCATCTGGCTTATGACTATCAGTTTTCTCGCTATTTGAGTTTTGCGCCGCTAATTCAGAGCTTTTCGTCTGATTGGCAGAGGGAAATAATATATGGCGCAATGAACGCGGAGGTTTAAACTCTTTTAGCATGGATGGTTCAGGTTTCTCGTCAACAACGCCATCATGGCAGACCATATACAGCGGCACACGACAAGGTTGTCCATTACTTAATAAGTACTCAGAATAGATTACATAACTTAAGGGATAAAGTATTCTCAGATCATCTGAAGTCATTTGTTCTGGTTTAGGTGGTTTTTTCCATGTAACCGTTTTTGTGTTGTTGAAGAAATTTAAATGGTTAAGTGTCAACACCATGGTGGTGTTAAGCTGCGCCTTGCTTAACCTCTGTAAGCGTGTAGCTGGCGTGTGATGGCCTAGAAATAAGTTATCTTCGTCACCTGGCTCCTCTTCATCTCTAAGCGGTTTCATTTTTAGTAACATGGTGGGTGCAAGAATTTCAGGATAATTTTGCCATTTAAAAACCTCAGTAATGAATGGTTTCTTGGTCCCATCAGCGTGAATAGTGCTCCAAGAAATTTCGATTTTTGGATCTTTCTCATCATAATAGATTATTTCATCAATAATAAATTTCATTAGTGCATACCAATTGATCAAAATAAGTCCAATTATAATAACGATAAGATTTAATGCAAATGGTTTTAAAACTTATTTTTAAATAGGGTAAACTACTTGTTTTTGATATTAAGGATAATAATGAAAAGATTTTTTTTACTCCTGATGGCTCTAAGTTTTAATCTTTCAGCAAATCAATTGCCAGTTAAAGATAAATTAATTGTCACAAACTGTATGTATCAGAAGTTAGCAAATTTAGCGATCTTAATTACAAGGACAGATAAATATACGCTAATTGAAATTGAAATGAATGATCAAGTGGTTAACGTGTTACGTGGTAGTCGACGTGCATGTGGAGGCTTTTTAAATATTGAGCCCTATAAAAAATTGATGCTTCAACAACAGATTAATGAAAATCAGTTATTAATTAATCTAACCAACTCTCGAACTACTTTTAGGCATGATGAATATCGTATAAGGCATGATGCTCAAGTTACGCCATTATTGAAGCAAATTGATAGGAGTAATCTTTGGGGATATATGCAGCATCTTACGAGCTATGTTAATCGTGCGGCAAACTCTCAAACAGGTGTTTTGGCTGCACAATGGTTTAAAGACCAAATCGATTCTATGGCAAAAGATTATCATCGCAACGATGTTCAAAGTTATTTGGTCGCAACAGGTAAAAAGTATAAGCAGCCTTCAGTGGTAACGGTTATTGGTAAGGAAAAACCTGGTGCTGCGGTAGTAATCGGTGCACACATAGATACGCTAAAGGGAAATATGCCAGGGGCAGATGATGATGCTAGCGGAATCGCAACCATTTTGGAAGTATCCAGAATGCTTTTATCTTCAGGAATTAATTTTGATCATCCCATTTATGTCATTGCTTATGCGGCAGAAGAGCAGGGTTTGGTTGGTTCTGGTTATGTTGTACAATCATTTTTAGATAAAAAAACACCTGTCAAAGCAGTTCTGCAATTTGATCAGGCGGGATTTAGAGCCAATCCAAAAGACAATACGATTTGGTTATTGGATGATTATGTGGATTCTAAGTTGACTAAATTTTTGGCTAATTTAACTACTCATTATGTAAATATTCCTGTTTCTTACACTCATTGTGGTTATGCTTGTAGTGATCATGCAAACTGGCATTTAAATGGATTTCCTGTGTGCTATCCATCGGCGGCTACCTTAGATGACGATAATGATAATGTTCATACATCTAATGATCGATTAGAGACAATCAGTCTGGATCATTTAGAAAATTTTGCCAAATTAGGTTTGGCTTTTGTTGTTGAGTTGGGCTTGAATTAAAAATTAGAGACTAAGATAGTAAAAGTAAAATTACCGTATTACGAACGTAGTAAAGCAATCCAGGGTTCAATGCTTCGAAATCCTGGTTTACTTCGCTACTATGTTTTGGCAATGATTGGGTTTTGAGTGCTATTCGTTTTGCACTATCATCAATTTAAATACGCATCTCGCAATTGCCCTGAATTAAAAGTTTTAAGCATTTTAATTGCTGCTTGGGGATTATAATTACCTTTTGAGATTCTTTATGGATAATAAATGCATCATGTTGCCGCGGGGTACGGTTTTTTCCCTGTGGGGTTTGATTTAGTGCTAAATCACGTAAAAACTCAGAACGTGGAGTTGTATTTTTAATAATTCAAAATCTGATTGATAAGTAAATCCAGGCATCTGATGGTCAAGACCAAATTTTATATTATAAACGTTGGTCAGTATTTTTGAGTCGCGCATCGTGTCATTGAAATGATGAATAAAGAGGTGTAATAACTCAAGCTCAGATAAATAAATTTGATTAATTGAGGCACCATCTAAATGAGTGCCGAAATGATAATAATCGGTACCACCTTCATTAGCTTAGTACACAGTAAACAAGTATCTTTTCCCTGTGTAGATGTGCAAGGAAACTTAAAACCGGAGTTTGCTGATAGCAACTATGCGCAATCGGGTATGGAGAATAAAATTGTTTGTACTCAAGATACGGAACAAGGCAATGTATTTGTGGTTCAAGCAGTTAAATCAGCAACATTCCAGTTAGAATGGGCGAGGAGGTAAATTATGACAAAAGAACTTCAAAAACGGCTTATTAAAGTACTTCCCTATGATAGTCACTGGTCAGGACAATTTACAGAAGAAGCCCAATTGATCCAAAAAGCCTTAGGACCTAATTGTATCGAAATTCACCATATTGGCTCTACTTCAGTACCAGGTTTAGCTGCTAAGCCTATTATCGATATGATTCCGGTTGTTTGGGATATTACGCAAGTTGATGCCATGAATCCCTTAATGATTGAATTGGGATATGAGGTCAAAGGCGAGTCAGGAATGCTTTTTCGCCGTTTTTTTCAAAAGGGAGGTACTCAACCCTCGTTCAATGTTCATGTATTTGAGCAAGAGAGTGCTGAAATTGAACGGCATGTAAAATTCCGTGATTGGATGCATAAGCATCCCAAAGACCGAGATGCTTATGCTCAGTTAAAACAAAATTTGGCCCAATTACATCCTGATGACATTAGTGCATATTGTTTTGGTAAAGAAGATTTTGTTTCCCAGATTGATAAACGAACCGGGTGTGTCGGTTTGAGGGTAGTAAACGCATTAACTCCTCGAGAATGGAATGCCATTCGTCATTTACGCCAATTTTATTTTTTTGACCGGGTGGGCCTTGCTGATCCTTATACCTGCACCTTTGAGCATGGTGCGCATCTGCATTTTGTTTTGTATCAAGGTACTGAAATCATTGGTTATGCTCATTTACAGCTCTGGCCTGATGCTCGAGTTGCGGTGCGAATTCTTGTTGTTGATGAAGCCCAAAGAAATCATCGTTATGGGCAGCACTTTTTGCTCTTATGTGAGCGTTGGCTTAAAGAACAAGGATATAAAAGTTTGCATGTGGAGGTTTCACCAAAAGCATTAGAGTTTTATCAAAAAAATGGGTACAGTAAGATGTCATTTAATGATCCAGATGGCTATGAAGGTGATCCTCAGGATACGGCTTTAGGGAAGATTCTAAACTAATTGTTTATTCAGAATGAATGAGATAATTGTAGAGGCAAACAGAGTTTGCGCTACTTCCGCTGTTGGCTTCACAGCCCAATCTAAATCAAGAAAAGTATGGATTTATAGTGAAGGAAAATTAATGATGAGAAAAAATGGATTTTTGCTTTTACTTATTTGCAGTGTTGTATTTAGCGTTCGCCTCTATGCTACAACCATACATATCAATAACCGTTTTATTTCTTATACAGAAACAGGCCAAGGAACGCCCTTGGTATTAATTCATGCTTTTCCCACAGATAAGCGTTTATGGGAACCTCAACATGAGGGACTTAAGCAACAATTTCGAGTAATCAGCTTAGATTTATGGGGGTTTGGTGAATCTTCTTTGGTTGACGGAAATGCAGTGGCCATGGCGGATTATGCTATGGAAGTTAAAGAATTATTAGATTATTTACACATTAAGAAAGCGATTATTGGTGGAGAGTCTATGGGGGGCTATATTGCACTCGCCTTCTTAGAACATTATCCGCATCACGTGGAAGGGTTAATTTTATCGAATACGCAAGCAATTGCCGACAGTGATGAAACAAAAGCTAATCGTGAAAAAAGTGCTGTCGACGTATTGGAAAATGGTACTGAGAAATTGGTTAAGGGGTTTATGGAAAAAGCGCTAGCCCCTACGGTATCAGAACAAACTAAAGCGGTTCTTTCTCACATTTTAACCATGCAAAAATCCACTGCCCTTGCTTCTGCTTTACGCGGTATGGCATTGCGCAACCCAATGCTCGAATTATTGGCAAAGACTGCAGTACCTGTTTTAATCATCACTAGTGAGCAAGATAAAATTATTTCCCCATCACAAAGTGAGCAGATGCGGCTTTTGGCCAGCAATAGCCAACTGGTTGTACTGGCAAATGCAGGGCATTTATCTAACTTAGAGCGGCCTCAGGAGTGGAATAGGGCAGTTAATGAGTGGTTCTCTCCTTAGGGGATGAGAACCATACTAAAAGGGTATTTGGCTAAATTTTAAGGTTATACATCTAAAAGGCACAGTTGTGTTTAAATTTTTTTCACAACGTGAAAAATTGTTCAATAATTTTATGATAATTAATTGGGTTGCATTGCGTTTTAAATATCAAAACAGGTTACTCCCCCAAAATGCATCACATAGTCCTTTTAGGCTTGCTCAAAACGTCGTTCATGGATAGTGAATAATATCGTGAAATCGAGCGATCTCTGTAGTGGTATTACGATAGCCATGCGGTTGGCTTGCTTCAAAACGCAGACCGTCCCCTTCATGGACTGTTTGCCATGTATTATCAATTAAAATGTCCATAACGCCCTCTAGAACGATAACATGTTCAACAACTCCATGCTTATGAGGTGGGGATAAATGTTCACAACCAGGTAATAATTCAATAACAAACAATTCAAAATTTAATTGGCTATCAAAAGGAAATAGAGTCAATACCCGAATTTTTTCATCACTAGGGAGAAGTTGCTGGGTTTTGCCTGCTCGATAAATGGGTTCATTGAAATGAGTTTGTAATTCCTCGATAAAAGAGGAGAACGAGGTTTGAAAACCACTGGCAATTTTCCATAAAGTGGCAATGGTTGGGCTGGATTCCTCTCGTTCTATCTGACCTAACATTGCCTTGCTTACCCCGGTGGCCGCTGCAGCTTTATCAAGGCTCCAACCACGTTCTTTACGTAAATTTTTTAAAGTTAGGGCAATGTGCTTGTATAAATGTTCCATAAAAATCATCGTGCGCTATAGCGCACATAGTTAACTTAGGTTATTATGCGTTAAAGCGCACAATTTGTGAAGCAACATGATCTGAGGAGTTTATAATGGCAGCAGAGCAATTTAAGAATAAATTGGTAGCCGTACTGAACAAAAGTATTGAGCCTGGCAAAGTGATGAATGCTTTGGCACATATGTGTATTGGACTGGGTTCGGCTATTGGTCAAGAGGAGTTGCGTCTTACAGATTATTGTGATGCTGATGGCGGCTCTCATCCCTTTATTTCCGAAATTCCCTTTATTATTTTGGCTGATAGTTCCAATAAAATTCGAAAGTTGCGTGCTGAAGCAAAAGCCCAGAATATTTTATGCAATGATTTTACCGATACAATGACTGTTGGTACTTATCAAGAGCAAATAGAACGCACTGCCCAAGCGAAAGAGGAGGGGTTAATCTATTACGGGATCGTATTGTTTGGCGATTGGGATAAGGTAAGTGAATTAACTCGAAAGTGTTCTCTTTGGCGGTAAGTCATATGAAAAAAATTTTTTGGGAAAACCCGTACCAACATTCTTTAGTAACCAAGATAGCATCAGTAGAAGGACAACGCATTTTATTAGATGAAACGATAGCATTTTCTTTTTCAGGAGGGCAAGAAAGTGACAAGGCGTGGATTCATGATTATCCTGTTCTTAACTCTGAGTTCGCGGAGAATCTGATTTATTATACTTTACCAAAAGAGCATAAGCTTGCTGTTGGTGATGCAGTAAGCATGCATATTGAGTGGTCACGACGATACCGATTGATGCGTTTGCATTTTGCCGCAGAATTAGTGCTTGAGTTGATAACGAGAAAATTAGATGCGCAAAAAATCGGCGCACACATTGCTGAATCAAAAGCACGAGTAGACTTTATTTTTAACCAAAATATATCATTTATTTTTTCTGAACTCTTGGCTGACTATAATCGAATAGTAGAGGAGGATCGGCTTATTAAAACTGGATTTTTTGATGTGACGAACCAACGACGTTATTGGGAAATAGAGGGATTTTCTCGCGTTGCTTGTGGGGGAACTCATGTAAAATCTACGGGGGAGGTTGGGGCTATTAATTTAAAAAGGATTAATATTGGCGGTGGAAAAGAGCGTATTGAGATAAGGCTTGCTGAGCCTGATTTGGGTTATAAAATGCGTCTAAGCTAATTAAATCGTTAAAATACAAAAGTGCTGCTGTAAGAAAAGGGACCAGCATTTGAAAATTGCCATTAATACATTAAATGCCGCTGTTTTATTTTGGATAGATACTCGCTGAGCGGTTTTGATACTTAAGTCATCGATCTGTTTCTCAAGACGATCTGCATGAAATTGCTCCCCACCCTCAATAGCTATTTCTTCTGCAAAATTACGAATGCCTAGCAGATTTGTTCTCAAAGAAAAAGAATTTGGGGTTACACAACCCGAATGTGCGGTGTTAGCTACCTGTACTGCATCAGGTATTCCTCATAGTCGGGTGGTGGCTATTCGAGAAATAAAAACGATAGCATTCTATTTTTTACACAAAAAGGAACGCGCAAAGTTAGCGAGTTGCTTGCTAATCCTGCGGCAACGCTGAACTTTTTATTTGCTATGCAGCAACGTCAGGTGAGTATTGAAGGAACTGAAAAACCAATTTCTCCAGAAGAAAATGAGCATTATTGGGCGAGTTTACCGAGAGAGCGACAATTGCGTTTTTCTGCTTATGCCCCTACATCAGGCCAAGTGGTTTCTGATTTGCATCAGTTGGATAAGCGAAAGCAGGAATTGGACGAGCAATTCCCTAATCAACCTATTCCGATATGTGATGACTATATGGGGTTTCGTTTTAAGCCTGAAGCTTTTGTTTTTTATACAGTAGAGCCAATTTCTTTTTCACAAGTGTTTCGATTTAGTAGAGTCGGGGAGGAATGGCGTAAGGAGTTATTATCGCCGTAGTCGGTTGTTTACCGCTTGATTGGGTTGTCGTTTAAGGAAAACCTGGTTGCGACCAACCAGGCTACATCATTTTAAATTTTAAAACCTTACTTGTGCTGCGTTTTTAATGGGGGATACTAATAAATTATCTTCTTCCTTCGCTTCTTCTTCAACTGGAGAAACTTCATCACAAAACAGTTCAATGTTTTGAACTAAGTCATTAAATCGTTCTGATACCGGATCTTTTTGTGAGGAGTAGACACCATAAGAAAATGCGCCGACACAAAGTGCTGGAATTCCTATGCTGGCAAGAGCAATTACAAGGTAATCGGCGATATAATTTGCAGAAAGAACACCAAAATATAGAGCCCCAAATGATCCACCTACGGTTAAAGCCACACTCAGTAAAAGGATGTACATACATATCAAAGAAAGTTTATAGTTTACGCTGGCAAGATTACTAGGGGTATGGATTGTCGTTGGAAAGCATAAAACATTAGTCTGTAGTTCTCTACATGCGTTTCCAATATCTTTATGGTTTTCCTTTGATGAAACTAAGGCGATAAGGCCTGTAGTATTATGAATTACTAAATTTAATTGTTGCTTGGTATAAGGATCATCAGTCATCGCGAGGATGTTTTGGCATTGGGTTATGATATTAGCACCTAGTTGTGAAATAGCTTTGCTATCTTGAGTTCTCTTTGTTTGCTCTTTAGATTTTAAAAACCAATATTTGGATAGCCGTAGTTCGACATCATGCATCATATTTTACTCCATATTTTTGATAAAAAATGAAAAATTATTTTTGAATCAATTGAACTTTATGAGTTTGTTTTTTCACTCATATAAATGACTGTATTTTGCGTAACATCATATCTTCTATCTTGGTTTTGTTCTATAGGATAGCTGGTTACTCCTAATGTTAATGTGTTTCTTATTCGGGAATGTAAGTTGACGCGATAATTCAGTTTGAATAAAAAGCGCGCAAAACGGAGATGAAAAGTATTTATTATGCTGAATTAAATAGAAAAAAATGCACAATTATTAGTTGAAAATAATAGCGAGTTAGAGAGCCTTTATGGACGTGCAAATGCTTATATTAAAAAAGAAGAATGGAATAATGCTCTAGGCCCAACCAATATAATCCTTAGTGGCAGACCGCGGAGTGCCAGCAAGATACAGTGGCTTGCAATCAGGCAAATTTATGCCTAACGAGCGAAGGATACACTAAAGTGGCTTTCCTGAAATACGATTGATGTAATAACGAATTGATGAGACCGTGCAGCCCAGCGCGCGAAATTGGCGGAAACCTAGCATTTCAGTAAAACATAACCACATTGCTTTGAATGAATCGCCTTTTTTTCTGTATTTGTTAAAGCTAATTGTATTTAAAAAAAGCACGGTTAAGGTTGCATAAGTAATAAATCCCCAGGCCATGAGTAGTAGCCACATCAACGCGGTGAAGTTTATTTGTTGAAGGAAGAGGGATATTACAAATAATATCAGGGTAAGAAATTCAATTACTGGCCCGTAAATGTCAAATAGAATATAAAAAGGGAATGTTAACATACCCACAATCCCATATCTTGGATTGCAAAACATTTCCAAATGGTTGTCCGCGCTTCGTAACATACCGCGTTGCCACTTGTCACGTTGTTTCCAAAAGGCTTTCCATGTGCGCGGCATTTCAGTCCAACAAAAGGCATCTGATGAGTGCTTCACCATGTAAGGATAGTTATTTTTTCGCATGTAATGATGGATTTTGATGGTTATCTCTGCATCATAACTAAAATTCTTTGTGTCAAAACCATTCATGTCATGTAAAAGTTGTGTCTCAAAAAAGGTAAATGCCCCTGGAAAGCATAATGCTCCTCCGAAACTGTTTAAGCCCGAACGGCTATAAAGAAAAGAACGCATATGTTCAAGCGCTTGTGATGCAGAAACAAACGGTTTAGGTAACTGACGAGTGAGCATTTTTCCTCGCTCAACTCGATTATCGTTTAAACAGTAAACGGTTCCACTGACCGCAACACAATGACGGTGTGATAAAAAGGTAAAGATTAATCGAGTTAATGCCTCAGGCTCTATAATGGTATCGGCGTCAATAGTCATCATGAGCGGCGTTTGGCATGCATTTAAGCCGGCATTAACTGAATCAGCTGCACAACCCCAAGGAGAATGTTCTTTATCAATAACCATTACATTTTTATATCGTTCGGATTGATAATAATGTTTTATTTTTGAAGTTTCGATCCATTGCTTACTGGTCACCGGTACTTCATAGAGTTGGAGCTCTTTTTTTAATAGTTCTAGGGTTCCATCGGTTGATCCATCATTAACTACAATAAAGTTAACATTTTTATAGTCACTGTTTAGCCCGCTGTATAACATATTTAAAATTCGATTTTCTTCATTAAAGGCAGGGGTAACAACGGTTACTGGCATTAAGTCGAGGTGATCAATGAATTGCTCAATACCGCCATAGGTTGCTTCTTTGAATTTTCTGATGATATCGGGGGCGCAACTAATTAAAAGTATAAAGCACCAAATATTTAAAAAGGCAAAATATATAAGGATAGCAATTGTTAAAAAAACAAGGATATTTAATATCATACGTGCTCCCTTGTTATTAATACCTTCTGGGCTGTTTCATAAGCAAATCTATCTTTATCGGGGGATTGATTATTTAAAACGTCTATGCCTTTTTCGCCTTGTTCGATTAATGCGTTTGCGGCATTTACGCGAACCCACCATTCGGGATCACATAATAATTTCTCTAGGAGTTGAATGCTCTTGTCTCCAGGAATTGTACCGATTGATTTTGCTATGATTGCACGGACCTCCCAATGTTCGTCCATGGCCAGAGCATAGATCAATTCATTTTTTTCACTATCCTGGCAATGCATGAAGTAGCGAATAATTGCTATCTTTAAATCAACCACATTAATGTTAAAGTCTTCTTTAGCGATGGGAGCAATTGTTTGTTGTGGAAACTCACAAAGCAGTCGATAGCAAAATGTTTTCACATAGGCATTTAATTCTATGTGTAATCTTTCGATGATAATTGGGGATAGATCACGAGAGCCTCTGGTAATCATCTTGGCTAATAAAGATTGTTGCAAACGCCTCCCTTGAGAGAAGGTTGTGATGATATTATTAATTTGCTCCGCATCACCAAATTGCACGATGCTAAGACCGGCATTCATGGAAATAAGAAGGGTAGCATCATTGAGTAATCGAAATATTCTCTTTCGATCGTCTGAATCCAGACCGTATAAGTAACACATTGCAGCTTGATTGCGTTTGAAACTACTATACGATGAGGACCATTTCACTGCTACGGGCTTTAATACCAAAGTAAATAATTGTTTTTTGAGCTCTTCAAAGTAATCATTAGGTTTTTCTGCCAAACGTTTCATGACAATTAGGACATTAGGGACGGATTTTTTTAGTTTTTTAGCTTGTGCAATGGAAATGGGTTCTTTATTTGCCATATGAGAATGGAGTAATTCAAAAATCCATTTTAAATTGTGGCTATTTTTTTTCTTATGCCAGCTAAAATAGCATTTCGCAAAAAAGGTGAGTAATACAAATAGGGTGATTAGGATTATTTCTATTATTGCTACAATTTTTACAATGTGCAGTATTGTTTCCATGAGTATCCTTTCAGAACCTATATTTAAAGGCGACTGAGCCGTCATAAAGATTACGCACTAGATTGCTTGGATATTTCCATCGTTGATAGCCCGCTCCTAATTCTGTAATGACATGATGGTTAAAAATAGGGAAACCATAACTCGCATTGATGTAATTATTTTGAATAACAATAAAATTAACTGTTAATAAATCAGCAAGGTCAGGGCTTTTTCCGCTACCAGCACCAATCCCAAAGTAGTGATCCAGGGTACCACCAAAATATTTTCTGGCCTTTACTGTATACAAAAGAGACGTGTTTTTATGACCTTTGGGAACAAAATAATAAGGTCGAAAATTGAACCAGTAACTTGAAGGATAAAAGCTGATTGAGCTGGTATAGGTTACAAAAAAGGTTTGAGCTATTTTGGCATATTTGGCACCGCCGGACAGTTCAAAAAATTTAGGGATGTTAACGTAAGCTTCACCAGATGTTGCAACATCAGGAAATATGGCAGGTTTACTTGCAAAGGCTACGCTTAAATCAGCATAAATATTTCTATTAAATCGCGGTGAAAAGTCGAGCTCATATTGAGGCGCTTTTTGCTGTAGTCTCGATGCATAGTTGACCTTTGCCGTAGCTACTCCATAGATGGTATCTCGACTGTAATAGATGCTTGACCAATCCCAAACAGAATGTAAGTCAGAGACATAAGCGTTATCAGAGGAGATACCGATTTCATTTAAACCATAGGCATAACGAGGGCTAATGCTATTAATGTCTGCTAATAAGCCACCGATTTTTTTATCTTTAGGTGAACTTTTCTTGGCTTGTTGATAGGAGCGTGCTGCTAAAGAGTATTGGCGAAGGGTGTCATGGATCATTCCTTGCTTGATTAACAAATCGGCATTATAGGGATTACTTTTGAGTCCGCGCCTAATCACACTCAAGGCTTTCATATCATTGTGTCGGTCAAGATAAAAATTAGCCAGTGCAATGTGATATTCACTGTTATTCGGGTATTGAGCGACTAAATTTTGTAGAATAATCTTAGCTTCATTATATTTCTTTTGTGCAATGTAACTTTTAGCTTGAGCTAATTTGTCTACTTTCGGGGCTTGGCGTGCTGAATAGGCTCTTTTTGCCTTTTGAGGGGTAGTTAAATACGCGAGTTGTTTTTTTAGTAATAGCAGGGGCTGATAATTGTGTGGATTAGTTGCCATGCCTTGCCTAATTAAATCGCCTGCTTCTTTAACTCTCTTTTGCACTAAATTTAATTTAATCAAACCAATACGTGCATCCAAATAGTCTGGCTTTTGGATTAAAACGGCCCTTAAGCGAACTCTTGCTTGAGGGTAATCCTTTAGTTGAAGGTAAATAAGCCCTAATAATAATTCACTATCTAAGTCTTTAGGATTAATTTTTAAATTCTGCAATGACTTTTCTTTGGCAATATTTAGTTTGCCTTGTGCTCTTAATGTTTTTATCTCTGCGAGGCTTGTTGCCGGTGGTTTTTTCACTTCTGCAACGCGTTTGGTTATTGCTACAGCGTGTTTTGTTACTCCTATTGGTTGCTTTGCTATTGCTACGGCGTGTTTTGTTACTGCTATTGGTTGCTTTGCTATTGCTACGGCGTGTTTTGTTACTGCTATTGGTTGCTTTGTTATCGCTACTGCGCGCCTTGCTGCTTCTCCTGGGTGTTTTTTTAATAGGCCTTTAGCCGATAAAATACTTACTTCCTGGATAATCGTTGCCTTTAGTTCAATGAGCTCTTGTTGTTTAGGATTTTGGTATAGTCCAACCACAATTAAATTTGATGCCTCTTGAAATTTTTTATTAAGAATTTTTATGCGTATTAAGGCAATTCGTGCATCCATGTAAGTTGGCGTTTTAGCTAAGACGCGACTAAAACAAGAGCTGGCTTCATTAAAGTTTCTTTCTTGATAATAAATTAACCCTAATACAAACAACATATCACCATCAGTAGGATGTTGTTGCAGATAGGCTTTCGCTAATGTTTTTGCTTGCGCCAGTTTACCTTCCCGTCGTAAGCGTTGCACTTGTTGAAAAGAATAGGGCGAGGCAGCTGATAGTTTTTTATTACTTGGATTTACTAAATGATGGGGTTGATTTATTTGGATAGCTTGAGGTGAGCTCGCCATGGCATCAAAAAACATAAAACAGGAGAGAATTATTATATGCCTTTGCATCTACAGGCACCTACTGAATAGAGATAAAAAGCAATAAATCAACACGGTACTCTCCTTGTAAATTGTGCAGAAAATTGAATTATGTATCACGATGCATTAGTGAAAACGTATACCCATTGCGCCATCCGCCTCCAAATATAATCGTGTTGGAGGGGATCGTCAACACTATGTTTAATTGCTGTTTTTAAATAAATTTTTATTTTAGGGGATTAATTTGATTTGCAATAAATGGGTTGGGCTTATTAAAGCGGTTTTCCTAAGATACGATTAATCAGATAACGGAGTGTTGATACCGTACAGTTTATGGCACGAAATTGACGAAAGCCTAACATTTCGGTAAAACACAACCAGATAGATCGAAATACATCACTTCTTTTCCGGTATTTGTTAAAACTAATTACATTCAGAAAAAGCACGGTTAATGTAGCATAGGTAATAAATCCCCACGCTAAAAGCAGTAACCACATCAACATGTACCAATTAATTTGCTGAATATAAACGCATATTAAAAATAATATTAGCGATACAAATTCGATTACTGGTCCGAAAATATCAAATACTATATACAGTGGAAAAGTTAATAAGCCCACAATCCCATATCTTGGGTTGAATAGCATTCCCAAATGTTTGTCTGCGCTTCGCAACATCCCGCGTTGCCATTTATCTCGCTGTTTCCAGAAGGCTTTCCATGTGGGGGGCATTTCAGTCCAGCAAAAAGCATCTGATGAATGCTTTACTAGATAAGGATATTTATGTTTACGCATGAAATGGTGTATTTTGATGGTAATTTCTGCATCATAACTAAAATTTTGTGTATCAAAGCCGTGCATCTGATGTAACAATTCTGTTTCAAACAGTGTAAATGCCCCTGGAAAGCATAATGCACCGCCAAAAGAGTTTAAACCCGAGCGGCTATAAAGAAAAGAACGCATATGCTCTAAAGCTTGTGATGCGGAAATAAAAGGTTTTGGTAATTGATGGGTTAGCATCTTTCCATGAACGACTCGATTACCATTTAAACAATAAACAGTACCACTCACAGCAACACAATGACGGTGGGATAAAAAGGTATAGATTAATCGAGTTAATGCTTCGGGCTCTACAATGGTGTCGGCATCTATGGTCATCATAATTGGAGTTTGGCATGCATTTAAACCGGCATTAATTGAATCTGCAGCACAATTCCAGGGTGAATGCTCCTTATCGATAACCATTAAATTTTTAAATCGTTCGGATTGATAATAATGCTTTATTTTTGATGTTTTTATTAACTGCTTGCTGGCCACAGGGATTTCATAGAGAAAAAACTCTTTTTTTAATAGTTCCATTGTTCCATCAGTAGAACCATCATTGACAACAATAAACTTGGTATTTTTATAGTCGCTGTTAAGTCCACTATATAGCATATTTAAAATGCGATGTTCTTCATTAAAGGCAGGAGTAACTACAGTAATAGGCATTAGGTCGAGATGGTCAATTAATTGATCGATGCCGCCATAAGTTGCTTCTTTGAATTTTTTGAGAATGTCGGGGGCACAGCTAATTAAAAGTATAAAACACCATATATTTAAAACGGCAAAATAAGCGAGAATAGCGAATGTTAAAATAACAATGATGTTAAGCATCATATATATAATATTTCCCTTGTAATTTATGCCCTCGGTGCTCTTTTCTAAGCAAATTTATCCTTATTCAGCAAAAATACAAACGATACTTGTTACCTTATATATTCACAATAGCTAATAACTCCTACAAAAGCATTAATTGTTTACTATATTTCTTCATTTTTTAGAAAATACTTAGGGCTGGTGTTTGAAAGTAAGGTAGTGTCATAAGATTGATAAATAAGGTTTTTTATCTATTTATCGATACGTTTATTGACAAGGAGGACAAGAATACATGAAAGGTTATAACTTAGTACGTGGCATTATAGGGAGCTCGGGATTGCTCTTTATGTTTGCGCCAAATTATGCCGGGGCTGCTGAGTCGCAATCTCCTGCACCCCAAAGGATTACATCTTCACACCCAAGCATGAAAGAACTTCAATCCTGGCGCTCAGCTATTATGCGTGTCTCCCGAGCAAAAAATGGATGTTTTTCTGCTAAATACCCTAAAGCTGAATGGAGTGAGGTTCCTTGTACTAAGGCGCCGACATGATCATCACTTGGCCACTGATTGCATTACCTGCAGCAAAAGCAGCAGTAGAAGAGAATAAAGCTACAGCAAGTATCGATTTTAAAAAGGTTTTTTTTGGTGTTTTCATAGCTGATATCATCTTTATAATTTATTAATTGAATGAAACCTAATTGAATAGTGGATTACACTGCAGCCCACTCTTGTCCAGTCTAGCATCTGATTTTTAACTTAGCAGTATTTTTTAAATCTATTTATTATTTATGAACTTAAGTACGGTTGGCCAAATTAGTAGCCGAAAATTTTTATATCTGCCATTGATTATATAAAGATTGAGCAGTATAACGTTGCAGACGGCTTACAGGAGTAGATAATGCCCAAAATTGCACAAACTCATGAGTCTAAAAATTTCTCGGAAGGCCAGGGGGGAGATGCATTAACCAATCAATCTTCGAATACTCTTTTAGCAGAACTCAATCAATTGCGCCGAGAGAAAATATACTATCAAAATCAGTTGGACATTTACGAAAAACTTCATGATAAAGATCGGAAAGAGTTGAAAAACGCGCTTCTGGAACGCATGCAAGTACAAACCGTTTTGCGCGAAAATAAATCCTGGTTGAATGGGCAAAAAGAAGCATTTCAAGCTGCGATGAGTGGTTTACCGTTGACCATATCACTTAAGGCATTGGTTGATACCATTGTCGTTCAGACTAATGGTGCAGCAAGAGCCGCTTTTTATCGAATGTCATCCGCGGGTACTGGGTTGTATCATATTGTTGGTATGTCTGAAGAGTATGCAAATGATATTAATGGATTTAAAGTGGGCCCTGATTCGTTGGCATGTGGTCTTGCGATGTATAAAGGAGAGCCCGTTATTACTCCTGATGTTGAGGAGGAACCATTATGGGGGCCCTTGAGAGATTTAGCTCGCAAGCATAGCTGTCGTGCCTGCTGGTCTTTTCCCATACGAACTAAGGATGGACCAATAGTTGGTACCTTAGGTATTTATTTCCATGAGCCACGTACACCCACTGCCCAAGAATTAGAATTAGCCGCTATTCTCACGCATGCAGCGGCAATCATTATTTCTCGTGAACAGGAGTTGGTGGAGCGCACACAAGTAGAAGAAGCGTTACGTGAAAGCGAAAAGAAGTTGAAGATGTTGCTGCGTTTGCGAGATGAGTTTATTGGTAATGCGAGCCATGAGCTAAATACACCGCTTACTAGTATGATGATTTATGCGCAAATACTTGAACAGCAATTCGAAGGAGCCGCTAATTCTCGTCATACGGAAATGGTAATAAAATTACGGGAGCAGGTTGAGCGATTACATGTATTGATTCGCGATATGTTGGATACTACGCGCTTGGCAGAAGGAAAATTGCAATTAAAGATCACCTCTTTTAATTTACATAATTTAATACAAGAGAAAACTGAAAATATCCAATTGAATACGAAAAAGCACCGATTGGAACTGCAGCTTAAATCAGTCGAGCAAATTGTAGCTGACGAAGAACGTATTGGGCAGGTTCTTATTAACCTTATTTCTAATGCCATAAAATATTCCCCGTTAGGGGGGAAGGTTGTAATTTCCAGTGAAACAATGGGTGATTTTGTAAAAGTAAGCGTTATTGATAATGGCATCGGTATTCCCAAAGGAGATTTTGAAAAGATTTTCGAACGTTTTTATCGTGTACTTTCCAATGAAGCAAAAACTTTTCCAGGAATGGGAATAGGGCTTGCGATTTGTAAAGATATCATTGAGATGCATCGAGGTAGGCTAGAGGTTGAAAGTCAAGAGCGAGTTGGTTCCACGCTTAGCTTTATTATCCCTATTAAATTTATCGAAGAGAGCGAATGAAAATAATATTATTAGTTGAGGATGATCCTTCGATACAAGATGCGATGCAATTAGTATTTCAAGAGCCGGAATACAAGCTGCTTCTTTGCAGTAAAGCTGAAGAAGTTCTCGCGGAAAATATGCCAGTACCAGATGTTTATTTGATTGATAAGCAATTATCGGGATTTGATGGTATTGAGCTGTGTCGTATCCTTAAGATGAATGAACGAACCAAAGCGGTACCGGTTATTATCCTTTCCGCTTCTCCTAATATTAAAGAATTAGCGTTAGAGCTTGGAGCCAATGATGTTTTGGAAAAACCGTTTAAAATTCAATCGTTAAAGGAAAAAATTTGTTGGATATAGGATACTCGCGAAAGGGTATCCATAAGCCCGGAGCGAGAGGCGAGATAAATCTGGGGCTCGCGTACACGCTGCGGGGCATAGGTCTTGTTAGAGCGCTACTTTTTATAAAAATGCATCACTAAAAATGAGTTTAGATGGAACCCCAGCGAGAAAAACCTGTTTTTTTAACTTGTCAGTCGTTTCTTTAGGGCCACAGATATAAACGCGTGTTTCTTTAGGTTGATTTAAATGAATTAATACACGTTTTTCTATAGATGCCTCAGTATAGCTGCCTTCACTTTTAAGCACGCAGGGATCGTAGATAAAAGAGCTAAATAATGCCGATAAGGTTTCTAATTCTTCTTGGTAATAAATATCCTCATCACAAAGGCCTCCGTGCACTAAAGTAATTGTTCCTTGATGATTTTGGCTGAGCGCACTTTTAATAATCGCTATAAGTGGGGCAAGTCCTGTTCCTGTTCCCGCCAATAACATATCAAAAGCTAATTGCTCAGGGTTGTAGTAATAACAACGGCCAAACGGGCCTCTTAATTTTACCTTAGTATTTGTGCTTGCTTTATGTAACAGCCATTGCCCAATTATACCGTGATGGTATGCTTTTATCTGTAATTCAATAAATCCTTCATCTTTGGGAATGTTGGCAATCGAGTAACTTCGAATAGTACCTTCTGGGCTAATTAAGCTAAGATATTGGCCTGGAATCCATTGCTCTAATTGCTCCACCTGTAGTTTTACTTGAATTACATTATGATTGAGCATTTTTAAGCCCATTATCTGCGCGCTAACCTCGCATTCCGCACTTTCAGGTGTCATGACGTTCAAGGGTGTTTCTGGTTGGGCAAGGCAGGCCAAAAAATAGCCTTGAGCTTTAAGTGTGTCAGGTAATCCTTCTTGCCAGGAGGAGGGAATTACTTCATCGTTTGTTTTAATCAAACAGGATTGGCAAATACCCGCCTGACAGGAGTTTGGGTAATCAACACCGTGACGAAGTAGGCACTGTAGTACATTTTCCTGGGGATCTAAGGTATAGGATTGGTTTTTAAATGCGATAGTACTCATATGCGCCCCAATACATCATTGCGGACACTATTGGCAATAGCTGCTACGTGCTCAATATCTTCATCTGTTGCCCCTAATTCTTTGAGCGTTGCACCTAAATGTTCAATAACAATGTCTACGTGCGTGTCATTTAAACCACGCTTAAGCAAATGAGCATGTCCTTCACGCATATTTTTTCCACTGTAATGATTCGGGCCGCCAAACACCATGGTCAAAAATCCTTTTTGCTTCAGAATTTGCTGGTCCATATCAATATCATCAAAAAAATAGCTAACCCGTTCATCGGTAAGCATTTTACGATAAAAAATATCAACAGCTGTATTTACTGCATTTTGACCACCAAGGCGGTTAAATAATGACTCTGACATAGAAACTCCTTAAAGGTGTATTTGCAATACATCTTATAAAGATAAATAATTAGAGTCAAGAACACAATGGGATTTAATTATGCAGCTTACGCAATTTACCGACTATTCATTACGCGCTTTGATTTATATCGCTCTTAGGAAAGGATCATGCACGATTAAAGACATTACCGATGCCTATGAAATTTCTAATAACCACATGGTGAAAATTATTCATAATTTAGGCAAACTTGGATTGATTAAGACGACTCGTGGAAAAAATGGGGGCATCTTAATGGCTGCTCAACCTGAATTTGTTAATTTAGGACAATTGGTTGTCCAATTGGAGCCACATTTTGATTTGGTACCTTGTTTTAATAAAACAAAAGCTAATTGTTGTATCGCCCCTGCATGTAAACTAAAGGGTATACTGCATGAGGCTCGGGCGGCTTTTATGGCGATACTGGGACAGTATACTTTAGCCGATGTATTACATAACCCAAGCCAGTTAGCCGCTTTTTTGAATATAAAGCAAGAAGAGCTCTAATGGGGCCTTAGGCATAAACCACCCGTTAAGAGGCATCAAATTATTTTTTGTGCGAGTAAGATACCGAATATACCCGATATTTGTTTTCCTGAAGCATCTTGCTTATGCAGGTGACCTATTGATTCTTTGTATTCGAGTATTGACCAGCCGCTGTCTTGATAGAGATGATAAAGCTCCTCTTTTTCGGGCAGAAACGTGAACGAGTCGGGTAGTGGGTAGAGCTCTGATTGAATAGGGAAGACTAAAAAATGATATCCATGCTTATTAGTTATCTCTTGAAGCTCAGTGAGTAAAGTGGGAACCCGCTGAGGGTTTAAAAATTGCAAGCTCACTGTAGAGATCACTAAATCATAATGGTCGGCTTCAAGGCCCAAAGGTTGATTTAAATCATGCACTTGAGTTAGTACCTCAGTCAGTGCTTCTTTTTGAGCGATATTTTGAATGGTTTCTATGGCTTCTTGGTTCTGATCAACGCCTTTTATACGATGCCCCATTTGTGCTAAATACAATAAATTTCTGCCGGACCCACAACCTACATCAAGGATGGATGCCCAGTGTAAGTGCTGCAAATAAGTCTGATAAACGTACATTAAATCACCGTGTACTGCAGCTAATCCGTATTTTTTATTAAAGTAACGTTGAGGCATGCAATAAAACTCAAGAGTTGCTTTAAATGATTCACTGGCAGGAATGATTTTATGCCAGGCAGCAGGGGGAATTAGCACATCGGGCTGTTCTTTATTGACTAGAATATGTGAGAGTTCTTCTCCCTGTCCATTTAAGAACACAAAATCAATAGCCCCTTCTTTTAGGGAAAGTTTAGCCCAGGTTCCTTCCTTCGTACTGTGTTTTTCCAGGAAAAATTTCAGTTTCCCATGATTGTCAATGTCCGTTTGCTTATAGCAGAGTAACTCATTATAGTTTGATGCCATGATTTCTCCTTATATTCAGCCAATTATACGTCAAGTTGAAGGAACTTGCTTTTAGACTGCCCTCATTTAAGTGACCATAAAAAACAACAATTGTATTAATGTTGACCAGTGCATCTGCTTTTGTTAAACTCCGCTTTTTTAAAATACTAAGGAATGATTCATGTTTCACCGACCCTCGCTACCTCAGGATCTTGGTTCTCTTTTATTCGTATTACGTACTTATTGGCAATCCGCAGCAAACAGCCCTTTTATGCTGCCGCGTGAAAAGGAGCGAGCGCAAAATATCGCTAATTTCATCATTTCCTGTACCTCGGATGAGTTGTTCCTTAAAAAACTAGCTAATCCAAAATTTTTGGGATTAATCGAATTATATACGCTTTGTAAATCAACGTATGCACTTACCGAAGAGCAAAAGGCTACTTACCAAAGCATGATTCAAATTATTGACACTCGAATCAATGCCATTTCAGAGCCAATTTCTATTTTTGAACAAGTACTTTCTTTAGTAAGAACTTTAAGTGCCCAAGATGCAAATATAGATGAGGCTGTGTTTTATGTAGATTTTTTAATAAAACTTCAAACTTGCGCTGACGATAAAGAATTTGCTGCGATGATTAACAATAATTTATTGTCTTCCTGGGAGTTAGAAGTGCTTCAGCGATTGGAATTTATCGCTGAAAGAGCCATTGATAAACAGGAGAGCGCACAGTTTCGCCAATTAATCGGTAGCAAAGCCTCTCCGCTGCCACTATTAAATAACTCCATAGGGTCACAGTTAGCTTCTAATTCCAGCGTCTTGAGCCAACTAAAACATCATATTGCGGTTCAATTGCAAAAAGAAGTACCTGATTATCAATTTGAAATGATTTTTGAGTTGGCCGCTGTTTTTTCCGAACTTCAGGACGATGCTGCGTTAATTAATTTTCTAAAAGGTAAAGCCACCGATGATGAGCGTTTTGTTCTCGGTAGCATTCCTATAGAGGGAAACTCTCCTGAGTTCTATGAGTTTAAAAACCTGGTGTTTCCAACAGTCCCACAAATGTCGGAGTTTAAAGAAGCAACCCCTGAAGACCATTTATCGATAGAGGATTCGTTTACCTCAATGGCAGTGAGAAAAGCGGAGGGTTTGATTGAGGAAATGAAAATAAATGCTTTACCAAGTGTTGAAATTGCCCCTAGTGAAACAAGAAAAAAAGTATCTCTAATTTATCTTTTCAGACAGTATTTAAAAATAGAACTCTCAGTTAAGATAAAGCTAGAAAGTATCGTCGAAGACAATCAGTTTTTTGATTTACTCTCAAAAAACACATTCAATCTTAGCCTTATAGAGCTAATGGAGCTGGATGCATGCATTCAAAAATACAAGACATTTTTAAGTGAAGAGCTGGTCACGGATTTTTCCAAAAATCTGGCTTCTGCGATGGATTTTGCAATAACATTGAATGCGGCAAGCTCATCGATATCCGGTAGTATACCGGTTTTTGAAGATCATGATGATGATTATTTTTGGTCAGAGGACGATATTGAATTATTAGACGATGATGTTGAAGAGGATGGCGAAGAATCGCTTTCTTGTAGTTCTTCGATGAAATGATTAGCCTTAAGTATTTCTTGTCAAATAATATGTCCGAATTACCGTAGTTTGCCACGGTAATTCGTTTTTTTAGTTAACTAATATTTTTAGCTCCCGGTTGCTTGTGCAACGTTCATGTAAATGAGACTAAGCTTATTAATAGGATAAGTTAAGTACAGGAGTACCCATGTATACTTCATTTACACTACATCCTATTGCTCCGTTTCGGCTGGATTATACGGTGATAGCATTACGTAGACGAAGTAAAAATCTTGTTGATTGCTGGGATGGCCAATACTACACACGTGTATTGAACCTTGAGAATCAACTCATTAAAGTAAGGGTTGAACAAGTAAACAATCTCAATAATCCAGAACTTTGTGTCTCGTTAGACAAAGCAATTCCTCATTTGCTGCAAGAAAAAATCACTCATCTTATCGAAATGTTATTAGGACTAAAACGAGATGTAGCTGGCTTTTATAAAATGGCCAAGCATGATCCCCGATTGAATTCACTAGTATCTCAATTCATGGGACTCAAACCACCACGTTTTCCTTCTCTTTTTGAAGCATTGATGAATGCGATTTCTTGTCAGCAAATATCTCTTGATGCGGGATTACAGATCCAAAATCGATTAATTCAACATATTGGTATGAGTGTGAATCATAATGATCACGTGTTTTATGCATTTCCAATTGTGGAAGAAGTCAGTCAGTGTTCTGTTGCTGAGTTAAAAACAATTGGTTATAGCACCCATAAAAGTGAAACGATTATGCGCCTAGTCTCTGCGCTAAAAGAAGATCCTGATGTTTTTACTCGTTTGGAGGATAAGCCCCGGGATGAGGTGACTCAATTTCTTTGCCAATTTAAAGGAATAGGGCGTTGGACTTCTGAATATGCCCTATTGCGTGGATTAGGGAGGATTGAGGTTTTTCCAGTGGATGATATTGGTGCTCAAAATAATCTGCGAAACTTGCTTCATCTTGAAGATAAGCTAGATTATAAAAAAACTGAGAAAATTACTGCATCGTGGCATCCTTATGCAGGATTTGTCTATTTCCATTTGTTATTGCAAAAACTCTCTGAGAAAGGAGTGATTTAAAATGGCAACGATTGAAATTAAAAGGATTTATGATGCCCCTGACAAAGCAGATGGATTTAGAATACTAATCGACAGATTATGGCCACGCGGCATTAAAAAAGTGGATGCTGCACTTGATTTATGGCTCAAAGAGATGGCACCGAGTAATACCTTACGCAAGTGGTTTAATCATGATGCTGAAAAATGGCCAGAATTTCAAAAGCGCTATGCAAAGGAGTTAGAGGATAAACAGGATTTAATTGATTTAATTAAAGAAAAAGCAAAGGCTCAAACAGTGACTTTATTATTTGGCTCTAAAGAGAGGGAGCATAATAATGCGGTGGCCTTGCTTAACATAATTCATCATCACACGGGGAATAAGAATACTTGCACTTAGCCTGTAGTCCCACAATAAGGCATCGAGTTCCACTGAACTTCCTGTTGGGCCATGCGCAAACCAGTCGATACCTCAGGCCATGGGCCTAACCTACTGGTTATTGCAAAATTTTAGTTTAAACATCCATTGCTAGTGCAAAAGCCAATTCTGCCCCAAGGCGTACATTATTTTTGATCAATGAAATATTGGCTTGTTGGCTTACACCGGCAGTTGCCTTTGTTACTTCGCTTAATAAAAAGGGGGTTATGTCTTTGCCAGAAATCTTCAATGCTTCAGCTTTTTTAACAGCTGCCTCAATCACTGGCTCAATCATTTCCATTGGAATTGAGTCCGCTTGAGGAATTGGATTCATGATCAATATGCCAGAGGCTAAATTAAGTTGATTTTGTATTTCTACTATCGTTTTTAGTGTTTTTACATTATCTGCTCGCATCGTCAATTTATAAGCAGTTTTGTCGGTGTAAAAGGCAGGAAGGGTATCTGTTTGATAGCCGATAACCGGTACACTGTAGGTTTCTAAAAACTCTAATGTTTTAGGCAAATCTAAAATTGCCTTTGCTCCTGCGCAAACAACGGCAATCGGGGTTTGCGATAACTCAATTAAATCAGCCGAAACGTCCATATCTAGCCCACGGTGAACACCACCAATACCTCCGGTTGCAAAAACCTTGATTCCTGCCGCGGCAGCACAAAACAAGGTAGCTGCAACGGTTGTACCTGCTGGACGTTTTTCACTGAGGACGAAAGCTAAGTCACGCTTGCTTGCTTTAAGAACGTCTTTGCTTTCTGCTAAACGCTCCAGTTCGTCGGTATTTAGGCCGATTTTTATTTTTCCATCCATAATCGCAATGGTTGCGGGAACTACCCGATGGCGGCGAGCAATTTCTTCTAAAGCAAAACCAGTGCTTAAATTATCGGGGAAGGGTAAACCGTGGGTAATTACTGTGGATTCCAAGGCAAGTACAGGTTTATTCGCACTAAGAGCTGCGCGGACTTCATCGGAGTATTCAAGAAAATGATGCATAATAAAAAGCTCTCTATACAGTTAATGAAAAACATTTCAGGTCGGAAAAACTAAAGTTACCTGCTACCGTTTTAGTCGATTGTAAAGTGAAGTAAGCGGCTGCAGCCCCCAGTTGACAAGATTCTTCTAGCGGCATTTTGCGTTGTAAACCAGCTAATAGAGCGGCAACAAAAGCATCGCCAGCTCCGCTCACATCGACAAGATGGGATAATGGAATAGCAGCGAAATATTTGGCTCCAGATGGATTGGCTAATATATAGCCTTCAGCACCTAGGGTAATCAAAAGATTGTTCATTCCTTGTTGCAATATTATCTTTGCCGCGTGGATGCCTTCTTCAAGCGAGTTGATAGGCATATTCGCTAACGCACTGGCTTCGTGTCTATCCGTTTTAAGTAGATACACTCCCTGCATGTCATAAGGTAGTTTGACTGATTTGCTGATGGAGACGGCATCGATGCACAAATATGGCGTTGCTCCTAATTTAATTGCATGCGTAATGAGATGCGCAGGAAGGTTGGTGTCCATAAAAACTAGATTGTTTTTGACTATGAGCATCGGTGTTACAGAACGTGCACTAGGTGCGCAAGAGGTGGGAGCGATCATGAAAAAGGCAGATGAAGCATTGTATAGAGCCAAGGAGGCGCGACGAAATCGGGTGGAAATGGAGATTCCCTGAGGCTCAGAATGGAGCTGTATTAGCACCGCGTAATACGAGGGATGCGCTGATGGGGGAGATATAAACAGATACACGTTGTTTGATATTGTTTTGTCCTGTGTGTATAATGAACTATCAACTAATATCATTTTAATTGGTCTAAACATGGCATTATTTATTCTAGATTTTGATGAAACAATCGCTTCTGAAAATACTCACAATGCAGTATCTCATCTTACTAAAATGGATGACATGTGGGAGGTTATTAAAGAAATTCAGCCAATAGGCGGTCCTGATGTTTGGCGGACTACTCTTTGCGATATTCTTGACAAAGGCCATAGCCTTGCAATTGCATCGTTTAATGCCTATGGAGGTAGCTTCATTCCAAAATATTTACGCGAAATCATTAAATTAGATGAAGATAAAATTCAAGCCATACATGTTGAATCCTGGCTTCCATACAATCCTAGTGAGGCAAATAAAAATGCACATATTGGGTTCATCATAAAGGACACTGGGTATACGGGGGCATCCGATACCATCGTTTTAGTAGATGATGATCTAAAAAATATAATAGCAGCTAGTGAAAAGAAATATAAAACAATCCATGCGTCAGGTAAGTATATAGACCACATCCAAAAACTTAGCAATGACTGGAATTACTCGGTTAGTTCTACGCATAAGTTGGGGATTTTTGCGAGCAAAAAATTACAAGATGATGATGAGGCAAGCCCAGATTCTTGTTGCGTAATCATGTAACTTTTGAAATTTAATAATTTGTTAATATTTACTCAATATAATTATATAAAAGGCACTTATTAATAGTGCTGCTTATATGATTGTATTTGGGAGAGCTTAATGGCTAAGGTTAGTGCTAAATTAGATGCTCAGATGAAAGCAAAACAAATGAAACAGCCACCACAAGAAGTTGTCGAGCAACTTTCACTAAAAGCTCTTGAGCAATTTGTTACATCTGATTCTATTAATATCGTTGAAGATGATGAAGGACAACTCAAAGTTGTGAGACTTTTTGATAAGGATCAGAATCCTATCTATTTTCTTGTTTCGCAAAAACTAGGTGCGGGTGCATTTGGAGAGGTGTCATATGGAATTCAACTTGATATTAAAAATGGCACGATAATTCCTGATACGGAAGTTGCCATAAAAATTACTGATTATAGCGAAGGCGGTACAATTGGAAGAAAAGATTTAGACAGTGCACGAGAAGAAACTGAACATGAATATGATATTCTCAGTAGAATCCAGCAGTCGAAAGGTTTTTCTTTAGGAGAGCGTGTTAAGAACGTTAAACTGGAATTTGCACACGGTCTTAGTGTAGAACGAGTAGTTACTGTTCATGAGGCTGTAGTTGCCATGCCTTTGCATCCTGGAAAAGATATTCAACATAACGCTCATAAAGATAAATACAGTTATGGTTCAATTACTTTTGCCCAATTAGCATCTACGTTGTGTACCAATCTAGAGTTATTGCACGACAATAATATTATTCATTCTGACTTAAAGCCTGCGAATATTATTTGGGATCCAGAAACAGCCCAAGCCAACATTGTTGACTTTAACAGGGCTAAATTAATTTCTGATAAGGATGCGTGTGTTTATACAAGTAACTCCTCAGATAAAGCATACATGGCTGCCGATTGTTTTACAGGCCGTGGATATAGATTTTCTAAAGCGAGCGATGTTTATTCCTTAGGAAAAATTCTTAGCGAAAAATTTGATATAAATTTTAACGACGGTAAAAAAGAAACACTAAGTAATAAGCATTATTTAAGCTATGACCAATTAATGACAAAACATTTTCTTGAGAAAATGACTGCTGCGGATGAAACTCAACGGCCAACGGTAAAGGAATGCACGCAGTTCTTTAATCAAATAGAAAATAAGATGCAACTTGATCTGGAACAGCCAAACAATAAGATGCGTTTAGAGTTAAGCAAAAAAATAATTAGTTTGGAAGTATATGCTAACCAACTCCGAGGTGAAATTGAAAATCAAAGCCAATTTGGCACACTGTTGACGGCAACTGGTTTAATTGCTGATAAAAGTAAGAAATATGAAGACGCACTCCGTGCCATAGAACTGTTAACTCAAGCTTTATCTACTCCTAATATTGATCGGGAATTGCTAAAAAATAATCAGCGCGAATTGAAAGAAATGGATGCCCGTGCAAGTGGTTTATTTAGTTTTAAAGGTAGATTCAATAAAATTATAGATGAGGTAGAACAATCTATAGCAAATGATGACGATGAAAATAAGATCAATCCAGTAATTTGATAACTAACCCTTTTCGAGTTCCCGCGTTGCGGGAATTTACTACCTTATTTTTAATCCACACTCTAAAAGACAGATTAAAAATAAGGTAGTCCTATGAGCGTAGGCTGTTAAGCCCAGCAAACATGCTAATCTCCACTGTCATTATAAAGAGCAGATATTTGCCCAGTAATTGAAATAAAAATACCAAATATGTATAATATTTGGGCTTAATCAAAACTTAAGTTTATATGCCTAAACCATTTCAAAACACTCTTTAATGTTAATTAGAGTGTATTTGTTAAAACAACCCATTTAATAAAAAGGTTATTGAATTATGTCTTATTTCTTTGCTCAATCAGCAGATAAACTTCATACTAATGAGGATTATGCAGAATATTCTTTCGAAGATGATATTAGTTCAGATGATGATTTTTATGACGATTTGTCTACACCAGTTAATGAGGAAAGAGCTGGGCGAAATCATTTTTTTGAGCCCGTAACGCAACTTGGTGCCCACTGTAAACTGGCAGCTATTGCTAATGTAGAGCAATATTTTGCAACTCAAATGAAATTTGAGCCACTTCCGTTATATAAAAAGGGTGAGGCTAAATACTCTATTCGCCAAATAGGAAAATCATTTGGCTCTAGTCAAGGTGAAGTGCTTGAAATAGCAGCCTTGTCACAAATTTTTGAAGTATTAGGATATCAAAACACAATACATCAGTTTTCTCCTACTGAATATGGAGCGTTTCTTGTACGCATTGATTTGGAGTTAATAAAAGGTAACTTACCAGTAATTGCCTTTCCTGTAACTCGAGACATAGATGATGTGGAACAAAGAGGCCAGCCTAACCTTAGGCCTAATCCGCCTGAAGAAACTGAACATGCTGCGGTAATTATCGCGTGCGATATAGCCGAAGAAACCTTAACTCTGGTTCATTGGGGAGCCTATTATACAGTGAGTGCGCAGGAATTGTTCATAGCTAATCAGCAATTAGCTGAAACACGGAGCGTTGAATACTATTCGCAAACCCCTGATGTGCATATTAGGTATGATCGACCTGATAAATATATGCCTTTATTTAGCCCATCCGTCACTCCAGCTAAAACAAGTATTACGCCAAGTCCCCTATCAGGATTTAAAGGGAAATTATTAATTGCTCAAAAGCCATTGGATCTAGAGTTGTTGGATGCACAACGGCTTTCTTTATTTTCGTCTTTAAACGGGGGAGACGTGAACATGGAAGAATCATCATCTTCTTTCACTTGTAGGTAGTTTGTAGGTTAGGTCTGTGGCTTGATAAGGCATCGAGCCACACCAAAGCTCAATGTTGGGCCATGGGGCTGAGGTATCGACTCGTTTTTAAAAATCTGGACTTGCATCGTATAACGTGATCTCATTGATTCCGACCAAAGACTCATTGAGGCCATACGATGCAAGTAAGCACTATTTTACATGAACTATTCTCTTCATCAATTCATAAAACACGATTAAAAAGCTTAATTACGATAGTAAACGGTGTAATAAAGAGTAAGAAGCTTCAATTAAGTCAATTAGGCCGATGTTTGAATGGGCAAGCGAAAGAGCGCTCCGGTATTCGTTTAATAGACCGTTTTCTAAGTAATCAGTTTTATCAGCGTGAATCGCTCCTAATTTATCGAAGTATATGTAGTCGAGTTCTTAAACATACCGCAACTCCTGATATAGTTGTGGATTGGTCAAGTATTCCAAATAGCCAATATTATTGTGAGGGTAAAGAGCAGTGCCTACTGCGCGCGGTATTTCCTGCACCAGGTCGAGGTATTACTCTTTATGAAGAAATTCATCCTAAATCGAAAGAAAACAATCCGCACATCCATCGCAATTTCTTAAACAATCTAAAATCGGTATTGCCTCCAGAAAGCAAGCCCTGCCTTATTACTGATGCCGGATTTAAAAACCCGTGGTTTAAATCGGTATTAGCTATGGGGTGGGATTATGTAGGACGTGTACGAGGAATCACTCAGTATGATGCAGGAGGTGGATTTTATGCGATTAAAACGGTGTTCTCCCAGGCCACGAATAAAGCACGTTACTTAGGATTTTGGGCTATCGCGAAAACCAATGTCCTCCTTCATCATGTGGTCCTTTACAAAGGAACGCCTAAAGGGCGTCATCAAATGACCAAAACGAAAAAACCTGCCCAAGGCAAGGACTCTAGGAAATACAGTGCCTCATGGAGAGAACCTTGGTTCCTTGTGACGTCTTTAGAGGAAGTTAAAGAACACCCTAATCTCGCTCGCATTAAATACAAACGAAGAATGACCATTGAAGAAAACTTTAGAGATACTAAGTCGACTCGGTATGGCTTTAGCTTCGATAACAACATCACCTTCAAACCAGAACGGTATACAGTTTGGTTACTACTCGCGGCCATTGCTAGCCTCATTGCCTGGATTACGGGGGCTTCGGCGGAGAAATTAAAATTACATTATGATTTTCAAGCAAACTCTTATAAACATCGGAGGGTCTTGTCTTTCTTTTATCTAGGATGCCAACTGATTAGGAAAAAAATAAACGTTGAGACTCATTGGGAGATAATTTTAGAGGAGCATAATACATGCTCCTCTTAATTAAAACGAGTCGATCCCTCAGGCCATGGGGCCCAACTTAGGTTACAGACTGGGCTGAGCTTGATCTTCGGCTATTTGTAATGCCTGATTTATTTTCTCTTTAAATGCAGGTAAACCCAAATTTAAAACCGTTTTGAGATCGCAATCATTGAGCATTGTCAGGCGATGTACGGCAAACATTTTCAACTTACTCCAACTCACAATTGACGCCTAATATTCAATTTATTAAAAAATTGCCTATTAATGGGCATTAGCCAATTGCTACAGGGTGGGATTTAAGGTATCGAATTGCGGTGTAAAGGGTGAGGCAGGGTGGTTGTTGGGCTCGGCTAACACTGGAACAGACCAGTCTATTTTAATTTTGATTCCTTTTATCTTAAGTCGCAGTTGTATTTCCTGTTCTATGCTATTTGATTTGTTGCCGTTTAGGGATGTCCTGGTTGCAAGCAACCAGGCTACATCTAAGTTTTAAGCTGCAAATACGTTTTGCAATTTTTCTTTGATGACATCAATCTTATAAGGTTTAAGAATATAGGCATTAATATGATATTTTTTGGATTCGATAACCAAATCCGCATCATCTTCTGCAGTGAGTAAAATAAAGGGGAGTTTTGATAAAGCATCGTCTTTGCGAACTTGTGATAAAAGCTCTATACCATTCATCTCAGGCATATTGTAGTCACTAATCACCAGATCAAAATGATCTTTTTGCAAGAGTTCCCAGGCTTTGGGAGCACTTTCAACTTCAATCACGTTATTAAATCCTAGTTTGGTTAACATGCTCATCAGTAGTTTTCTCATAGTCGCAAAATCATCGACGATCAAAATTTTTTTATTAGTGTCCATATTTTCTCCTTGCATCCGATGGCATTGGTTTACTTATTTTTATCCGATTTAGTTAACTTAAAAGCTGATGCGAGTTCATCATAATTAAATTGCTTAAATGTAACGTTCTCGCCAAGTTTTAACTCTATTTTATATTGCTGATAAATCTGCTCTAAAATCTTTAGTGCTTGATTTATCGTTTGGCGCATATCTTTCTTTTCTAAACGAATTTGCTCAATTAAGTCTAAATATTGAGTTGATTCTTCCTCTCGCGTTTTATTTTCTTCAAAAACAAGCTCTATTTTTTCTCTACAATCACTAATCGTTTTTGTTATGGCCTCGGGATCTTCAAGTGTTTTTTCATCGACGTCAAGATTGCATAAATGGGCCATTTTTAAAATCATCGCCTCGATTTCTTGTTCAATAGATTGGTGATGAATTGCTGGCGGTTGGTGCTGTGGTTGATTGGTTAATGAGTGGTGATGCTGGGATGCCTCATAAAATGTATTCACATAGGCTTGATCCAGTAGTTCCAATGTATTAGTTAAGCGATTGGCAATATTGGATTTGCATTCCATCATTAATAGAATTAATTGGTTTAAAATGAGCTGGTTTTGCTTCTTTATGTTTTTTAAATAATGCTCACTTTGGTCGCCATAGAAATTAATGAGTATTGGGGTAAGTTCGGATGCATTATTTTCTATATATTCTTCAGCCTTAGTTTTTGCATCAGATAATATTTTTATTTTGGCACGATTTGCTAATGTCTTATGAATGAAGAAGACGATTAATGAACAGGTTAATAGTGTAATAACCAGTATTACTGGTAATAAAGCCTCAGATGTCATCATTGCCCCTTAGTTCATCCATTTTTTCTTTATAAAGCTTTTTGTTCTTCTTATAGAAATAGCCACAAATTATTGATACAAAAATTAATACAAGTAAGCCAATCAGGGAAACAATATTGATTGATAACAGGGGATGTCTTTTATTCATGTGTTTTGTTTTATTAACTGTTGGAGCAGGAGCACTTCGTTCTATTTTATTTAAGGGTAGAGGCGCAATATAGCTGCTTATTTGTATTGGTGCGGTATTACAGGTAATTTTTTCTTGAGGTAAGAGCAATGCTAATGGGCGTCCACTTGGCGATTTTGCTGTAATTTCTGCTTGCAGCGATAAAGTAGGTAACTCTTGTAAATTACACAGAGTTTCAATATTGGTTTGCCAAAAACCATTATGTGGAGTAAGAGTTAATAAGGCAGTTCGTTCTTGGTTTACCAGTTTGATTTCTACTGAGTCTCGTTCAATGTGTGGGTTAATTAATTCGACTTTAAATGCATTATTGTTAATGCTTTGTTGAAACGGTGTTGGCATTATTTTAAATAAAGATTGCTCTTCCCGCACAAAAGAATCATTTTTTGCTGTCACTACACTCTTGGTTATCCCGGGCTCCATATCTAAGATAAATTCTTTTTCAAACTGCATATTTTTGACTAAGGGTATAGGGGTGGAAAAGTTATCCTTTTCATTTTTTAGTTTCAGTGTTACGGCGGTATTCGTTAGTAACTGAGGGAGGTCGTTATTGGTTTTTTCTGACTCCAATCTTGCGTTTATAGTAATTAGCTCTCTATTAAAGTACTCGCCACTTAATTTATTCGTTATTAATTCTAAATTAGTTAAAATAATGGCACGTTCTTCTTGTTGTTCATCTCCTTTGATTTTCCATGCACCTGCAGCTGGATGTTTTACATCGATGAAAATAAATTTATTGAGCGAGGGTAATTTTGATTCAAGCACGCTTCCATCGGGTTGGTATAAAGCAACAGGCGTTTTTTGATCTTTTTTCTCAATAATTACCGACAAGTGTTTTACATTGGCATCCACTGGAATTTTTCGTTCATTATGGTCTGCTTTTTCTAGTGGAATACCTTGCGCCGGGATAGCGGAGGTAAAGGTATTGTATAAGGATTTTTCTGCATCTGACATGGAGTTGATAAACTGGTAAATTCCATTGGTTTGGCTTGCTAAGGATTTAAGTAGTTCTTCATCTATATTTGAGCCGATACCGATGGTATAGAGTTTGATGTGATTCTTTTTCAATTCTGGAATTAACGAATTATTAATGATTTGCTTGTCGTCACTATCTTGCTGTTTGGAACCGCGATCGATTTTTCCATCGGTAAGTAAAACAATAAATCGAGACTTGCTGTCTTTCCATGAGCTATTTGCTGCTTTGAGTGCAGCAAGAATATTAGTAAATTGACCTCTAGAGTCTATTTGCTTTTCTTTTGCATGAAATTGATTCACATAGTCGTCAGAGGCTTCTTCCGTTGGCACTAATAATTTAGTATTTGTAGAAAAAGTAAAGACAGTCAGCTTGGCTCTATCTTTAAGAAGATTAATCAATAAATTTGTTGCCGGAATTCGTAAGTTTTGGGGATCGTTTTGTTTCATGCTCCCCGAAGTATCAATTAAAAGAACCACCTCAGTATTTTCTTGCGCGAGTACAGATGTTGAAAAGCCACAAGTAATACAAAAAATGAACAATAGAAATAAACGAATGCTAGATGTGCTCACCGACAAGTCCTTTTAATTTTTATTCTCTTCGCCAATAAAATATAGGTAGTATTTCGAGTTATTTCAAATTACTTAGCTTTAAATCGAGCCGATAAGCCTCGTGACACGATAATTTGTCTATTTTTTTATGGATTTTTTAGCGTAACCCTCAGATTTCATACAAAAAAAAAATATGCTGCTATACTCAAATAGAGTCGTTCGTTGTCCGATAGATTTCCAGCTTATTTCTGATAGGGATATATAAATAATGCTTGTTTCTTAAAGTTTTATATTTATGTTGAAGCTCCATTGTCTTAAATAATAAGAATGTGACGTGTAATTAAGAATATGAAGTGAGTCATATGGATAGAGAAAACAACATAAATCATCATTATCGTTCGTGTAATGAATTGCGTCGATTAGCATTAAAAATGCAGCGAACCATTGGCAGCGTAGAAGATATTTCTGTGAATGCATCTATTGTTGCAAGCCAGACAGGTAATAAGGCACGTGTGTTTTTTGAAATAGCCAGTCAGATTGAAAAGACATCGCGCAAGATGCATACCAAAATCAACACCATAATTCAGGTTACTAGCCGATTAATTGAAACAGTTCTAGCTTCGAAAATAGCACTTTATCATATCGATAGTTATTTACTGGTACAAATCTCAGACAATTACGCTACAAATCTTGAGCTGACAAACGACGTTACCTACCGATTGCAAAAACAAGTAGCTCTTGGCTTTATTCAATTTAGAAATGGTATTAAAGCACTTGAGGTTCAGTTCAATGTTTTTGAGTTTTTAATTAATCGCATTTTTGTTGCCCTTACTGCTTTGAGAATCGAAGAAGAACTTTTTCGCAGCGAACTGGGTATGGCTGCTGTAGGTTCATTAATTAAATCATTTGAAGAATTACTCAGTGTATTGTCACATGATTATGATGTGTTTCGAGATTATTTTATGATTTTTAAACACACAAACAAATTACCGTGGAATAGTGAGGGATAGGATGAAAAAAGTAGTTCTCTATGACGATGGCAATATTCAGTGGACTGTTTTAGCACGCGATCCTAATAAACCTAAATCGGTTATCGATACGAATGAGTATATTATTCAGGCCGGTGGCGAATCTATGTTGCTTGACCCTGGTGGCATGGAAATATTTCCTAGCGTTTTGTCGATGGTTTCAGAAGTAATTGATCTAAACTCCATCAAGGCCTATATGTGCTCCCACCAAGACCCGGATATTATGTCTTCTTTGCCTATGTGGATGGAATTAACACCCAATGCCACTGTTTATGTATCGTGGTTATGGAGTAGTTTCATTTCTCACTTCGGCTATAAATTTGCTCATAATTTATATTCTGTACCCGATGAGGGCATGCAAATAAAATTAGGTGATCGTCATTTTCAACTTGTTCCCGCTCATTATTTGCATTCATCAGGCAATTTCCACTTATTTGATCCAGTATCCAAGATTTTATTTAGTGGCGATGTGGGGGCAGCGTTACTACCTCAGGAAGCGGATTTGTTTGTTACTGATTTTGCTACTCATGCACCCTATATGAAAAAATTCCACCAACGCTGGATGCCTTCCAACACGGCTAAAGATGCTTGGTTATCACGGGTTAGAAAGCTAGGGGTTGAAATGATATGCCCACAACACGGGGCTATTTTCCGCGGAGATGATGTAAACCGCTTTTTTGATTGGTTCGATGATTTGGAAGTAGGGAAAACCCAACGTTTAACATAAGTCAGGCAGGAGTAAAGATTATGAGTCTTTTAATGGATCAAGAGGGTGAACGAGTTGATTCAGCGGTTAGCACGCAAAAACATAGCACAGGAGAGATGGGGGATATTAATAGCCATTTTAGCGATATTCGCAAAGTATTTAGTGAGCTCATATCATCTGTGGAAGCCATTAATAAAATGGTGGGCGTAGTGCGTGATTTATCTGGGAAAACCGATCTTCTCGCGCTGAATGCATCGATTGAAGCTGCTCGAGCAGGCCAGGAGGGACGAGGATTTGCAATTGTTGCTCATGAAGTAGCTCGTCTTGCTGAAAAATCTCAGGAGTCTATTGGTAAAGTGGAATTGGCAAGTGATTCGCTACAAGAGAAAGTTCTTTTACTCTCTGAACGCTTGGATGATATCCAAAAGTTATTAAATAAGATTATTTAAATTTTCGCATTGCAAATGGATTTAACACTATGGATGATGATGAAATAATACTCATGTTTTTCGAAGAAGCTAAAGCCGTTCTCGAAGAGCTCTATGATTTGCTAAAAGCTTATGATGAAGAACAGTCTGCTGACGAGAAAATTGAACACGTCAATGCAATTTATCGTGGCGTTCATACCATCAAAGGTGGCTCAGCAATGTTTCAAATGGATGAGTTGACTAAGGTGGCTCATGAACTTGAAAGCTATTTGAGTACAAAGAAAAAAGCACCAGATAATCTGGATGTAGCTTTGATAACTCACCAAGTCGACCAAATTGAAACACTGTTGCAGGCAGAGGCGCAAAAGCGAGAAGGAGCATCTTCTGTTGCAGTATCAGGGGACGTAGCAGTCGAGCCAAAAATTGAAGAGGTGCAGGAGGTTTTAACACCAAGTGTTAGTCTTGATGATGCTTCTTATCAACCGCCAGAAGAGCAAGTGGGTGCGGCTAAAAACTTAGCTAAAAAAGAAACTGCAAATTTAATTCGTGTACCCTTAGATCGCATTCAGCGCAGCTATGATATTACCTCTGAGATTTTTTTATTGAGAAACCAAATTGCTCATTTAGTGGAAACGGGTTTTGAAAATACAGCGATTCAAAATGATTTATTTCTCAAATGGGAAGTCCTTGATAATTCATTACGACAACGTATTGTTGAGCTTGAAAGCGCTGTATTAAGTATGCGTATGACGGCTGTTAAAAGTCTGTTTTCGCGAATGGAAAAAACCATTCGTACTTATATTGAGAGTAGTGACAAATTAATTCAGGTTAAAGTGAGTGGGCAAGAAACTGAAATTGATAAACGTATTCTTGATTCTTTAGGTGATCCTTTAATTCATTTGGTGCGAAATGCAATGGATCATGGAATTGAAGCACCAGAAGTCCGTGAACAACAGAATAAACCGCGTCAGGGCACGATTTGCATGGATGCAAAAATTATTGGCAGTGAAGTGGTTTTGAAAATTAGTGACGACGGTAAGGGAATTGATGCCCAGAGCATTTTACAATCCGCACGTTCTAAAGGGCTCGATGTTTCCGGAGTGTCGAGTGAGCAGGATGCACTACAGCTTATTTTTGCTCCAGGTTTTTCTACTGCTCAGCAAGTTAGCGAAATTTCAGGCCGCGGTGTGGGAATGGATGTGGTGAAAACCTATGTTGATAAATCGGGTGGTAGAATTCACATCGATACTAAAGTAGGCGAGGGGACCACCTTCAGTTTGTATTTACCTATTGGATTATCCATTATTCCATTAATTGTTGTTAGTGTTGGTAATCATGTCTATGGTATTCCTACTCACGATATTATGCAGACTTACACTTTGCGTCGAAGTGACATTACATTTAATCAAAATCAATATCTGTTAAATATTGATAATCAATTTGTCCCATGCATTTTTTTGTCTAAATATTTTGATAATACAGGTGCTGACGATTCACTTATGCGACGTGAAATGTTTGTTTGTCTTACCAAAATTAATGGGGAACGATGTGCATTTATTGCCGATAAGTTGATTGCAAATACGGAATTTATTGTCAAAGCATTACCTATGGGGATACCTGTTTTAAATTATCTTCAAGGAGTTTCTATTTTAACTACAGGGGTTTCTGCATTCATTTTGTCACTTGAAAAATTATATAAACATATTATGAGTAGGCATGAGGTGAGTATCAATGCGATTTGAAAATATCATAAAGCAATTTCAGTTTGAAGAGTCTGAAGTTACTGACGAGAAGAAAACCTTTATCCAGTTTGTTATGTGTGACTCACATTATGCTTTAGATATTCATTATGTTAGTGAGATTGTCGAAGTGCCTGTAATTACTCCTTATCCGGAGATCGTATCGGGATACTTAGGAATTGTGAATTTGGGCGGGCAGATTATACCGGTGGTCGATTTTACAGGTAAATATACTAACGGGATTGAAACCTATAGGGTACAAAAGACTCATTTGTTATTAGTCGCCGATTTTAATGGAAATAGCCCTTTTGGTCTTATTATTGAGCGTCCACGACGTGTAGATGTATCCCTCAAAATGCTTGTGTCCGCTACGGCAAATATTAACAATTTACCCGTACGTTTATTGGATGAAGGGGACTTTCATTTTAAGGAGAGTGAATGATGGCTGCACAGGAACATTCTACAGAGAATGAAAATTTTCTTATGGTCCCCTGCCTTATCATTGCGGATTCTCAGGCGATGTTAGTAGGTATCAATGCACAAAAGATTATTGGAGTTGTGGATTATGAGCGAATCTCATGCCTTCCTGCATCTCATTTACCATTTATTGGCTTATACGAACATCATCACGAGGCCGTACCGGTCATGGATTTATCTTTAGTATTAAAACAACCGGATATGAATTTTTCTCAATTAGCTTCAAGCCAGCCAGCAAATACCTTGCTTGATTCCGAGTTTGCCAAGCATGTTGAACAAATGAAACGCTATAATCAGACTAAAATAATCATTTGCCAATTGCTCAACATGGTCGTTGGTATCTTGGTTCATGCTACCTACCGTATCGAATCGCTTAAAAATAGCCAAATTTTAAGTGTTCCCTCAATTCTGGAGAATTCTGCATTTTGTATGCTCAATGGCTTGTTTCCGTATAAAAATCAGTTTTTATATTTGCTTGATTTAGAGGGGATATTGGCACATTTAGGTTTACTCAACTTACCTAAAAATGAGCCGGTACCTGTTTCTTCATCATCCAGTTCTATTGCCGGTAAAACAGCGCTTGTTGTTGATGACGCAAAAATTTTTCGTCATCAAGTATCAAAACTTTTATCAGCACAAGGCATGCATTGCATTGAAGCAGTAGATGGACAAGATGGGTATGAAAAATTCATGCAACAACCTGAAAAATTTGATTTAATCTTTACTGATTTTGAAATGCCTCGCATGGGCGGGTTGGAAATGGCAAGAAAAATTCGCGGAGAGACGAGCGCTATTCCGGTGATTTTCAATTCCAGTATTTCTAATCCTACGCTTATTGCTGAGGTGGCTGCAGAATACGGGTGCTTTCTCGTGAAATTTCAGCCCGAAGAGATTATAAAAAAATTACATGAGTTATTTGGGGAAGCGCACTAAACATGCGCCATTCCCCAATGCTCTATGTCTATGCGATCTCAGGGAGTGGCTCAACAGCAAGAATATTGTGATTGACCATCGTTTGAATAAACGAAAGTGCATCATCCGCGGCTTTTAGCCATTCCATATGGTATTCTTGCATTAAAAATTGAATCACTTCCTCCATCGATTTCCCTGGTTTATCGAATAGAGGCCACAGCTTTGCACCAACTGGATTTAAGTTAAAATAAGCTTGGCTAGTCGGCTCTAAAACAACGATTTCATTATCTAATTCGACATGCGTAACATTGTGCTTTTTGGAAATGAGGCACGTAGTGGCTAATTGATTCATGAACACTCCATTGTTAGTTTGTCTTATGCAAGTAAGCTTATTTTTGCATTATTTCTCTATGCTTATCAATGCGGTATCCATGAGTTCGAAGTGCAAAGCGACAAAGTTACTGTATAGGATGCAAGTAGGATAAATTATAATCTCTTGTTTTAGTGGTAAACCGGAACGATTTGAAGATAAAGAGTCAGTAAAAAGTTTACTTGCACAGGCAAAGGGCAGTTCTGTTGATATCTGCTATGAGTTACATCGCAAATTTAATCATACGGTTGAGATGAATCTTCCTGCGAACAAAGATAAACGGAGGGAAGCTCAATTGTTTAAAGAGGCGCAGCTAATTGATGCTCCTCAGCATGACAATGGAGGGTATGCGTATCCGCCATCTGAGGAAGCTGTTCGTAATTATTTAAATTTTTTCAAACCTGCTCAAGAACAAGCAGAGGTTGTCGATTCTCTAAGTTTCTCTCATGGATAATCTGTAGGATAGCCGTAGTTATATAGCCAGGTACTCATGAATTACTGTGACTTGGCTGCTATCAGTTTTTGATTTCCCCAATGACCGCGATAAGTTAAGGATTATTTAGAAGTTGTCAGTTGAACCCATGCCCAACAAGGGTTTCAAGCCACACTAGAAGGCCATGTTGGGCTATAGACCCAAAAATCACCGTGGAAAGCCTGCCTATATTGCAAGAGAGGGGGATAAGATATATTGGCTTGCAATTAGGCTACATTTTTTAGTTTCTTTTCAAAACAATCATTTTTTCCTGTGACATATCCTTCATGGTCCAGGGGATCCCACCTGTGCCATACCCCGATTGTTTTAATCCAGCAAATGGCATCCAATCCGTGCGGAAGGCGGTGTGGTCATTAATGAGTATGGCTGAGGCATTAAGGTTTTCTGCTGCTTTTAGTGCAGGTTCTAGGTTTTCTGAAAAAACGCTGGCTTGAAAGGCGAAGGGTAATGAATTGGCAATTTTTATTGTTTGATCAAGATCTTCATATGTGTAAACACAGGTAACTGGACCAAAAATTTCCAACTGCGATACTTTAGCATCAGAAGGAGGATTGAATAATACTGCTGGAATCAGTGTGGTTTCAGAAAGACGTCCCCCACCATATAGCTTTGTACCTTGGGTTACTGCTTCATCAACCCAGGATATGACGCGCTCTGCCTCTCGTGGATGAATAAGCGGTCCTACTTGAGTTTCCTTTAGTAGGGGGTCGCCAACACGAAGAGATTCGACTTGCTTAACGAATTGCTCCATAAACAATCCGCTAACTTCTTGATGGACAAAAATTCGTTGTACAGAAACGCAAACTTGTCCTGCATGGTAATATCCGCCTTTAACGAGAGAGGGAATGGCTTTTGCCAAATTCGCGCTGCGATCCACAATTACAGGTGCTGCTCCGCCATGCTCTAAGGCGCAACGAGCTCCAGGGGCGAGTTTACTGCGCAGGTACCAACCTACTTTGGCTGAACCAATAAAACTTAAGAATGCGATGCGTTTATCGGTTGCTAATTGTTCTGCCAAGTTATTATCATCTGTAATAAAGGTTTGACACCATTGTTCGCCAAGACTGGCCTCGCGTAACAATTTAACAAGAGCTCAGAACCTTTGATCATATTGTGTCCCTTAATATTAAGATCTCGTGCTTTGACATATTGTCTTACATAGTATAACTAACATTGTATCTTTGTGATTTTATATTTTTCAGCTCATTGAACGTATTGAAATTAAATTCGTGTTAGAGAGATCTTAGGGTAACTAACTATGGCTTTTTAGTTCATTCATGTGAAAAAAAATTGTACATTTTTAGTCTGAAATAGTAAAATTCAACATGATCTTTACTGGAGTTGTCTTCTAAATCCGGGTGTATGCATCGTTATAAATAGAACAAAAATGAATTTGAAATTAAAAACAGAGGGATTTGTAGTAGGCCAAATAGAATGGCTTGAGGAATTTTGTCGACAGGGTGTTTTTTGTCCATTGATGTTTTTGCTTCTAGTCCTGCCTGGTTATTTGATAACTGTAGTCGTTTATTTTTGCTCAAACCATATGAGATGAATGCTAATGAATACACCAAACTCTTCCCCATCACTTGCGCCTCTTCGTCCTGACAGTCCCGTACCAACGCTAAACATAGGTCCTATTCCCGATATTATTGAGTATTTTCTGCCGCTACCTGCTTTTTCTCCTCAGAAAAGACCAGAAAATAGCCAAGAGGCCCTTGAACTGCTTTTTTCTGAGAACAATATTAATGCCCGATTTGAGGAGCGGTGCAGCAGTCACCAATATTTTAATAATCAGGCATTTGGTAAACCCGCTATAGAGGAGTTGGTTGATGAGCAAATTGATAATCCTCTTTTTCCTGACTTTAAACGCCTTAGCTTAACTGACTTACCTAATGTTCGCGCAGAGGGAAGGCGCTCCGATTTTCGTTTTGCGGTAATCAGCCAAAATGATGAAGTAAATATTTTATTTTCTAAATGGTCAGGTCAGCTGGTAAAAGGGGATGGCATGTCTCATAGTCAGCTTGCTTGTGGTAAAGAAAAAGCTTCTACAAGCATCGCAGCCGGTGAAATCGAGTTTATCGATGAAGGAGGCACATGGAAAATCAAGAGATTATCCAACGAAACTGGACATTTTCAATGTCCAGCGGAAACACTTATTACTCCCTTAGTCCTTTTAATGGAACAAGAGCTCTTTCCTTTTGCTTCGCAATTTACATTAGTCTTAGAATATGGAAATGATTCTCGAGAGATTGAAATAAATTTTGCTGACTTACGTAAGATCTATGATGCAAAAATCTTAGCGAAAGAAACTAATAACACGATAGAAAACTCGGAAAAACTAGTACAAATAGAATCAGTAACTAATCAAGAAAAAGAAGTTACCGAAACGCTGCTACTAACTACTACAAATGGTTTCTTTGGTAGCCGAGCACGACGCCCCTTAATATCAATAGACCCTCAACAGGATGAGGAGTACAAAGAAGAGTCAGGCAGTATATTTCACCCACGTTCGAAACATTAAGTTTTTATTTAGAGGAATTTAGAAATCTTTTTCTTTATTTATTTCATTGTATGTCACGTTACGTAGGAATTTTATTTTTATGAAACTAAAATTTGCGTGTTTATTCTTTATATTTGCTTTTATTACAGAGTGTTACGCCGTTGAACCCTTACCAGATAATTTAATTGATATTTCGAGTAAACCTGGGATGGTTCTTTTTAGCAAAAATATAAATCAGAATTTATTAAAGCTTCTGGAGCATTTTACTACTCAAAAAACAATGACTTATTGTGGGGTTGCTAGTGCGGTTATGGTGTTAAATTCTTCAGGCCTGGCAGCACCAATCGATTTTCAGCATGCACCTTATCATTATTTTACACAGGAAGATTTTTTTAATGAGCAGGTTCAGCAGATTATTAAGGTAGAGGAAGTTCAAAAAGTTGGGATTAATCTATTAACATTGAACCGAGTAATTCAAAGTTTTGGATTAAAAAGTGAAGTATTCTTTGCTAATGAGCTTTCGCTGGATGAGTTTCGGTCTTTATTGAAAAATACATTATTAAATCAGCAATTTATTATTGTTAATTTCCTAAGAACAGAGCTGCAGCAGCAGGGGAATGGGCATCATTCGCCAATAGCTGCTTATGATGAAAAAACCGATCGATTCTTAATCCTTGACGTAGCACGATATAAATATCCTGCGTACTGGGTCAAGGCAGAAGATTTATGGAACGCGGTTAATACAAAAGATAACGAGACGTATCGAGGTTTCATTATCATTCGCACATAGAGTGTTAAATTTCTCGCAAAAGATTAATTAAAAGGTCAAGAGAGTTTGCAATAACATGTTGCTCTTGTTCGGTTAAAGCCTGAAGATTTTCATTTAGCCGATTATGTAAAAGATAGGGAGCTTCTTGCACAAACTCCTGACCTTTGGGCGTGATATCAATATAGATGCTACGTCTATCTTTAATATCTCGAGTCCGGCTAACCAGGTTTTTTTCTTCTAGGCGATCAATAACACCGACTAAAGTGCTCATTGATAAATAGACTCGCTTGGAAAGAGAAGAGATGGTCATCATTCCATTTTCGTAAATTTCATACAAGCAAATAACTTGGGGTACTGTTAGGCCATAATGCTTATTCAATTTTCTTGAGTGATAATCCATTTGCTGCATAATTTTTCGCACAGCAAGAATAATGGTTTTCGAACGGTGATCGAGTTGATTTGTAACTTTATCAACTCTTGGGAGAGTATCACTCATAAATTGTAATTGCCTGGATATTAAGGCCCTCTATTATATCCAAGTGATCAAGCAAACTATAGCTGCCTTAACAAAAATAGTTTGTCTCTTTAGGCATTAAATAAACCGTTTTCATGTTTGCATCAAATTCATAAAGGTTGAAAAAAAATAGCTTAGCCTTTACTATAAAAAATGATTTGAATACGAATTATATCAACAGAAATAAAAATAAGAGTGTTATTTACAGTATCTAAGTGTTCAATATCGCGATGGGAATATCCTCAAAAAGTAGTAACTCAATTACTAGCACTCTCTTAAAAATAAAACAAAGGAGGGTTATCGGATGGATAATCAAATTAATAATTTTTTAAATGCTTCGCAATTGACGTGCACCTCGGATAAGGATGAAATTTATTTTAAAAGTAATGGTGTTTTAACGTTAGGAGTAGAAATTGAACTGCAGATAATCAATGCAGAAGATTATAATTTATGCTCACGAGCTACTGAGGTACTTAATGCCACAAAACATCTTGAAAAAATTAAACCAGAATTTTATTTAAGTACGATTGAAGTAAATACGGATAAATGCAACTCTGCCCAGCAAGTTGAAGATGATCTTTATAAAACACTGCTATCGTTACAACATGCAACAAAAGATTTAGGCGTTTTATTTTCAACAACAGGTTCTCACCCATTTTCTAAATATTCTGATTGGGTGGTTTCTCCTACAACTCGTTACCAAGAGTTAATTGATCGTAATCAATGGCTTACACGCCGCATGAGCGTGTATGGTTTGCATGTTCATCTGGGTATGTCCAGTGGGGAAGAATGCATCCGATTTAATAATTTTTTTATGTATTTTTTACCCCATTTATTAGCTCTTTCTTCAAGTTCGCCTTTTTGGCAAGGAATTGATACTGGTCTTGCTGCGTGTAGACCGACCACATATGAAGCTTTACCTACAGCAGGACAGCCTTATCATGTACGTAGCTGGCAGGATTTTGAAAGCTTATATAGAACATTAAAGCTATGTGGGTCAATTAAGTCCCTGAAGGATTTGTGGTGGGATTTAAGGCCAAGCCCTGGCTTTGGAACTTTAGAAATTCGTGTCTGTGATGGAGCGGCGACTCTTGCAGAAACGCTTGCCTTAGTTGCTTTGATCCATACACTTGCTCATTGGTTTGCTGATAATGGGAGTTGGTTGGAGTCGGTCGCATGCCCTCCTTATTGGCTTTCTCGTGAAAATAAATGGCGAGCTATTCGTTATGGCTTGGATGCTGAATTATTAATGAATACGGAGGGAAAAACTAAGTTAATGCGTGAAGATATCAATGAATGGATTGAAAAATTAAATCCCTATATCAAACGCTTTAATTATCAAACATACTTTTCTACACTGCAAATGATTATGGATGCGGGGACTAGTTCTGAACGACAACGTAAAGTATTTGCTCATAATGAGAGTCTTACTGACATTGTAAAGCACAACATCAGTGAGTTTTTATTACAGACTCCTCTATATCGACGTGAAACGGTGCTTACCGCTTTGTAAGTGATGTTTATTGAATCAAATAAATTGAGGAAGATATGCATGAAAGTAACTTATACATCAAAAAAACTGGGTAATGTACTTATTAGTAATGAATTAAATCAGTATACAATTTCTTCGAGTCGAGTGGAGGCTAGATCCCTTAACCAAGAGGAGGAGGCTGATTTAATTGAGAAATATACTCGTCTTTTAGGCAATTCTAAAAATGTAAAGTTATTTGGTGCTGGCAAGGCATGGACTCCCTCCGAAGTAACAGAATTCGTTCAAGCACAAATAAAAATTTGGAATTCTGGCAATAAGTTTTCGGTGTTTTCAATTTATCATTCGGGTACTCAAGCGTTTATGGGCTTTCTTCAAGTACGACACGCCATAGACGATTTTTCCCAAATAGGTAGTGGCCATACAAATGTCAGTGAAATTGCGTACGTTCTTGATGAGGATTTTTGGGGACAAGGTTATGGGACTGAACTGGCAATTTTGGGAAAGAAGTTTATTAAACATATTATTTCTGAAAGTGGGGAAGAAACTTTAGAAAAGGGCATTAAAGAAATTGTTGCTACAGTTCACCCTGAAAATGAAGGTTCAAAAAGGATTTTAGAAAAAACACTGAAACATCAGGAAGAAGAAGAGTTTATTAAATTTGGTGGGCAACCGCGCTTATTGTTTTTTAAGACTCTAAAAGGCAAGGCGGTGGTTTTGCAAGAGCCGTGTGAGTTTTTGGTTTCAAAATTATAAATGAAGTAGGGTACTGGATGCGTGTATGTTCAATACGTTTTTCAGGCCATTATCCCGTATTACGCTGCGCTAATACGGGCTAGGCTTAATGATTGGAATAATAAAAAAAATCTTTTTTACGTGCGCAGCCTAATTTGTTTTTTATAATTTCAATGTAATATTCTACGGTTCGCACAGATAACCTCATAATAGACGCGATTTCTTTAATCGTTTTTCCCTGAACTGTATAACTAAAAATAGCTTTTTGTTGTAAAGAGAGCTGAGATACTAAAGAGGAGGGGCTTTTAGGGGATTCAAGCAATCCAAAGTGAGACGCGGTCATCAATAAAAGTGATTTTAAAAGTGGTTGATCATCCCATTGTTCCAGATTTTTTAGCTCTTCAGGAAAAAAACTAATTCCAATGACACCGATTACTTTTCCAGTGTTTGAATAATAAGGGGACTTATAGCTTAAACCACCTCTAACTTTACCTGGTTCAAATGAACCATATTCCAAAAAAATCTGAGGTTTGCCCGAGCTTAAAGTTGATTGGTCATTTTCTTGCAATTTGTATGCATCATTGGGATCCAATACAAGATCCCTATCTTGTGCACCGATGATCTCTGAGGGATTAGCAAAACCAGCACTAATAGCCTGCATCTCATTACACTCCCAAAGGACTCCTTTCGGGCTTTTGATATAAAGATGACATGGCCTATGATAAAAGTCATCAACATTAATGAAGTTCACAGCTCTATTCTCCCAGATGCAAGCATCATGCTTGTATCGCACATATAGAGCTAATTATAACAGATTGCTGGCCATATAATATACAATATTTAATTGGGAGCATTCATAAGTAGGATAAGGCTAGGACTAGTTTGGGGGCGTAGTTTTAGGGAGAGAGGTTTTTTGCATTACCCTAAGAAATAATTCTGAATCTAAAAAAGAATGGAGCCAGGTTTGTAAATGCGTGTATTCGCTTTGTGCAAACCAGGCCTGGTCCACCATACCAAATTGCCTAATGAAGGGAAAAAGCGCAACGTCTGCCAAACTTATATGTTCGGAAAGCAAGTAAGGACGGGAGGCTAGCAGGGAATCTAACTCTTGCAGATAACGATGGGCTTGCTCGCGGTAATTGCTGGCAACTTCCGGGTCTTGGGAATATTTATAGCGGTCTAGAATAGGTTTAAATTGCGTATCATTTTGACTAATTAATTCATCACTAGTTGCTTGTAGCTTTGGATTCAACCAACCTTCAGGATCAGATTGTTTTAATGCCCACATCATAATATCAATACTTTGATCAATCACGAGATTATTTGGCAAAACCAACACCGGAACAGTACCTTTGGGAGAGTGCTGTAGTAATTCTATGGGCTTATTTTTTAAGTCCACCTCATATTGAGTTACGGGTATTTGAGCATAGGCAAGCGTCATCCGTGCTCTAATCGCATAGGGACAACGTCTAAATGTATAGAGTACTGGGATATCCATAATAGAAACTACAGGGTAATTATTTGTTTGCATAAGCCTGGATTTATAGCATAAATCATAGATAGTGCATACTCAATTCAATACCGTAAAAATACGGTATTGATAGTTAAATCAAAATCTTATAATAAATACATCATCATGTTTAATTGTATTTAACTAGAATAAATATAATGATTGTGCTTACTCAGAGAGATAAAGCTTATGGCCGATTGTCTAGATTAGCTAAACTGAAAGTTGATTTAGATGAAGCGACTACCATCGAAAATAAATTTCGCGCAGCGATTGTTCATGGATATTTACCATTAATTCAGCATTTTCTGCAAAATGAATTAACGCCAGAAACATCAATATGCAGGAATTTATCCGCAATTAATTTGGCAATAAACTATTGTGGCCAAAGTCTTGATACCATGCATTTGTTTTTAAAAAAAGGATTTCTTATTAATCACAAAGATGGGGATAGCAACAACTCTTTGCATTGGATTCTCGAGAAAATACAAGCTCATATTTATTGTTTCTTATCTGATTTAGATATGAAAATTGAATTATTTAAAATTTTATTAGCGTCAGGATGTAACTTAGAACAAGTAAATAGTCATGGTAAAACACCTTTACAGCTTGTAGAGGAAAACGACTTCTTGGAAATTGAAAATGGGCAAAAAGAGAAAATACTAACCCAACTTCATGAGGCAATTAAAGAGGTTAGAGTAGGACAGTTTCAATACACTAATCCTTTATCCGAAATAATTTCTATTTCTCCTGAACAATTGAACTTAAGCTGAGGAACTCATGGAGTGGCTCAAAGCGGTGGATTAAAATCAGAGGATTTAACTTATTAGCTTTGGTTATTAATAAGGTGAAGTTTGTAGATGGCGTGCAAGTTAGCAAGCAGAGTTACCACCGGGCATACACCAGATTGACAATAATTTCACAACGGAGGTACAATTCCTGATCAATTTATTATAAATACACTAATATTTATGTCACAAACTTTCTTTAAAAATACTGAACTAGCAGCAATAATTTCTTGTTTACCAACCATACTTACTTATGGAATTTTATTTGATGATGGTGAACGCGGAGGTGATGATTTTGGTAAAAAATATTTAGAAAATTATTGGCTTAGACACCAGCCTACTGTTCTCAAGCCTCTTAGCTATCTTGGTGCTGGCATTTTGCTATTGTTAACAACTCCAGTTTCTTTGTTTTTTTTAACGATAAGCCTGCCTATAGCACTGATACGTGATGCAGTAGTTGGTATTTCTACGTTAATTAACAGCTGGGGTGAAAGGGAACCAGATATTGAACCTACATTAAGGACTCTTCGCTGAGAAGCCACTGGAACGCACTTTTTAAACTGGCAAGTTCCTTATTTTACTATCCTAAACGTGCTGTTTCATTCAGCACGCTAAAGCAATCACTTGTTCATCACATAAAGGGATCTCCCGCATTACAGAGGCAGGTTTTAGAGAAGAGGAGCGCACAAAACGAGGGCGGCATCAGGTAATTTATCATGTTTATTTAAAGGGTAATTATAAGACTTTATATTTTTTAAATCTCTATTCCACTAACTATAATCAAGTCAGTTTTCTTATTTCTCAACTTAATAATTACATGGTTTCAGGCACAAGCCCAGATTATGAGATCCCTAGATTTAAGAACTTTGTTTTCCTTGAGTTACTAACTATCTCTCTTTTTATCTTATCTCTCATGCTGATTGTTTTGGGGGGCAACTTTGGAAAACTCATTCAAAAAATAATGTAGCCGGGTTGCTTGCAACTGTATCTTATGACAGACCGTGGATATAAGATACAGTTGAGGTAAGCTGTAGGGGAGATAAGCGATACGGTGCCTGAGGAGGTTGTCATTCCTAAACCGGCACCTACTTGTCCCGTTGGGGACATTGGTAATAAATTACCATACATGTAACTCGCTCTGCGGCTCATCGCGTTACCTGCCATCACGTTTTCCGCTACAGCACTTTCTGTAAATCCAACTGGAGCTACGATTTTTACTTTGCCAGCTTTAACATCCTCCTGGCTTCTTTGGGGGATTCTGTTGCATAGGATGTATTTAAAAAAATGCTGGCGATGCAGCCAAAATGCTTAAAGCTAATTTTTTTATTTCATATCAATCCGTTGATTTATATTTATTTACTAGCTCTCATATTAGCTTTCATACTAGCGAAGGAGCGTATAAATTTCTATCTAATAATTAAATTATTTTATAAGCATTAATACTCAGCTACATACAGGAATACCAATAAAGTAATGATGGTTAATTGCGCTAAGGTAATCCATTATCATTGATGATTTTTACTTTTTAAGTAAATAAAAATCAATTAATTAGTGCTTGAATCCCCATTATTTTTTACCAGGACATATACTTAATATATCAGAGGAGAAATAAGGGGGTTCTATGCTAGCTAGATTAATCGGAGTTGTGCGTGGACCTGAATTACCAGCTAAAAGACCAATGGCATTAATTGTTCCGTTTAATGCAGGCCAGTTGCCCGCGGACGAAATGAATCAATTTACAAAATCTGTAAATGCGCTAATAAATAAATACAATAAAGACATACCCGATCCTGAAAAGAAAGAAATTTTGAAGCAAATACAAGATAAGGTACAAGAGGTCGAATATAAATATAATCCGAAGGATTTTGCTCGATCTCCTGGCTATCAAGAGATGCACGCGGCGCTTTTTAGTGACATAAAATACCAATATGCCAGTTTAGGTATTCCTTCGTTAATTAAAGAGCCAAGGGACTCTTCTCCACTGTCAGAAGTTATCGCCAATATGGCACCGGATAAAGCGGATAAACTTATGGGGATTTTGATCAAGGGTCGAAATCCTAATTTAGCTGCCGAACTTAATCGCTTATATGACGCAGGCGATGTAAGTGCCGAAGCAAAAAGCTTTCGTAAGTTTTTACGTGAGCATGAGATTAGCTACTTAGGTGGCGGAAATTCTAAAAACTTTAAAGTCGTAAACCGCGATAATGGTAATGAGGCGGTTTTAAAAATCGATTGCCGCCTTGATATGCCTCGAAATGTTGAGGCACATCTTCGTGACAAGATGCCTGATCGCTTTGCACCCATTGCAGCCGAAAGACAAGTGTGTTGCCGCGATACGAAGGGTGAATTAATATCACGAACGATGTTGGTTACTGATTTTTGTAAGGGTGGGAGTGTTAATGAGCATCGTGGTACTTTGTTAACCCAACAAGATCTATTAACAAACACAGGTAAGATTTTTGAACAAATGGCGGGCACGTTACTAAATATTCAAGAAGCTGGATGCATGTTTCCTGACGCCAAAATTACGAACTGGCTAGTTGATGCGCGTGGAAAAGTTCAGCTTGCTGATACTAAAAGTTTTCTTTTTACCGATGCAAACAAACAATATACAGAGGGCCTACCTGGAAATAAATATTGTTCAATGCTGCGAACTGGCGGTTTTACTCCCCCTGAACTTCATGATTCGACAATGAGTGCTGATGCAGTACATGCATATATACTGGGTAAAAATTTATATTACTATGCTTCAGGAAAACTGGGTAAAGGAGATGATGCTGCAAATTTTACGTTTGATGGAGTTGGATTTTCAGGGCCTGTTGGTCAAGAATATAAAGCAATTATTGAAGGCTTAGTAAAACCCGAACCCCACGAACGCATGAAAATAAGAGAAGCTCTTGACCGCCTCTTTATTGTAAATAATCCTGAGTTTAAACAGGTATTCGCCGATCTCAATGCATTGAAATTTGGTGAAAATGATGAAAAAATGAACGAGTTTATTCGTAGTAAACAACAGCAAATTAATAATGCAGCTCCCGAAGCTCGCGCAGCGATTCTAACTGAGTTACAACAAACAGTGGTTGCATTAAAAGCAGATAAAGCTGTAGAAGGTGTAAGGAGCGTAATTAAAGAGTTTAGAGATAGCGCTGGTATTTTTACTGTAGGAATGAACGCTAAAGCCGAGAGAATTGAGTCTGCCATGGCGAAGGTGTCTATTGAGGACCGTTGTAAATTTTTAACATCATCTAATTCAGAACCGGTTATGCAAGCGCTTGCATCTCATCGCCATTGGGGTAAAGGAGGACAAGTCAACTTAACCCAGGATGGAAAGATTGATGCTCAAAATGCAGCGCAAAGCTTTAAAGACTTCAAAGCTAAATTTGTAGATCAAGTTGGCGAAGCAAAAGCACCTAAACAGGAAGCACCAGACCATGAAGAAGCCCGTGGAATGAAACTTTAACTATAGGAAGTGAAAAATGAATTTTAATACACTATGTGGCGAGTTAGGAATTAATGACCATCAACCCATAAATGAAAAGCTAAGGTTGTTGAAAGCATGGTTTCAAAACACCGTATCTACTGATGTACAATTCTCAGGGGATGATAGTGAGCAATATCAGCAATATGAAGACGCTACGGAAGTTTATTTAACACGCATTCTTCCTAAAATAGGCTCTGATATTGAAAAGCCACATCCAGACCTTGAGGGTGAAAGTTTACTTGCGGCTGTAGTTATAATGGGTTTTGATCAAGTTTTACGTTCATTAAATCCCACTAAAAACATGATCAATACTCCTAATAAAAATAACATAACTCTGCTTCATTCTGCGGCGAGTAATGGGTATTTAAGTATGACCCAAGCATTACTCAACCTTGGGGCGGATACTTGCGCGCTAAATAATCAGAAACAATACCCCATTTTCAGCGCTTTATTCATGCCTATATTTGATAATGATTTGGAAAAACTAAAAGCGAATAAAATAGCTATTTTTAATTTGTTGAATGATAAAGGAAATCAACTATTAGAACATCAAGATAGTAATGGCGAAACGGTATTGCATCGTATGGCTTTGCATGGTTTTAGCACCTTAATTGATGAAACATTAATTAGCAATCCACGACTTGCCTTTATGAAGAATGCTCATACTCATTATCCAATACATACTGCTATTTTAAATAATCAAGAAGCTGCTGTTTCTTCTTTATTGAATGAAAATAGTGCGGATCTGGCTGATAGTAATGGCTGGAAGCCACTTCATTTTGCTGCTCGCCAAACCAATAACATGATATTGGAGCAATGCTTGCAATACCCAAGTCATATAGATGAGCCTGATATGATGGGGAGAACTCCATTGATGTTGGCTGCAGAGCTTGGAAATATAGATGCAGTGGCCACACTTATTCGCCATGGTGCGAAAACGGAGCTAGTTGATCATCAAGGGTTTACTGTTCTGCACCATGCAGTTAAGGCGGGTAATCCAGAGTTAGTTCGCTGGTTACTTGAAAATGCAAAGCTTGATGTTAATGCAAAGGATGAACATAATCATACCCCGTTGTCACTTAGTGAGACGGTTGTCACTGAAACAGAGCATATGAAAGACATCAGTAACTTATTATTGCAGCACGGGGCAACTGCAGAATCAATGAGATACCATTAATTGAGGATTATATTGGGGGGCTTTGTATTTGCCCCTTTATCCTGATCTTCCAACAAGCTATCAACCCTCAATGTTGTGCCTAGGACCTGACCTATTAAAAATCACTATACAGATTTCATCTTATATGTTGATTGCATTGGGCAGAATAATTGAATAATCGGACTATATTCTTTCTTTTCCGAGAATATGCGGAACTCGTGATCATCACTAAGTAGAGCAATGGTTTCCTGTGAAATGTTTTCTCTATTCATAGCATACAACAATTGTTGAAACGTCAATTGCTGAAACGGTGGTTTTTCGTGGAAAAAGTTTATTTTAGATGGCATGCGCTCTTTAATTTTTTTCGCCAAGAAATCAAAAATTTCAATGACATGCTGCACATGTTGATTTTGAGTTTCACTTAACGACGAAGTTGTGGTGGTCGTATGGGGTATATAAGTAGGAGGAGATAATATTAAGTCTAGGAACTCATTTGTTAATAGATGAATATTTTGCGTAGTTATTAATGAAATATGCCCCACAATCGATGTGAAATCGTATCCAACCATTTCTCCATAATTAATTATATTTTGCCAATTCTGCTCAGAAAAACGGAAGTTGTTTGTTTTAAAATGGGATAAAAACATAAAAAATGTAGGGCTGCTAAAGAGGGGCTGAAATGGTTCTAAATAAGTTCGTACCGGCTTTCCTGGGTTGCTTGTTATATCAGCTTTACTTAAAAGGATAGGTATTATTTCCTCAATAATTCGATCAAGATTTTTTTTAGGGATCATCTTTTTAATGGAGCGGTTAATGAGAGCGTGGGTTTGTTCGATCAAATAGGCTGTTCTTATGTACTCTGGAATAGAGGGTTCCTCAACGTTTGGATCGTCTTCTATTTTTTCCCGGATATCTGCAATAGATGGCTGCAAAAAATCAGCGCCACATTGAGTAACAAGATTGCTCAAGATCTTAGTTAAGGGGCGGTGACTTTGTTGCACAAGTAATAAAATCATTTCTGTAGATATTTTTATTTTTTTATCTAATAAAAAATTAATCGCGGAAATTGATTCATATACAGCATAGTTAGCTGAGTGTGTTGCGACTAAATTTAATAGGTTAGGTAGGCTGATAACATCTTTAGGGGGGAGCTTAATGTTTAGCCTCTCAACCATTTGCTGCAATAATGTATCTACGTCTATTTGATAATGCGTTTTGATAAATACATGCTTAGATTTAAGGGAATGAATCGCCATGATTAATAAATCAATCATTCGATTGTTTCGATAGCGTTCTGGTTCTGATTTTCCGAAGTAATTAGGTATTCTACTGTTGATGTATGACCATACATTTTCTTTTTCAGTAGTATTGGGAGTTATAGCAAAGTCGTTTATTTTTTCGAAAAGAGATGAAAGTATCGCGCTGCTATTAATCGCAAGGTTTTTATCATTAGTTAAATTTTTTAATGCAGGACACAATTCGTTTGTTACGAATTCAAGGCTTTGGGATTCAAACTGACATAATGCTATATAATGGTAATAGGCATCGTGCATAAACACACTAAGTTTTGATCCTTTCATATCATGGACTAATAATAAATTATCCTGTACCCATGTTGAATAGAGGCTAACTGGATGGCACTGGTGTTGATGGAAATCCCTATGGAGCGTGTCTACATTAATTTGGCCAAAAATGGGCTCCATTGTAATTTGATGGGTTGGGTTGCATTCTTGGGCTAATGCATGGATAAAACCAATGGAGGGTACTATTTGGGCATGGTTAAATGGTGTTGCTGAACTCGCATTAATAAGTCCACCTGGTTTCATAATGGTATAGAGCAGCTGGTCTTCTTCGCGGACAGTGGATATGCTAAAAAAAATGCTATTGATACCTGAAAGTGAGCCAATTATTTGCCTCAACCTATCTTTCGGTACCATGGGAAAGTCTTTTTGCAGTTGTTTAATATATTCTCGAAGTCGAGCTTTGTTTTCTGGCAAGCTTGCATTAAAGAGTTTTATTTTATCGGGGTAGCTCTGTAAGGCAGAATGAATAAGATAGCTTTGTAAAAAATCATTTTTATCAAGTAAGGGCAGGCTATACTCTTCTTGTTCCCTGATTTTTATGTTGCTTAAAAATCCAGATAAATCAACTTCTACACCGGGGTAGGTTAATTGCTTATTCAGATAGAGATAGGAGAGATGCGCGTAAGTTAAATACAGCTCATATTGATTGTGTGGTTCCGCAGTATGGTTTTCTGCTTGAAAAAATGGATGTTCCAGGTCTGCTAGGTTTAACGAGTGAATTAGATCGATTATGTCTGGGTGTTTAGCAGCATCTAATTCATTGAGTTTTGTGGTAAGAAGGCTTTTTTTAATATATCTAACTAGCATTTTTACATCCTGAGAATCACTTTTTTATTTATTCAGCTTTATTTTCTGTATTTAGATATGCCATCGTATAATATTTGGACAGGCTCTACAAGGGGGCTGCTTTATTTCTAAGTATTTAGGCGCCTCAGTTCATCCTTAACCAATGACGATATTTAGAGCTGATAATTTGAATAGCGCAGAATTGTATCTCCTAAGTATTTGTGATATATAACTTTTTACCTTATTTATATAGGACGATTTAAATGCAAGGAAAAAATGAATTACCTCTAAATCCAAGCTCTACTCCAACTCCCTCAGTGCTTCCAGATACCCCAACAAATAATACGGTGGCACAACCGAAAATGACCACAGGGCCTAAATTAATCCGCCCAGATGAGATGGGTCTTTATATGAGGCCAGGTGGCAACGAATTCTTTAAAGTACCCTTTGAGCTAAGATCCGATAATGATGGGTTAGGCAGTGACTCTGAGCTTGATTTCACTATCTAATTACCTTTGTAAAAAAGGCAATATTCCCAGTTAAGTAGCTAAGCTGATTTTCTGTGCTTGGTTACTTTTTTAAGAACCACATTCTCCATTTTATAAAAAGCATTTTTGCACTCTACAGCCGTTTGTATGAGTTAATCAGTCATTAAGTTTTCACTTACACTATACTTAAATAAAACAAAGAGAGAGCTAAATGAAACAAAAGACAGAGCCAGAGTGGGCTTTTTTAGGGGAAGGCAATTACAACCAAGTGTATAAAAGCGCAGATAGCAAGCGTATACTTAAAGTTCAAAAGAATGCTGATGCAACAACCGATACCCCTGAGCGCTCCGCGCGGTTATGGAATCTAATTAATCCCAATTTACACCCATCAGCAACTATAATTGACTCAGAACATGGTATTGGTTGGGTTTGTCCCTATGTTGAGGGGGAACAAGCATCCGATGCAGAAATAAGTTTAGGAGTTCTCGATGTCTATAATAAATCGGGGCGTATCGTTGTTGATGCGACAGCACCTAAAAATTTTGTTACAACCCCAGCAGGCGATATTATATGTATTGATATTGGCATGGCATTCGTATAGAGGATAGCGATCCTCAATCATCTCCTCAACGATTGATGGAGCCGCAGTATAGTATCATTAGTGCGGAGGCATGGAACAAATACAAAGGAGCCTATGATAAGTTTTTTCAAGGCCAACAATTTGGTTATCCTCAGGCAACCAATACAGTAAAGGCATTGTTGTATATTAAAGAACACCGCCCCGATATAGTCGATGTGAGCTTTTTAAAAGAAAAACCTGATGAGATTGCCCAATTAGCAAAAGCATTTGATGAGCAAAAAGAAGAGGAGTCCTTTGCGCGACGCTTAGGAGGCAATGCCCATTTAGTAGTCGACTTTGCTCAGAAGGAACAAAGGGAAAAAGCGGATGCCTTTTTAAGTGCTGAAAAATCGCCCAATCTTGATAGTGCCAAAGAAAGTTGCATTAAAGAATTAGAACGGTATATTCAATCACGGGGAGCAATTCATGAGGGTAAGTTTAGCCCATCCTTTACAACAAAAATATTTAGAGACGCAGAATTAACAGGGTATAAAGTCGCAGCAACGCAAACATTGATTGAAAATATCAGAAATGCCAGTTCATTAGAAAGCATACGTGAAATAGTAGAAGACACTTATACTTCCGATCCCAAGCTATCGAAAAAAACGTTTTTTTCCAGTGGATTAGAACGCTGTATGGCGAAGTGCATCTCGATAGCTGATACCGCAATCAATGCAGAGCCTCATTCAGAATTAAATGCCCAAATGCAGTAAATGATCGAATGCGTGATGTCGATGTAATCGGTATCATGCTTTTTATCAGCCATTATCGCAGTAGTGGTGTATACATCACCAGAACCTAGTGTTCTGCCATATTAATATGGCTGCCTCCATCGATAAACAGAATATCGCCAGTAATATAGTCAGCATCTGCCAGATATAAAACGGCTTTGGCTACATCCTCTGGTGTTCCCCATCTTTTTAGTAACGTTCGTTCAGCACATTTGATTTTCCGTTCAACGGAGTAGTGTTCGGGAGGCAAAACAGGGCCTGGAGCGATGGCGTTGACTCTTATGGTTGGACTAAGCTCTACAGCTAGATAATGGGTTAGGCTAGCGAGAGCTGCTTTTGATATTCCATGAAACATCATATTTTTTCGAGGGTAAAAGGCAAATAAATCAATAATATTGATAATGACGCCACCACCTTGCTGCAGCATAATTTTTGCAGCTTCATTCGCACAGTAAATACTGCCATAAACGGCCACGCCGAATGAGTCGTGTAAAGGTTGGAAATTATCACAGGGAAAAGGCTGCTTGTTGTAAAGAGAGGCGTTGTTGACCAGCAAGTCAAGTTTGCCAAATTGCTCTTTAATGAGGATGAACATGTCTTGTACTGCTTGAGGTGATTGAATATCTGCTTTAGCAATCAAACAGCGACGACCAAATTGTTCTACAATAAGCTTAACTTCTTGGGCCTCAGCATCAGAAGAATGATGGTTAATTACGAGGTCATAGCCATTTTGAGCTAGTTTTTCGACTATACTTCGCCCTACACGTTTTGCTCCGCCAGTGACTAAGGCTATTTTGTTATCTGTTTGCATCGTTATTTCCCTATCTTGTTGATGTGGGATTTTTCTATTCGCTAATCCGTTCCGTGTTTCCGATAAAGAAAATAAACAGAACATATAGCGTACTCAATAATGCGGTAATCCCAAACATAATCATAGCTAATGGTAAAGGGGAGCTGTGTTCAAAATAAGTGACAAAATGACTGGCTGCTCCTACTATTATTAGCTGACAGCTAGTGAGTAAGGAAGATGATAAACCAAAATCATGCTTTAAATTATTCATAGCCAAACCTAAAGCATTGGGAAAAATGAGCCCTTGGCTAAAAATAATTAAAAAGGCAGGACCTACTACCGAGATGATGGTAAAAACATCCAGTGTTGCTAATAAAACCATTAATGTTACCGCGGCCAGCGAACATAGCAAGCCCGCCTGCATAATGCGTTCGGCAGAGAAATAAGTTAATAAGCGGCTGTTAGTCATGACGCTAATTAGATATCCACCGGCAACAAAAAACATCGCCCATCCAAATTGGACTTCGTTTAAACCTAGATCCTTTTGCAGTAAAAAAGGAGCTGCTGTGCAAAAAGCAATAGTCAATGAAAAGCTAAGCCCTGTGGTTAGGACATAAAACGTAAATTTTGTATTGCGAAATAGCTGTGCGAAGCGATAAACAATACTGCGGAACGTATAGTTTTCCAGACGGTGATTGGTTTCAGGAAGATAATGAAAAATAAAGTAAAAAATAGGCAAGCCCCACAATAAAATAAAATAAAAATTGCCTTGCCAGCCCAGATAGGTATGGATATAACCGCCAATTACTGGAGCCACAATAGGGATAATGGCCCATATAAGCGACATATACGAAGATAATATAAGCAATGATTTATCGCTCGTAATGTCTCGTGCCATTGCGGAGGTGGATACCTGCAAACCCCCCGCAGCTATTCCGGCTAAAGAACGGAAAATAAGCATCGAGTATATTGAACTGCTAATGGCACTACCAAAAATAGCTAAGTTATAAAGAGCCAAACTGAAGAATAAAACTTTTTTTCGACCGTATTTATCCGAACAGGGGCCCCACAAGATAGGTGAAATACCAAAACCAAGTAGATACATCGTTAAAGTATCTTGGATCATTGGTGGTGCTACAGAAAAATAATCTGCCATGCTGGGAAAAGACGGCAAATAAATATCCACGGGAATTTGTTGAAGCACAATGAGCAAGAAGATACTGATAATTACTTTTCGTTGATCCTGCATATTAAAATCGCCCGCTTTTAATTTTTTGCGACATTATTGGTTCGCTAAACGCGTTCCTTCACTCTTTCTTAGCCGCTAGATTATTGTGCTCTCTAGATACCCTCATTGTAAGTCTAGAATACGAAGAGCCAATTCGCTGCACGGAACATGTTATTTATTTTACAATTTGGTCATTTATGGCAAAGTTTCCTATACTTTATATGCTTTGCATGGGTTTAGCAAAAATTTACGTGAGGAGTTAAAACCTTATCTAATTAAGGTAACTGCAGTTATGCCGGGGGCGGTCATAACGGACTCATGGGGAGAGTACGATAATAGTCAACAACGTATCATGGAAACAAGTGATGTCGCTAAAATGATTTATGCAGCCTCCGAATTATCGCCTGCTGCCTGTGTCGAAGATATTGTTTTGCGCCCTGATTTCGGGGATTTATAACTAAAAAGGCAATTCATTTCTGCAGGGGATGTGGCCAATTTATAATATAATTTTCGCGGGATGATAATATGAATTATATGTTATTAGTGTGTGTTGATGCTGCTTGGGGGTATGCAAGAAAAAATCAATTACCCTGGCATATTCCCGAAGAGTTGGCTCATTATCATCGCACAATTAGCAAACAAGCAGGGAAAAAACGAGCGTTCATCATAGGGAAAAACTCTTGGTTGTCTGCCTCCGATGCAGACAAAAAAATCATGACCGACGCTTTTTGTTGTGTCATATCAAAAACTTACCGTCCTATTGCCGATGAAAAAGTTTTGCAATTTGCCACACTTGCTGAGGCCAAACAATTTTTAGAAGACCCGATACATTTAATTGACACGGTTTATATTTTGGGTGGTAAGGATATCTATCTTGAAAGTTTACAAAGCAATATGGTGACTTCGATCGTTATTTCCAGGTTAAAGGTACTTTTTGATTGCGATCGCTTTTTAGTAGAAATGAATAATATTCTAACGGAACGCTTTTTCTGCGCTTCGCAAACTTATTGTACCTACCCAGACTCGGTTGATTTTATTATCGAAGAATGGGTAGCCAGCCCCCCCAAATCGAGCTCCTTAAGTCATTTGGCTCAAGGCTTAGAGTTTTCTTTACTACTTCACCATGAGGTTTTTCAACAGAAACTTCCTTATGAATCATGGGCAATCGTTTTAAAATTTATCATTGGTTCTATTCACCAATACTGTAATCCCTATTTGCCTCAACATACTGTGTTTCAGATTATTGCAGCGAATATATTAAAATTATTTAAATATTTTTATACCGCAGAACACATTTATTCCGTGCAGGTTAAATTGAACGAGCACATGGTTCATGAGCATTCTTCAAACACAATTATTGAACGTCAGGAATTTAAGCCTTGGGGCTGGGTTGATGTTTTATATGAAAATAATTGGTTAAATACCGCTGTTTTATGCGTGGAGGAGCAGAAATCCATCCAGAAACATTACCATGACTCCATGTTAGAGTATAAGCTGGTTATGTCAGGAGTTGTTAATACATACTATGAACAGGGCCCATTAGTCAGTGTGTCTTCTTTAGTGGAGTTTAATCGTCCATTTAATATGGAGCACGGATATTTTAATCCGGTGCAGTACCCAGCCAAAGTTATTTCTTTGAATGATCGCATTTTTGATATGAAATATGAGGTCCTGATTCAAGATGAACATTTGCCTAAGAGCTTGGAAGCCCATAAGTTAAATTGCCTTATGGTTGGAACAACGGAGGGGATTGGTAGTGTCTTATATGAGGCGATAAAAGAAAACTATAACCTGATTTGTTTAGATAAAAACAAGGTTGATGATGGTCGTTTTTATATTCCCTTAGACTTTAATGACTTAGAAAGTGTTTTTCAAATCAGAAATGCTTTGGTGCAGTTGAAAATAGATGTAATCATTATCACCAGCAATGTTTATAGCTGCGAGGTGAGAAGGGAGCAGCAAAGCCATATATTTGAAGAAACGATGCAACTTAATTATTTAGGGCCAATCTTCCTATTATTGGAATTAATGAATCATCATTTATTGGATCGTAAGACGAAAATTATGGTTCTTTCCTCATCTCAGCATGCTTCTGATTGCCTCTGTCGTTTAACCAATTGGTCGCCTGGTGTGGATCCTGAGGACTTGTTTAAAGAACCGGAGCACTATCATCCTGACCGGCAGTATTCTTTATCCAGGTTTGCTTTAATCTCTGCCATCCATCATTTATCTCAACAAGGTTATAATATACTTAAGGTAAACCCTGGATATTTTCCATTAGTGAGTAATCAGTCAGAAATGACTGAAGTGAGGGACAGTAAGCTGAATGAGGCTGTTGAGCAAATCTTATCCCTGTTAAAACAAGAAACCTTTGCGACCTTTTATGAAGATTTTCAAGCTCATGAGCCTATATCTGAGGCAGTGTTGAAGTACGATTCAGCGAAGTTGTGGGATTATAGCCGTGCGCTTTATTTTAAGTTTGCTCATTTTCCACAGAAAATGCGCATCACTCTTTTTCGTCCCGTCACCTTTTGGACCTGGAATATTCTGGGCATCAAAACAAATAGTCATACGCTAAATATAAATAAGCGGATGAATTATTTAGTGCAAAAAATCTATTATGAGCAACCGGATATCATTTGCTTACAAGAGATAACGGAAGCGATTTGGATTAAATATTTAAAGCCATTTAGTGATAAATACGGCTACCGCTTATCAGCGATGCCTAGTGATATCGCGGATGTTCCTGACAAAGTATTTGTGGCGACTTTATCCAGGTTTTATTACAGTCATGAAGAGCTTATTGAGCTTGAGAAAGATGAGAGTGGAAAGGATTACTATTGCTTATATCAGCGGTATGAGCAGTTTGAACTTATCAACCTTCACCTCATTTCTGGGGCCAGTAAGCAGGCCCAAAGAATGGCGCAGATGCAACAAATTCTTAGGAGCATTGATACTCATGATAACTGCATCATTATGGGTGATTTTAATTCTGACTTAAATCAAACAGACCTTTCTTTATCTGAGCATGCTTTTTTGGATACCTGGAATTCTATTCACCCACAGCAGAACGGTGATACAGAGGATTTTGAACACAATTTGCTGCGTAAACAGGTAAAAATTAACGATCCGAGTACCCACTCCAGACGTGTGGATGGCATTTTTGTGCGTCAAGAGCTCATTCAAGACGTTTTAAGTGTTGAACGTTTAGGGCTTGAAGAAGTATTAAGCGAGCAATTTATATCGGATCATTACGGTTTAACCTGCACGTTTAAATTTAAGTAGCTTTAGTGCGTTTATAGTTGACCAGGTCCTTGACTTAAATAATCAAGGCATCGAGCCGTTTTATGGCTCAATGTTGGGCAATGAGCTTAAGCGATACATTATTGTAAAATTAATGGTTCTGTAGGTGTGAACGTGCTGGAAATAGGAAAAACCTCATACATAACGGTGTTTCAAGTTATGTATGAGGCATAAAACACAAGATAGCATTATTATCTTCTTATCAAAATTTGCTCATTAAATTCTTTTCTACGGGTTAAGTCTGACTCTAAAACTCCCATAAAATGTGACGTTACCATGTAAGGATTTTGTTTATTAACACCGCGTGCCACCATACATAAATGCTGCGATTCAATAATAACCCCAACACCTTTAGGATTTAGATGGTTATATATTGCTTCAGCAATTTGTACAGTTAACTGTTCTTGAATCTGCAATCGTCGAGAAAAACATTCCACTATGCGTGCTAATTTAGACAAACCTACAACTTTAGTATCAGGAATATAGCCTATATGTACTCGGCCAAAAAAAGGCAGCATATGATGTTCACACATAGAAAACATTTCTATATCACGAAGTAATACTAATTGATTGTAATTTTTTTCATTTGTAAAGCATGTACCCAATACCTTCTCAGGATCAATAGAGTACCCCTCATATAATTCTGTCCAGCTCTCAACTACTCTTCTTGGCGTATCAAGTAAACCCTCTCTTTCAGTGTTTTCACCAATTAAACCCAACACTTGCTTAATCGCTTCAATAGCTTTCTTTTTTTCGGATTCTTGCTTTTTTTTGGATAAGTCAATTAGATATTTCTCAGCTTGCATTACTAGAACTCCTTAAATGGTATTCCTTTTAAGTGTAGTTGATAAAATAGAAATGCATGGATTTTGAACACTATATTGTTAATTTATTATCTGTGCCTGCTTTTAAGTCAGAAAGATTTTCTTGGGAATATGTGTTTTGCTATGACTACCTATAATGGATAAAACAGAATATTTGCAACCTTTTATAAATATGGATTTTTTTGTTTTATTATACTGCAATAAAAATGAGCTTAGCTAAAAAGCAAAGCTCATTTTTATCCTAAATAGAAAAGTAATGACTTATTTTTTCTTCATAAAAGGCAGCATTTTTCTCAATACATCGTCTTTTACAATAAAGTGATGGTGTAATGCTGCCGCAACATGTAAACCAATTAATACAGCAAAAACAAAGCCTAAGGTGGAATGGGTTTGAAAATAAAAATCTGCCATTTGCTGGTTTGCAGAGATTAAATTGGGTAAGTCAAATAAGCCAAAAAAGCTAACTACTCGTCCATCTGCAGCAGACATTAAATAGCCCAATATAGGCATAGCTAATAGCAAGATAAACAAAGAGTAATGAACGATTTTTGCCAGTATGTGTTTCCAATAAGGCTGAGAGGGGTCGAGCGGTCGAATAGTTACCATTCGCCACAGAATAAATAATACGGAGAGAACCAAAATGGTTACCCCAAATGATTTATGTAATAGTACGTATTGCGTTTTTATTGCATCACTTATTGAAATAAAATTAGGTGACCAAACCCAATAAAATTGAGCACAAACCAATAAAGCGATAACCCAGTGGAAGAACTTAGAGATACTGCCAAATGCATTCAGTGTATTCCTTAGCATAATAATTCCCTAAACTAATTCATATTAGTACGGTTGATAAAAAATAGTTTTTCTTAGTTTAGCAAAAAAACGTGCCTTGCTAAGCGCACATTGGCTCGTGATCATTACAACAAAATCACTAGGTAGGAGACGTAGCCCGTATTAACGTGGTGTAATACGGGAGCACAGCTTGGTTTGCGCACAGCGCTCAATGTTGTTGCGCGTAATATTCTGAAGCTAAATAATTAAAACCTTAGTTCCTGGATTAGCTTTTACCCACTTAGCTACATACTCAATGTAGTTATTTTTACCAACAGCAATACAACCACGTGTTGAACCAGGCAAGTTGCTTAACCAACCCAATACATTACCTGACTGAGTAGGCCCATGAATCCCTACATCTCTACCTGTGTATCCAGCAGCTACTTGCTTTGAGGTTGGATAGAGAATTGGAATAAAGACTTTAAATTGCTTGGACTTTCTTGGATAAGCTAGTCTATATAAGCCAATCGGTGTTTTATTATCGCCGGCTTTCTTTTTACCCACACCTTTGTTTCCGAGAGCGACTCGAAATGACTTAACTACAGTACCCTGTTTACATATATTTAAAGTTCGTTTTTTAGTGTGAACATTGATTCCACTTTCTAAAGGACAGGTTCCATTAGCAAATAAAGCGATAGGAAAAAAAAGAGAAATCATTAATAAAATTGCTTTAATTTTCATATAAGTATATTAATGTTGTCTAGGTTGGGCAATAATTATCCCATAATATTCATTTTATTCATAGGTCTCTCTGGCTAAATCTTCCTTTACTAGCTATCAGAAGAAACCCGATTTAATTAACATATTGATTTTAAATGGTATTTAATTTTTTTATCCAATGATTGAGTTTGATTCTTGATGATTTTAAGTCAATTTGTGTTAAAGTTGGCTCAAAATGGTGTTTCTAGGAACTTTAGTATGCCTTTAATTAATAAAATCTCCTTAAAAATACGGTGTCTTATAATTGTATTGAGGCTTTAAATGTAAGAAGTGATGCCATTAAGTTAAGAGGCATGGGCTATAATCTTACATGTACTCTTAGTTTAAGAAGAACGGATAAGAAGTACAGGGGTAGAAGCAATGCGCATAATATGTTCTGCCACACTGCCTAAAAGAAAACGGCTAAATCCTTTTCGGCCATGAGTGCCTAAAACCAATAAATCTGCAGGCCATTCTTTTGTCGCTTCAACAATTAGATCTGCAATTCTCCCTTGAAATTGCCCTAACTCCAGAAGGGCTGTCTCTACTTTAATAGATGTCTGCTCTCCGATTAATTGTGTCGCTTTGTTTAAAATATCCTGTCCTTCTTTTCTTAGCACTTCTATATATGCCGAATAATCAAAGCCTGGACCACTGTAATAAACTAAGGACTCATCAACGACATGGACAATTTTTAATTGAACATCTTGGTTTTTTATTAATTTAATGACTTCTTCTATTGCTGAATTGGATGTGTCGCTACCATCAATGGCTAACATTATCTTTTTATAAAACATAATAGCTCCTTCTTATTAATCCAACTCTTTAATTTATTTATTATAGCACCGGGATTAGCTTAAGAAAAAACAGAAGAATTGGCTAAACTCATAGCTTCTCGGATTTCGCAGTGCTGCATTAGGCTACCTTTCGATATAAGTGTATGAGTGTGGTGCATTTCTTCTTGTGGCATGATCATTTAATTCCTGAAGGTGACCATGCTTGTTATTGCTATAAAACAATTGAGTTAATAATCCGTTGTCAGAATTTATAAATGTATTTAGAACACTTAGAACTACTACTATTTTTGCTCCATAAGCCCAAAATAGTGATTTTTTGTATTTAGTTGCGCTTTTCCATATGACTATCCAAATAAACAATAAGTAAGTTAAGCAAAAAGCGAGAAATAGATATAGAAGATACATCCCGGATGGGGTAGGGGAATGTGTAACCGATTGATAAGCATGATCAAATAAGAAACGAAGCGCACTTGAAACGATTATCCCTAAGATCCAAAAATTAAACCATAATGGATAATCACCGTTCCATAGTTTTCTTAACATACCCATCCTTATTCGAACGCTATTTTAAGTCTGTTATAAGTATAGTTCAGTAAAAAAGCTTATTTAGTGTTGCAAAAGGTGGGGAGGGAGCTTCACGGCTCCTATTTGGTGGCAGGAGTAACGAGCCATCAAAAAAAACTAATCTTTGCTATGCTTAAAGCACAGGCGCGTAAATTAAAAGATTATACTCAAAATTAAGAGGTTTATTCTTAGCGAGGGGCAGGAATGATGAAGAAAACCGTATTTTATTTATTAGTCTTAATTGGCGGTTTGTTTTTATTATTTGTCTCTTATCATTGGTTATTCAGCGTCACAGGGGCAACAATGTATGGTGGCGGGGTTACCGCCATCCCTGGCTCGGCACCAGCTCCTATAGCAACATACGCTCGATTAGATAATGCTGCGATGACCTCTGTGCCCCAAACCACCCCCGTATCACCATCAGCAGAAAATGTAATAAGGCGAATGATCATTCGTAATGCCAATATTACATTGCAGGTAACTGATATTAATCATGCTTTGGATGCCATCATGAATCTGGCTAATACTTCAGGAGGATATGTTGTAAGCTCTAATATCAGTCAGAATGCGGGTAGTACTTCGGGCGAAATCAGCATTCGAGTTCCTGCGCAAGGTTTAAATAATGTATTGAAACAATTAAAATCATTATCCACTCAAGTGACGCAAGAGACTATTAGTGGAGAGGATATTACCCAGCAATACGTCAATTTACAAAGCCAGTTAGAAAATCTACTGAAATCAAAAAGCCAACTCGAAAAAATTATGCTAGGCGCAACTAAGACCGAAGACGTGCTTAAGGTGCATCAACAATTAACTGATACTCAGGGACAAATAGATGTTCTTGAAGGGCAAATAAAATATTATAAGGAATCAGTCGCCTTATCTTTAATAAGTATCTCATTGACCATGAGTCCTGCCATACAAAATGAATATCAATCGCAATGGCGATTAGCCGAAGCATTTAAGAGTTCTTATGTGGATTTGGTTAATGGATTACGTAATTTCACTTATAGCTTGATTCAAATTAGTGTTTATTATCTACCATTAGCGTTGTTATGGGGATGTTTGTGCCTTGTTATTTACTGGATAGGAAAAAAAATCTATAACTCATTATAGTTCACTAAATTGATAAGCAGAATATGAGACAGCCCCTATTTGGGGCTATCTTCATGTTTTTAACTGCTAGGGTTGTTTTACACCTTCTTCTATCCGCGCTCCAATTTCCTGGTCAATATTTTTCCAGTATTGAATCGCTCTTTCTAGTATTGGTTTAGTAACCCCATCTTTTAGATGGCCAACAACGTTACTTACAAGCCTGCTTCGCTCTTCATCATTCATGACCTTACGCACTAATGTATTCGCCTGTCCGAAGTCATCATCATCTTTACGCAAAGTATATGCTTCACGTACCAAGTCCCCATGGGCGTTCCATGTTGCAACTTCTGGATTGAGTGAGCTATCGGCTATTGGGCCACCTTTGGTGTTCGGTGTATAAACAGGATCTGCAACATTTTCAATACGCATTGCGCCATCTTTACTGTAGCTATGGACAGGGCATTGTGGTTTATTGACAGGTATTTGTTTATAGTTAACACCTAATCGTGCTCGATGTGCATCAGCGTATGAAAAAACTCGCGCAAGAAGCATCTTATCCGGACTAATACCCGTGCCTGGGACCATATTATTTATTTCAAAGGCAACTTGTTCCATTTCTGTGTGATTATCGGTTGGATTACGATTCAGAGTAAGTTTTCCAACTTTAATAAGAGGATAATCTGCATGTGGCCAGACTTTGGTGAGATCAAATGGATTATAGCGATAAGTTTCTGCCTCATGAAATGGCATAATTTGCATGTGCAGAGTCCAACTTGGATGATCGCCACGTTTGATTGCCTCGAATAGATCACGAGTATGATAGTCCCCATCTTTTCCGGCAAGATAATCTGCCTCATCCTGGGTTAGGCATTCAATGCCTTGATCGGTTTTAAAGTGATATTTTACCCAGAATTTCTCGCCTTCGGCATTCACCCACATATAGGTATGGCTTGAAAAGCCGTCCATGTGCCGCCAAGTTTTAGGAATACCACGATCCCCCATTAACCACGTCACTTGATGTGCTGATTCGGGAGACAAAGTCCAAAAGTCCCATTGCATGTCATGATCGCGTAAATTATTATCTGCACGTCGTTTTTGAGAGCGAATGAAATGCTGGAATTTCATTGGATCGCGGAGGAAAAAAACGGGAGTATTGTTGCCTACGAGGTCGAAGTTTCCTTCTGTAGTATAAAATTTTACAGCAAATCCACGAGGATCACGCCAGGTATCTGGGCTGCCGCGCTCACCAGCAACGGTTGAAAAACGCATGACTAGATTGGTTTTCGCTCCAGGTTGAAAGACCGCCGCTTTGGTATACTTACTGACATCTTCTGTTACTTCAAAATGCCCGAATGCACCACTTCCTTTCGCATGAGGCTGACGTTCAGGTATTCTTTCACGGTTAAAATTGGCCATTTGCTCAATGAGATAGTGATCATGCAGAACAATAGGGCCATTTGGTCCAACAGTCAGTGAATGTTCCGTACTAGGAACTGGGATTCCTGAATCTGTCGTTGTAAATTTTTGAGTCTTGTCTTTATCCGTCACGTTACTACCTCCCTTAATATGTAATCCTTAAAAAGCCATAGTTGAGCTGCATTGCTTACAAGTCTATTTTATCTGTTTCATCAATACTAGATAAAATTTCTAGGTGTGTCGAAAATCATAGTATATCAAGAGCCTTATGAGCAATGAGTACAAAATGTTGTAAGTCACTTTGGTCATCTTAGGACTGATTTTTATTCTCGCAGTAGAGACAATAATTTCCTTTGATCTTCATTGCTTGCTTATTATTACTAAATATTATGTTAGCATCTCTACACATGTAACCTATTAAAAAGAAATTAATTTAAGGATAAATGATATGCGTTTAGGAGTTTCTGTTCTAGGTATCGCCAGTGCTTACTTGTACTCTTCATGTGCTCTAGCTGGTGAATCAGGTATATCCACTATTAATTGTGCGACTACGAGTTATCGTTCAGTGATTTCTTTTTTTGGTGGTTATGCCAATATTAATGCTGGGGGCAGGGTTTCTTATTTGGGGAGTGATGGTACAGTTTATTCCTACCGAAGTTCAAAAGATGGTCAAAGCGATGGTTTTCTTGGAGGATTTATAGGAATTGAACATCCTATATCTTGGTATAATCTATTGGTGCAAGCTGGCCTGGAGTATAGTTATTTTGGTCCTGTGGGTGTGGAGGGGCTGAATACTGTAAGTATGACTTCTGGGGCATCAACGTTGCATCGTTATCGCTATAATCTCCTAGCACACCAATTTCTTGCTTCAGCAAAATTTTTAACGACTACTCATGGTCGTTATCATCCTTATGTCTCCGCTGGAATAGGGGCAGCAGTTACTAATATGGAGAATTTTCGAGTAACAGCCGTTCAAGAAAGTGGTGTGAATACTACTCCATTTTTCTCAGAGCATAATGCAACCCGATTTAGCTACAGTGTTGGGCTGGGTGTGGACGTAGATGTTAATCAATATACTCGTTTGGGATTAGGCTACCGATTCAGTGGATTAGGCGATGCTGCATTGAAAAGAGGGCAGATGCTTACAAATAATGAACTTGTTCCAGTACCCTTTGCCCTTGGTGTTCATAACACCCATGCGAATCAATTAGTCGCGCAAATCACCTTTGTAGTATAAAGGGATACCACATAAACATTTTATTTTACCACGTCGTTCTTCTCTGTGCCGAAGATGACGTGGCTTAGTCAACACACTTAAATAAGTACTATTTAGCCTGAACGACTATCCACAAATTTTATTTCTTGGATTTCAATATTGATAATCCATTTCATCCTGCAATTACCATGTAACGCAGTAAAAATTCCTAACTAAATGTTCAATAAAAATGAAGTCTTAATATTACGATAATATTCATTATTTATACTCGCTGTTTTTTTCAAACCCAAAACAAGATAACGTGAATAAAAAATATACGTTTTTTTATGAATTAACTGAGTATTAATATGAAAGAAATTAGTAATCGATTATATCTACTTATTCGTGAGCAACTGCAGATATTTAAAAAAGAATTCCAGGTTCAGGAAAAAAATTCATTAGGCAATGGACCTTATTACATCTTGATCTGTCCTGTACCGGCTAAAAATAATATTACTACCGAGTTGGGTGAGCTTATTCCCATTGATACTCATATTTCTATTTATAAAGAAGATAAAAGGGAGCTGGTTCATTCTGCATTTCATTTAACTGTAAACTTAACAAATAAGTCTGGGGTGAAATATTGTGCACACCTCTTCTATGACTTGTGTGGTGATTATCTCTTTTATTCGTTCAAAGATGCAGGGAATAATTCCTACGAATTGGAATCTAAAGAAGAGCTATTAGGTTTTGGCAAAAAAAATATTCAAAGTTTTCTCGCTATTCTTTCGGAATTGCGGCAAAACTATTACAAGCAGTATAGCACCCTCGTTAATAAAGCAAATAATTTCAGTAAGTCACTGGACAATAATGAAGCTCAGGGCTTAAGCAAAAAAACATTATTGCGCTATAAACATAGTTTAAGCGAGTTGATTGCTTTCATTGAAAGCGGAACCGGGTTTAATCAAAAGCACTTAGAGGGTATCAAAATACATCAGAGTTTGCTTCAGGACACAGAACAAAAATTAGAGTTATTGCAGTCGGCTTCTCGCAGTACTGAGCCCGTTATAGTAGAAACAACGGCCTCCGAAGAGCCCAGCTTGCCAGCGGGAAACAAATCAGTGGAAAAAGAATCTCATTCTACGAAAATGGATGAGTTGAACAAAAAAATTAACGCTTTGAGCCGGAAAAAAAACAGAACCCCGAGTTTACTGCTGCAAGAGCATGAATTATATCTAAAAAAATTAGCTCTCCTCAAAAAAAAGGATAGCAATTCGTTGAAAAAAAGCCCCAAAAAAACAAATAACTACAGTACTGATGATGAGTTCATTATTGTCTTGAATAAAGAGCTGCAATTAAAGGAAGAAATTCATTCGTGGATTCTAAATATATTGAGAGATGATAGCCGATATAGCACCGAGCAAAACTCGCTGCTTCTTCTTATCCAAGAGAGCTCCCTTAACACCAACATATTACTCCAAGCTACCGTAGAATATAACCGGTTGCCTATGTTCGAATATTTGGTCGCACAACGTAAAGACCTTGATGTGAATGCTCGTATGTCTATGTCTATGTTGGAAATTGCTTATAAAAAGCGACATATTGATATGTTTAAACTTCTTTTACAACATAAGGCATCCCCAGATGTTATTTGTAGTAATAAAAAATCTCTTCTGTATTGTGCTTGTGAAGAGGGGCGCTTCCAGGAAATGGAACTACTGTTAGAAGCGGGAGCTGATCCCTTAATAAAAACTGCCGATGGACTTAATTCTTTTGGGGCTTTGCTATTACATTTGCAACCTAATTTGGAACAGGTACAGCTTTTTTTAAAATACGCTCCCAGTGTCCTACATCAAATACAAGGTAAAAAAAATCACGAATGTACTCCTCTAGTCTTTGCCTGCCAAAGACGTTGGAATAAGGGGGTCCTATTTTTGTTAGAACAGGGTGCCAATTCGAATATAAAACGTGATGGTGGGTTTACCGCATTAGGAATGTGTGTGGTTAAGAATGACTTGGATTTATTTAAAATAATTTTGAAACACTCAAAGGTTGCTCTAAAAGAAAGTCTGGAAAATGCTTTGGATATTGCTGTATTTCTCAAACAAAGGAAAAATCAGGATCCTAGTCTTTTTATTCAGGAAATCATCTGTTATAACAATAGCCGAAAACTGGAAACACATATTCCTGAATTTAAGGACGCATCTAATCGGCTCGAGAAAGCAATAAGTCTCCATAAAAAAGCGTCTGTCAATCCACAAAATTTTTTCCAAGCCGGCAAGAAATATAATAAAGAACTGGGTGATGAGCCTACACTCTCCCCATCAAAATGATAAAAAGAGTTCTGGGGGTGCAAAGCGCACCTCCACTGTTCAATCATAAAATTTATATTTGAAAGATATCCAATCTAGTTAGAGATATTAGGGAAGGCCGCTTATAATTAGTATAAGGAGTTTCAATTTATTTCAACTGGAGCTTATCATGGATACGAACAATGATTACAAGATGCTTCGGGTTGCCTTAGTTACTTTTGGTTTGATTTTTATCTTCGCAGTATATCCACTAACTCGTTTCTGGCCTTCAGGCTGGGCATGGCATCTAGTTGGCCAAAACGTCTATTTACAAATGATATTAGGACTTTATGCTACATTGGGTGTTTTCTTAATCCTGGCTGCTAAAAATCCAATTCAGCATTTAAGTTTAATTTGGTTTACTGTTTGGTCTAGCATAGTGCATGGTGGAATCATGGCTATCCAAGCACTATATTATCCTCAACATTTTGCTCATTTATATGGCGATGTTCCTGCTTTATTTATTATTGCGATTGTTTTGGCCGTTTTAACACCGCGCCAAAGCACTGTAGCAAGGTAAAGACTGCAGAATTGGTTGGGCATGGCTCAACATTGAGTTCTGATGTGGCTCGATGTCCTGTTAGACCATATACATATCGTTCTCGTATAGCAATAGCAGGGACGATTAAGGATACTGCATTTGTGTGCAAAACCCAGGGACGAGCTTCTCTGTGTCTCAGATGCTAAAAATAAAGTACACATCCCGATTATTTTATTGTATTGTCTTTGGATAAATATTTATTGCTTGGTAGTAATCAATGGCCGTTTATTTTTTGTTTGGTAAAACAGGTTCTGGGAAAAGCTATATAGGAGGGCTACTCGAAAAGTTAAACATCCTCCATATCGATGGTGATAAACATATCACCCAAAAAATGCTGGATTGTTTAATTGAAGATGAACAAATGACCCCAGAAATGATTGATGAATTTGTCAACGTATTAATCGATGTTATCAAAACACAAAAAGAAAATCCTCCGGAGCAGAGTTTTGTTATCTCACAAGCAATGTATCTCGACAAACATCGTCTTAAGTTATTAAATGCGATACCGGATCTTAAATTTGTAATGATTGAGGTTGAAGCAAAGATTCGAGAAAATTTCATCACCAGCCGTTATCAAAATAATAAAAGTAAAGTAAGTTTGCGATATGCCAATGAGATGGATAAATTCTTTGAAAGACCTTCACATGAAATAATTCTGTTTGAAAATAATCACCAAGCAGATGATATTCTTATACAACAAATCCATGAAAAAATGCCCATTCTTTTTAACATAGAAGCAAGTGAAGAGTTAACCTCATGCACCCAACAATTCACTAGATAACTTTTATTTGTTATTGATATATTAAATATTTTTTATTTAGAGGCTAGAACTCTAAACCAATATTCATTGGTATTGTTTAATTATAGTAATACTCTTTTATTTTTTGAGGCACGTAGTCATAGATAATTAATTTGTATATCGAGTGATAACTACGTCGCACTTTGATTAAAAACTTTAAGCTGGTATTTTATTTGTCACTAGATGAGGTGGAGTTGCCCCTATAAAACCGGACCACTTAGCCAGCCAAAGCCCTTTTGATAAATTGTCTTGGTGCCATCATATTTAACCCTTTATGGGGCGCATGTTCATTGTAGTCCTTGAACCAATCGGGTAACTTCCTCATGAGCGTGAGCGCATCAAATGGATCGCTAAATGCGACATAGTCTCTCTTAAACGTTTTGACGAATGCCTCAGCCATTCCATTACTTTCAGGGCTATAAGCTGGCGTGGTTCTCACATCAAAGCCAAGTTTCCTAGCAAATGCTACTGTTTCGCGAGCTGTATAACAAGGCCCATTGTCACTAAGCCACTGTATCGGCTTTGCTAATACGTCGATTTTGCCAAAACGATACTCCATACTTTCAAGTAGCAAGTCTCTAATAGTTCTACCATCTATGCCGATAGTTGATGAAACGTAACTAATAACCTCTCGGTCACAGGTATCCATAGCAAAAGCAACATGCACTCGATCTCCGTTAGCACACTGAATGGTAAAGCAATCAGAGCACCAACGCGTATTACTTTTTAAAGTAATCACCTTACCGTCGTGAGAACGTGTTGGTTTTTTCTTAGGAGCCAGAAGCAATAAATTATTGAGCTTCATAATGCGATATACACGTTTGTGGTTCACTTTTAATCTGCCTTCAGACTGCAGTCGATGGTTGAGTAAAACAGTGACTCTTCGATAGCCATAGCTACAGCGTTTGTCCGTGATTTCGCGAATATAAGGGAGCAGTTCGTTATCCTCTGTTTTAACGTAATGGTTCTTTTGTGGTTTCATTTTTTTAAGCCTTTCTGTTAGATTTGAACGGGATACTTCTAGAGCACTGGCTATCCCTCTTATTCGAAATCGCTTATTCCGAGCAAGGGTTGCCGCGAGATCAGTTTTTTTTCCCGGCCTAGCTTTACCGCTTCACGTAGTATTTCGTTCTCTAACGTTTTTTGGCCTAACACTTGTTCTAGTTGCTTAATTCGCCTTTTGAGTTCATTCGCTTCACTTTGGGGGACCACAGACTCTTCAGCCTTTACTCCAGTCAATGCACTGCTCTCCATTAATTTACGCCAATAAAATAATTGGCTGGGCGGTATTCCATGTTTTCGCGCAACGTAAGATACCGTTGTTCCTGAATGATAGGTTTCATGGACTATTTGTTGTTTCTCTAACGGCGTCCAACGACGTCGATTGCTGCTTGAGTGGATTATTTCATTACATTCTAATGATGTCGATACAGTCATATTACTAGTCCTATTCCTAGTCGTTAATTATTGGCTAGGTGGACCGGTTTAAATGGGGGGCACTACATGAGGCAAGTAAAACAAAATTATTTTTCTAATGTCCTGATAGTCACTGATATAGTTAAAAAGCACATGTAGGAGGCATTTGTGTTACAACTTGGTATTTGCCGCATAAAATAAGTTGAAATATCGATAAAAATTCTTTTTCGGTGGTTGTTTTTAGGTCGGTTAAATCGCAGGCTTGCCTAAAGGCATTACTTATTTCTTCAATGGTTATAGATACTTTATTACCTCCTATCATTGAATATAAGCGACATCGTGCAATATATTGAGGATCTTCTAAAGTCCAAAAACGGTTGTAATTGCTGTCAAAGTAAACTTCGTATAATCGAGCTGATGCAAACTCATGAATGTTAATCCATTCTTGCTCAACATTAGCATTGTGTTGTTGTAAGGTACGACGTATTTTTAGGATATGTTCGTTGAACATTATTGTTCCTTTTAATTGTGTTATAGGGTAAGTAAATAGTTCGCATGTGCTAAGGCATCCATAAAATGGATTACTACACTTCCATAGAGTTGGATGAACTTTATTAAGTGTGGATTATTTTAAGGCAATTGGTGATTTATTAAAATATCAACCTGTGCTTTTTTGAAAAAAACATTTAATTGAGTAGTGAAACTATAGAGCAATCTTTATGGTCAAATTTATTTTTTCCCATAGATTTTACCGGCGCCAAAATCGAGTACAACACAAGGTTCATTACCTATAACCCATGCATCATGGCCGGGGGGGATAACAGCAACATCTCCTTGGCTCATTTCTTTTTGCACGCCATCGTCCATTACGACTGCCATTTTCCCAGAAACTACATAATTGATATGCGCAACTTCACAGCTTTTAGTCTCCACTGTGGGTTTGACACATTCAGACCATTTCCATCCTGGTTGGAAAATAGCACGCATAATTGTAGTATCTCCAAAATTGAGGACTTCAATTTTTGTTTTGGGCAACTCTCTGGTTTCATCTGCTAAAGTAAAATTTTTTAATTCCATTGTAGTCATGATCTAATATCCTCTTTAATGCTGAATGTTCTCATGCCTTATCACAGGTTGTGCAGGAGCCTTCTGAATGTTCTCATGCCTTATCACAGGTTGTGCAGGAGCCTTCTGAATGTTCTCATGCCTTATCACAGGTTGTGCAGGAGCCTTCTGAATGTTCTCATGCCTTATCACAGGTTGTGCAGGAGCCTTCTGAATGTTCTCATGCCTTATCACAGGTTGTGCAGGAGCTTTCTGAATGTTCTCATGTTTTATCACTGGGTGTGCAGGAATTTCTTGTTGTTTCAATGGCTTTAATTTCTCCTGTTGAGGAACTGGCATAGGCGTTGGATGCTGAGCAGGACCTTGAATTTGCTGATTTTCTTTGACCGGTGTATTTAAAGGTTGTAGATTCCGCGTTGTTGGTATGGGAGTAACTGATTTTTGATTATTTAATGGTATGCCAGGGTTGTTTGTTAACTCACCTTTTACTTTGGTAAAAGAGGCTGGTGGAGTAGAAGGCTGATTTTTAATAATGGTGTGCTGAGTTATTACTTTTTCTGGAGGTTTCACCCCTTTGGTGAGCGTTCCCCCCAATATGCTTTGATTTATAGGCGCTATTGGCGCATGAGTAAGTGATGGGGCTTTAAGTAATTCTGGTTGGGTAAGTTTAATAGCAGCTTTATTAACCGGTTGCGCATTGATAAAAGCATTTTTGTTAACACTAGTAATCGCATTCTCAATGTGTTTATTTTTATAGTCAAATTGAGCGTTATTTTTTTGATACCAGTTATTAACATCTATGTTGTGAAAATAAGTATTACTGACATTTAATTGATTAAAATAAGCACCACTTACTGCATATGCAGGGGTGTATATTTCACCAGGGCCCAAAGGAAACCAGGAAATATTGTCATTGCCTGTTTCGATAAATACTACCAAAGCTGGCGCATAAAGAGCTTCAACATCTACCGGACCAGGAACCCACGCCCAGCGATCATCGATAAAAGCCCAGCGACCATAATGGAATGGTGCAAATCCCCATGGTTGATTATCTACCCACGTCCATCCCCACTGATTTAACCATATCCATTGACCATCTCTATAAGGAGCCCAATCTGAGCCAACGTTTTCTGGTATCCAGATATTTCCATAGTTATCATCAATTTGCCAGCTGCCAGACGATTCAAGATCCTGATAGCCTAAAACACTGGGAGAAACATAATTAGATGAGTTTTTCGCCTCTAAGCGGTGTTTTTCTTGCTGTAATACCAAATTATCAAATTCATCTAAAGATTTTAATTGGGTACATTCAGGGTTTTGAAGGTCTATACCGGTGTAACGACAAGTAGTTCCTTCTTTTATTTGCTGGGGAGCAGGTGTATTTTGGCCATATACTTCGGCTAAACCTATTTTTATACTGACTACAGTAGACGAGGTGTTTTCGTCGTTTGTGACATCAACTCGGTAATATCCTGGTTTATTTATAATTAATGCAATATTGGGGGTATCTACTTCGTAAGTTTTTCCAGATTTTATTTCGTTGGCAATTAAAACTAGGCTTCCTTCTGCCAGCTGAAATTGTCCTAGATCCTCTGTAAGATTTACTATTTTTAAACTGGTCGAGCTATTAAGCCAAATCGCCGTTTTGCTACTAAATTCTAGGGCTGCTTTTGCAGACGTGTCTGTCCACAGACTATCACCTACAACTAAAGGTCTATTAAGTGATGCATCAACCCATTGATCTTCTCCTGCAGGTAGTAAACTGACACTACCAGTGACTAAATTTAATCTGGCTATATCTGTTAAAGGATCTGCGAATGCCGTATTAAATAAAATAACAGAAGCAAATAAATAAAATACTATCACTATGCGGATTTTCTTAAGCATGTCCATGATAAGTTCCTTCATCTTTTACTTCCCTATACTAAATTATAGTAAAAGGTGTCTAATAATAGATCACATTTATTTGTGTGAGGCAAAAATAATCGAGTAATAAACCAGGCAGAATGAGCCACGTTTTAAGACGCGAATAGATGATTAATTTTAAAAATCAATTAGCTTAAAATGGCCTGGATTAATGAAGATTAAGGTGAGTTATTAATGACCTTGACAAAGTAACATCAGGGTGAATAACATGAGGCCATTTTGTTTAATCTGGAATACTTGATTGTCATACTGCAAAGAAACCCAATGGTTTCTTTTAAAGAACCAACGTATTTTTTGCTCTTCAGCTACAGGAATTAGTATTTTTTGGCTGCAAATCACTATTTCCAGAAAGTTTTTCTAATCCGTGGCTAATGGTTTGAACCATTTGAGCATTTTTGTTTTTAGTATCAGTTGATGGAGATAAGACTACACATGACTCATTTTGATAGGATGAAAATATATTAGTACCTCCGGCATTAATGTGTTTTTTTGCCAACTAGATGAGGTTATTTATCCAAAATTTTTATTACATCGTTAGGAGTATATCTCGATTCAAATGACATAAAAACTCCTAAAGAAATAAAAATAATTTTAACAGAAAAACATTAATGTTTTGTTAACTAGACTATTTGTTGTTAGTTTCAGCAGACTCCGTTATGTATTCGTCTAGCGTTGGGCTATCGAGATTGATAATGGGGGCTCGCCTATACGCAGCAGAACCCCCAAGTAGAAAGAAGGCGATATGCTGCAAATAATGAGCTTCCATACTTAATATTCAAAAACTTCCATTAGCATCGATGAATAAAATGAGGGGCATTTAAATTTTGAATTAAATAGTCTAAAAATGAGTTCTGGTTAAAATACAATGAGGAGCTGAGGGGGGCTTTCAGACAAGGCTATGCAGCGTGTTTTCACCAGGCATATCGGCATCCCAAGCGTATATTTTCTCTCCAGCCAGCGTTTACAGAGCATGTGCAGGCGTAATGGGGAAAGACCCTAATTATCCTAATATATATAATTTCCCCTGCGCTTTATGGTATTTTTGGAAGGATGTATACCATTGTTAATCAGAGAATCTTAATATGATATATTTTAAGAAAATATTTTTATCAATTACTTTGCTTGTTTTTGTTGGCCATGCGTTTGCTATGGTAGATAAGGAGAAACAACAAATTACTTCACGTCATTTTACCATTGCCCCTCCATTTTCAATTAAATCTGTTGAAGCATATACCAATATTCCCAACTTCTCAGTTGTAAAGACATCAGATTATACATTTGACGTGTTCTTTGACTATATTTATCCTGCACCTCGTTCATATGCTTCTGTTAAACTGTGGGTTATGAGTGAAAATGATAAAAGCTATGCTGAGTTTGTTAGTAATGAAATAGGTATTCAGTTTATTCAATGTATTCGCTGTCCCCATATTAATAAAATTGACTCTAATAATTATCAATTTATATTTGAATAAATTGATTCAGCGGAGGGCTTATGGATTTCGAAACATTGAAAATTATAGAGTGCGTATTAAGGTGCTCTGCGGCTGATTAAGGTGTCCCGGGAATTGGGAAAGACCCATTATATGGCGTGCTCGGAGGGGCTCGAACCCCCGACACCTTGGCTCGAAGCCAATTTGATCAATATTAAATATTAATAAAATCAGCTGCTTGCGATGTGGTGATTTCGTCAATTACTGCGCAGAACTGCCTACACCAGCGGTAGATATACTATACTTTGTTACAAATCTGCTACAGTAAATTCTTGTAGTTTCCTGCTCAATAAAGTTGATTAATTCTTTTTCTGTTGGTAATACAGTTTTATATTTAGAAGCAAAAATTTGCTTGTTTTCTTTTAGTACCGAATATTTAACCATAGTTTCGTCTTTGTCAGCGCAAAGGATAATGCCTATTGTTGTGTTATCGTCTTTTCCTCGCTTTAATTCATCAAACATTCGTACGTACATATCCATTTGACCAATATCTTGGTGTGTAAGTTTTCAGTTTTTAAATCAATAACAACAAAGCATTTTAAAAGATAATTGTAGAAAGCCAGGTCAACATAGAAATGAGATGTCTCTGTACTTACACGTATCCGTGCAATGAAAACCCCTTGTCAATTCTAAAAGAAATTTTTGTAAGTGCGCTATAATATTTGACTCTAAAATGCTTTATTTTCCTGTCAAATCATCAGGAACATTTAAAAACTCTAAGATATAAGGGTCTTTAATAAACTCAGATCAATTGTGTCTGTGAGCAGACACTATTTAGAGGAAGAAAGTGGATAGAGCGTGCTCTAATATAAATGAAGAGCAGTTGTATTCTGATATAAGTCAATTGATAGAAATTACTCAGCAAAGAAGTGGTTCTAATATGGGGAAAGGTCAGCATTTTCTGACGCAACTCTTCGTTACCAATATTGTCATCAGTGATTGAAATGAAAATACTTTATCAAAGCCAACTAGATAAAGGCTGCATAGTATCTTCAGAATCATCATAAACATAAGTTTTAAGGTCTTCATAGATAACATTATCAACAATACTCTTTGCTTCATGAGTACTTCTTAACTGTTCGATGCCTTGTTGTAGCTCTGTCGATGTTAAGTTATCATCTATGTTAAGTAATATATTATCCAGATTGGCCAGTATGATGGCTCGCATTGCAGGATGTTCAATTTTTATAAGTATTAAGTTCAAAGAGGTTACTATTATTCTGAAATCATTATGATCAAAATGGGTAATATGTCGATTTAAAAAAGAAAAATAAGCATGAGCCGCATCGTTCTGAACATTTTCATCTGTTGGCCATATTTGATGAGCAAGGTGTATAATTTGTTTTTGAAATCCATGATGTTCCTTACCTGAGCAAAGTAAATCCATAAAGATATTAAAACAATAAGCATTTACTTCAGGTGTCTTAATCATTTTTTTTATTTTTTGTATTAATGAATGTGCGTGTTGTTTTGAGGTTGGTGCAAGTGCTTTGTCTACGAGCATTTCCCGGCATATTTCAAGTAGGGGCAATGCTATAATAGACAGGATTTTTGTATTTGGTAGAAGGTCTAAATCTCTAATAGGCGAAGCTAAAAAATTTAACTTCCAAGGCTTTGCTAACACAGTCTGGTAGACATCTAACATTTCGGGCGGGGGAAGTATGTATAGGCATACCCTGGCTAAGGGTGGGGTACCAGAGACTGTTAAGCCCGAAAATAAATCGAAACGTTGCTGAGGTGAAAGTAGACTGTCTAAAGTATTGTAAAGGAGCGGGCTAAAATTAGAGGGGTATTCTTCAAAGCAGAATTTTTGGATGTGTTTTAGAAGCGCTTCTTCAAATACAGAAGGAAGTAATTTTTTTTCTAATGCATTACAGAATATAGATAATATAGCGAGTCTATCTAGTTTACTGGTTTTAAGAAGCAAGAGTTGTTCAAGTTGATTGCATTGTTCATGAGTCAATGGTAGTGGATGCATGACACGAATAAGCAAATCACCTGCTGTGTTAGGATCTCTGCTGTCTGTTTCTATTAAACTTATAAGTTTATTTCCTAATAAGAGTTTTTTATCCCGATTATCTGCTATTTCAGGATCGAGTAAGAGAGCAATATTGACCAAATCCAGTAAATCAGTTATTTGCTTCTGACTATAAAATAGATTTAAGGCCTCATTAAGTACGCTTTTGGGAGTAGACATTGCCTTTTTGCAAATAAGTAACACTTTTAGTATAGTCCGTATGTCTGGGTTATTGCGTATTTTCTCCAGAACAAACTCCCATGTCTCGTCTGATAGTGGTGATCGTAAGGTAATCTCTGTGCTGTATCGACCGGATACAAAAAACTCTGACACTAATACGTCACTTACTTTATCTTGCATTTCTGATGGTATATCAATTTGCTGAAGGGCCTTGAATGCCATATATTTAGCACTCTCATCCACATCCGGGGTAGACAAAATAGTCAGAATTTTTCTAATTATCGCAATCTTGGTTTCATCATTATACTTTATATTAAGTAGATATAGTGGATAGTCCAGCTCCTTCATATATAAACCCATTCCAAGCTTCATTACTTCAACTTCATTACTAAAAATGTTTATTAGGAGGGAGCCCATTTCATATTTGGTTTTGTCATGTACAATCATTCGTGAAAGCGCTCTCCAATTACGGCATGCCTTAGCTTGTGCCTCATATTGGTACTCAATTTCGCAGGTATATCTCCGTAATGTTAAGAGTACTTTTCTACTCAAATGGGTGGCTTGATGAAGAGTTTCTTTGCTTGTATTGATAAAAGTAAATTGCTGCACACCTTCAACTCGAGCTCGAGGATAACTGGTTTCAAAATAATAAAAATAGGCTACCAAGGGATATATCATGCAATTAGATCTAACCTTTGTAGTATCACAAAAAAATTGATCTAGGACGGGAATAACGTCTTCAGGTCTAAACTGAGCATTTGACATTCGTTGAATTAAATTCTTACTTTCCGCACTTAGACTTGATTTAAAGAAGCCAAGTGACTCATCATGCTCATTAATATAATTAAGAAATTTTACAAGAAGTTCAGAGGGAGTTAGAGAATGATTTTTAATAATAAGTTCTTGAATTATTTTCTTGTAAAAGTTAATTAATGTATTCATAAGTATATTCAACTAATTAGGTTATATCTCTTTGAAAGAATTTGTTATATATCCTTTAAACGATCATATTACCTAATTACCGATGGCCTCTTTGTTATTTATTTGCTCAATTAGAGCATATTATAACACAAGACAATTGAGGTTTGTTAAGAATGTGAATACTCGATGGGTAGAATTATAATTTCTGTTGATGTCATGATACATTCTTATGATTTTCATATTATTTATATTCCCTTTCTATTAGTAGTAGCTAATGAGGGCTTTTTTCCAGTTTGATCGAGTATAAATATTAATAAAATCAGTTGCTTGCGATATAAGAAATGGCGCGCTCGGAGGGACTCGAACCCCCGACACCTTGGTTCGAAGCCTGATGCTCTAGTTTTAAATTCGTTATAAATCAATATCTTGTGAAGCGTCAAATTCACAAACTACTGCCTAAAACTGCCTATTACAGCGTAGTACGGTCACAGTTGAGACACGTTTTGGTGACAGAAGAAAATTAATCACTTTGTTTTAATACCAAACACGAACAAACATATAGTAATCAATACGCAAAATCCACACGTCAATTTTTGATGATTTTGTTGGGTTCTGTATTTTGTATTATATCGATTTCTCGTTTGATCTCTTTTTTAAGTTCTTCTTCTGAAGGTAAATGTAATTGATATCTGCTCGCAAAGATTTGTTTTGCTTTTTCGCCAAGTAAATATTTAGCCATTGTTTCACTTTTTTGGGTACAGAGAACTAAACCAATAGTGGGATTGTCATCCTCCTGTTTTATCTCTGCATCAAAATAATTTACATAAAGTTGCATTTGACCGAGATCGGCATGAGTTAACTTTCTGGTTTTTAAATCAATAATGACATAACACTTTAATATGACATGATAGAACACTAAGTCGGCGTAGTAGTGATCCCCATCAAAAGTTAGTCGCTTTTGTCTTCCAATGTATGAAAAGCCAGTGCCTAATTCTAACAAAAACTTCTGCAGATTATTGATTAAAGCCTCTTCTAACTTTGACTCTACCAAACGGTGTGATTCAGGTAAACCTAAAAACTCAAGAATCAAAGGCTCTTTGATGGCATCCTCTGGTTTATTGATTTCTTGCCCATCTCGAGACAAAGCTAATAATCCTTCTTTATCTTTACTTTTAGCTAGGCGATCTATTGATTTGCCGTTCTAACTCTCGACCACTCCATGCATTTTTTTCTGCTTCTACTGTATAAAATTGCCTTGCTTCCGGGCGATCTATTCGCATTAATGAGCGGTAGTGGATCCAGCCTAAATTTGGGCTTAATGATAATTCATTAGAAGATTTACCACGCACTGCGTGGTGAATTGTAATGTCGGGATACACAAGATAGAACTGTCTGATATCTCGGAGTGTACTGACACTAAAACCTTTACCATACTTTTTTGTTAATCGATTTATTTTATAACCATGAAGATGGTCTTGAATGAATTCTTGCAGCCGTCGCCTTGCCCCTTCTTCTCCTGGTGTCCAAAACTGAGGGAATTGTGAGGCCCAATCGAGAGATGGTACCAGCCCCCAATCGTTAATTGCATCACTTTTCAAAGCTAGGGAGCCTGGATGGTGCGTTATTAATTGTTCTGATGGAGGGCTAAGCACTTGTCGACAGGTCTTCCAATAAGGGGTAAAAACTTTAAAAAAATCACCGCTTTTAGTGCTAATCGTCCAGGGTTCATTAAATAAGCTGCCATTAAAACTAAAGACATCGATTCCAGAGCCTGGAAGCGTTGCTTTGATTTTTTTATCGCGCTCGATACTTTTGGGTTCATAACACCGATTCCAATAAATCGCATCAATTTCTGTAACTTTTACTAGGTCTAAAAGTATCTCTAATGCGGCTCTTTTGCGAAGAATAAGCGTTAAGTTAAGCTTTGTGGTTAATGAGTGATTAAGTGCATTAAGGCTGTGATGAAGCCACCAGGCTTGCGCGTCACCAAGAACACTATTCTCATCCAAGATATAGATTGGAATTACGGTGTCGTGATTTATGCATGCCTCAAAAAATGCAGGATTATCAGCCAATCGCAAATCCTGTCTAAACCAAACTAATGCGCTACTCATGCCATCCTTATTTATTGTGTTGTGAAGAGCAGTTTGCTCTGTTGGTTGAGGCGAAATAACGAGCCTTAGCTTTTAATTCTTCTAGTTGAACCTGGGCATGCAAAGTGTTGAGTTGTACTTGCGTGGTCATTTGCTCGCGTTGATTCACTAGAAATAAAGTGCTGTCACCCTGATAAAATTTTTTTGTTTCCCCTTGTTGCACCTTTTGCGCCAAAGTTAATTCTTTTTTTAGAAGGCTGACTTGTTGTCTACTTCTGTTGATGCCAATGAGCATGTTGGCAAATTCATTGCTCAGTTGCTCGTACAAAAATCTCTTTTCAACGCGAACTTGGCGCAATTCGCTTTCTGCTTGGATTAGGTTGCCTTTGGCTTGCCTTTGTAATAAAGGAAACTTAAACGAAACACCAACCATGGCTGCTTGTGGAATCATTAAAGGATAGCCACCTGTTCCATTTTGTTTAAAGGTATAGGCAGTCGCATCTAACTGAGGTAATAGTTCGTTGCGGGCCTGATTGCGTTTGAGCCTCATTATCGTGGCGTAATGGTTTAGTTTTTTTATTCCTGGGTGTTCTGTTAGTGAAGCGTCTATGGGGTATGACGTGCTAGTCAAATCAGGTAGAGAGCCTATTTCAGGAACTCGCGGATTTCCCTTTGGATCACGAAAATAAAGAGATAAGTTAACCCCTGCTTGTTCAAATATCATTTGGCCTTGATTGAGTAATTGTTCTCGTTGAACAATTTGTTGTAAGTTTTCACTGATCGCAAGTTTTGGCAAATCTCCAAGGCTTGCTTGTTGTTCAATGGCGTGTTGTCGTTTTTGCGCTAAGTGCAGGAGTTGTCTAAATGTGTTTAATTGAAGGCCCGCCTCTACCCATTGCCAATAGGCTTTAATGGCTTCTTGATAAATTTTTATTTTGATTGCCTCGGCATCTTGTTCCTTCATCAGCATCAATTGAGCAGAAGACAATAGCCCGGTTCGTTCCTTATCAATGAGCCGGTCACGAAGTAGCGGTAGTGATAGTCCTGCGCGGTATTCTCCACCGGAGTTGGTTAAATAATTTTGATAGTATATAGGCCAATTACCTTCACCATTGCGATAGCCTGCAAATAGTTTTACTCCGTTATAAAGAGTCGGTATGGTCAGTTGCGTATCACCGTAATTATTTATATAGCCGCCTGCGGGTTGCGAGCGAGTACTGGCTTCCAATGAGGGGTCAAACTGCCCCTTTGCATTAACAAAAGCACCACTGGCTTTAATGACTTCAAGGCGTGCTATTTTTACTTGGGGGTAATGAGTATCGATGCTTTCTAGTACCTTCATTAAGCTTAGTTTTTGTGTTTCCTGATGGGCATAAGATTCTGAATGCACGTACAAAGCGCTCAGTCCCATAAGCATAATGACCAATTTAGGTAAGTTAGAAGTCATCATGCTGCTGCCTTTTCTGCTGAACTTTCAGGGGGAAAGCCATTAAACTGACGCCATAACTCATACCACAAAGGTACCTCGCCTAATTGCACCCAACCATGTACACGCACGCCTTGCCTCAAAAAAGCAGGCGCAGGCCAAGGCTCATCAGGCACAATCACGACGCGAAATACCCCCATACCATTATCAGTGGGGTCAATAAAAGCTACTTTCCCACCAAAAGTACCTACGGCGATTTGTGGCCAACCTCTAAATTGAATGGCTGGCCATCCCTCAAACTGAAGACGTGCTTTTTGATTTAAATGAACGAATGGAATGTCATTGCCATCAATCCAGAGCGCTACGGCTCTAGATTCGGTTTCAGGTATAATCTCTGCCACTATTTCCCCTTCTTTAACGACAACGCTTTGTTGTCCGGCCAAGCGCTTAAAGATTATTCCAGGGACATGTGCTTTGATAAGTTGGGTTTGTTGTCTTGCGATGCGAACATCAATACCGACCTTATCAATATTGGCTTGTGCTAATTCATTTTGGTATTTCGCGTATTCAATTTGAGCCAATTCGTATTGGCGTTTTGAGTTAATGCCTTGTTGGTATAAGTTCTTTTGGCGATCCACATTCGCTTTTCCGGCGCTTAATGATTGCTCTGCCGCTTTGATGCGAAGCATAATAGCTTTCTTTTCCAGCTCCAATCGTTTGAGTAGCTCGGGATCATTGTCTGTAATCTCTACTATAGGATCGCCTGCTTTGACAATCACCCCTTCATCAACATACCACTTTTTAATTCTGCCATAAATGGGCGAATTGACAGTATGCAATCGCTCAGAGGGTGAAAACGCAATCACTTTTCCACTGCCTAAGGCAAATTGTTGCCAAGGAGTAAAACTCAAAAATAAAATTAACATCAAAAGTACTAAAAAAATAATCTTAGCTATTTTGCGAGGATTGGGTAATTTGCCAATCATTTGATAGGCGTGTAGCTTCATGAGAGCACCAAGCGGTTAGACAATGGAATAAGATTTGGATATTGAGTAATTATAATCAAAAGAGTTTCGTTGAGTGTTGCTAAATAGCCGATGAGCAATTCAATGTCTTTTGTAGTCAGCCTATCAAAAAGCCCATCGATGATAATCAGCTGGGGTTTAGCAACCAAGGCACGAATCACCATGAGTTGAATGAGTTCGCGTTCAGTAAAAACAAGTTCCCAATCATAAATGATACTTTTTAAGCCCCGAGGTTGGCTCATGATTTTATCCATCAACCCAAAGGATTTTAAAAGTTCTTTTAATTGCTGTATCGAAAAAGACGGTTGATTAAGCTGTAAATTGTCATAAATGCTGCCAGCAAACCATTCTTTATCTCTAAGTAATAAGGTGTTGTCACGTAGACAGCGCCTGTATTCTTGATGACAGAGGATTTCATTTATATATACTGTGAGGTTAGTATTATTTTTAAAACCCAAAATAAAATCGGTAAATGATTCTTGTTTATGTGTTTGATTCACGCAAATAACAAGGGGATTTTCAGGAGTGCTCGAGGCTTTTTCTTGATTTTCAGTGACTAGCGTGATGATTTTTATGGGAATAACAAGTTCGCTTAACTCGTTGTTAATCGCTTCGGTTGGGAGATTTAATACCACGTCAATTTTATGCTCGGAAGCCACTAAATCGTAATAATTTTCCAAAAGAACACCAAAACGTTTAAAAGCATAGATTAATGCACCCAGCACAATCTCTGCTGCAACGAGTTGACCTAAACTTAATTGGTTGTTAATCACGAGATAACCACCTAAGCCGAGTAAAAGACTGCTGGCGATTGCCGAGAGGAGATAAAAACCAATCTGATGTTTAATGAGTTGCTTAAAATGCATATTGCGTGCTTTTAAGAAACCAACTAATCGCTTATCGGTTTGTTGGGTCGCATAGTGATGATATCGATTAAATCGAAATAAAAAGCGATTGGCCAGTAACTCCTCTAACCATGCACCTATCTGGTGTTTTTCAGCGCATTCTTTTTCGGCGCTCGCTAATCCTTTTCGATAAGGCAGATAAACAATCAAAATAATACTTAGTATAATAAATCCATCAAATACCAGAAAGAGTGGATGATAAAAAAGAAGCAAGAGTAAACCAAAAAAGAGCTGCAAACTTAAGTTCACGCCGTAGAGTAGCAGACTTGATAGCGCTTTATTGATAGTCACCACCTCAAAAAAACGATTAACGAGCTCAGGACCATGATGTGAGGAGAAATTATCGAGTGACAAATGAGTAAATTGACGAGTTAGGTTAAGACTTATTTTAACCATGAGTTTTTGTTGAATGACTTCGATGATAATAGCTTGCCAGACATTTAAAGCGCCTAGAGCAATCATAAGGACAAGCACCATCACACTTAGAGTCAGCACAGGTTGAAGCAATTTACCAAAGGCAATCAGATTGACTAAGGTTTGTGCCGCAATCGGGATACTTAATGTCAGAAGGCTTACGATAACGCTTATCATGGCTATTGATGCAATGGTCGCCTTATCTAGAGTCTCAACAATAGAGTTCATTTCTTTTTTCATCAAACGCCCCATATCCTTTGCTTAATGTTTTAATTTATCCATGATAAAAAATTCGAGCGATTCAATAGCTTTATTTTCATCTTTCTTTTTAATTAAAGATACATGAATGTCTCTTAAAGAGGGGAGAAAATAATCATCGAGTCTATCTAGATAATTAGGAATCATACTGCGCTGTATGGCGGTAATCCCAAGGCCTGCGCGAACGGCTGCCATTTTACCTGCATAACTAGGGCTGCTAAATGCCAAGCGCCATTTCAGGTGATGTTCATTGAGTGACTCGATGACGTTTCCGCGATAGACGCAAGGTGTGGGTGAAAGAATGAGTGGAATCATTGCTTTATCATGAAGTGCTGGCAGTAGTTCTTTTTTGCCTACCCATTCCACAGGCTCATTCCATACATTCACCCCTTCCGAAATTTGATTTTTTTCATTTGTTTTTATCAAAATCAAATCAAATTCATCCTGATGAAAGCGCTCGATTAAATTTAGGGTTAAATCACACTCCACATTCAGCATGACTCTGGGATGGAGTCTTGAAAATTCAACTAAGACATCCGAGAGCATCATCGCTGCAAAATCTTCGGGAAGACCAAAACGAAGTTCTCCTTGGAGCTCCGGTGTTTTAAATCGATCGAGCGATTCGCGATGCAATTCATAAATTCGCTTGGCGTAGCTTAAAAAAAGCTCTCCATCTGGCGTTAAGGCTAAATCCCGTCCACGAGTAATTAATTGTTTTTCAACTAAATTCTCCAGTTTAGCAATTTGCTGACTGATGGCAGATTGAGTTCGACCGACACGCGAGGCGGCTTTGGTGAAGCTTTGCGTTTCAGCGACTGCTAAAAAGCACTGTAAGGTTACTGTATCTAGTGACATTAGAATTCCTAATAGAAAATATAAATATTTTTAATTTCACTTATATCAGTATATCTAATATATTTTCATTGTAGCAAAACAATTTCTAATGGGGAATGATGTGAATATAATAGTTCTAATTTTTTTATGTCTCATGTTGGCCTGTCCAGTGACTGCGCTTGTCTTTAATTGTCTTTTAACTTTTCGACCAATTATTGCGGCGCGCTGGGCGGGTTACAGTGTCGGATTAGGGTTCTTGATTGGGGTGGGGTTACTTTCTTATTTGTCCTTATCACAAAATTCAACAATCTACTGGTTAATGAATCTCAATACACTGAGCCTGTTGTTATGCAGCTTGGTGTTATTGGTCAGCTTTGTCGTGCATCGCTTTTCATTAAGGTATATGCATGGAGACAGACTCTACAAGCGCTTTTTTCTTCTTTTATCAATCCTAACCCTAACAGCCATGCTTATGGTTTTTGCCGATAATTTATTTTTATTCTGGGGGGCTTGGTCTTTTTCTAATTTATTTCTCGTGTTGTTAATGGTGCATAAGAAAGAATGGTTGGCTGCAAAAAATTCGGGGCTCTTGGCCTTTTATACTCTGTCGATAGGAAGTATCTGTTTATTAATTGCTTTTATTACCTTAAGTCTCACTTATTCAACAAACTCTATTTCGACCTTGACTAACCTGTCTAACCCCGACCACTTATCATTAGTTTCAATGGGCCTTGTCTTAATTGGCGCACTAGCTCAATCTGGATTGTTTCCTTTCCATCGATGGCTTATCAGCTCATTGAACTCACCAACTCCAGTCTCTGCATTGATGCATGCGGGCCTTGTTAATGGCGGAGGAATTTTAATCGTTAAATTTGCACCAATGCTGATGCTTTATCCAGGATTGTTGACTCTGTTGTTCATAGCCGGCTCTATCTCGGCCTTACTAGGTACTGTTTGGAAGTTGATGCAGCACGATATTAAAAAAATGTTGGCTTGTTCCACCATGGCTCAAATGGGCTTCATGATGATGCAATGTGGGGTGGGCTTATTTGCTGCAGCTATAGCACATCTGTGTTGGCATGGATTATTCAAAGCCTATCTGTTTTTAAGTTCAGGCTCTGCAGTGAAACAAAAAAAATCAGAGACTACTTCTTCTAAAGTATCTTCCACCATGCTTCTCACTTCTCTTATCGGTGGTGTTGTGGCAATGACTTCCTTTGCTGTTGTAACGAATAAGTCCATCTCTATGCATGAGGCCAGTGGCTTTGTTTTGTTCTTTGCCTTCATCGCGGGCGCACAACTCATGCTCACCTGGATTCGCGCTCACCAAGTGGTGTTAAGTTTAGTTTCAGGCCTTGTTCTTGCCCTATTTTCAGGACTTATGTATGGCGCAAGCATTCAACTGATTCAGTGGCTAATCCCTAGTATAGCAACACTAGAAGCACCTCAATTATCGCTAATTCATTGGACCATAATGGCCTTATTTGGTGCTTTGTGGGTGGTATTTAATCTGGAGGTGCATAAAAAAACAGGTCAATCAAAACTCGGGTGTTGGCTTTATGTGACTTTGTTTAATTCAAGCCAGCCTTCTAGAAAAACCGTCACTGCTTTACGAAACGAGTACAACTACTAAACCTATTAAGGAGTATTTATGACTAGCGCAAAACTGTTAGCGAAACACCACACGATACAGTCAGAGGATAAAAAAGAAGGTAAGAGCTATCAGCCTGGAACAGGTAAAAACCTAGAGATACAGGTTTTAGTACACAACGCCGCAAAATGCATTACCCCTGTTTGGCCTCTTGAAACGTTTATTGCCTGTAATCCATTACAAGGCTTTGAAGGCCAAACGTTTGAAGAAGCATTAGCTCAGGGTGGGTTTAGGCGCCAAAGAGCAGAGCGCAATGTGCAACTTGAAGCAGTTAATCTGCAAATGATTAAATGGTGCGGCGCCTTTTTTGATGCAGGGCAAGGCAGTATTGATATGCCCTATCGTGAGCAGGGCTTTTATTATGGGTTCTTAAAATTAGCCTCTTTTGATAGACAAGTGCACCACAATAAAAAAGAAGCAAAGACGTTTCTACAGCAATTGCCCGAATCAGCAGAGGAGGCAATTAAAATCTGTCTGCAAAGACTTCATGTTGCCAAAGGGCAAGAAGAAGCCTTTCTTGCAAAGACAGTTTCTTACTTGCCCGGATGGGCAGGGTTCGTGAAATGGAAAACAGATTGGCAGAATTCAAATAAAGCAGAAAAAGCAAAAGTAACGCTCACTGATTTTCTGGCAGTGCGCTTGGTGCTCACCTGCATTCTCTGGCCTGAAGCGCTCAAAGAAAAAAAAAGCAGCGACGATGGTTCTTTGGTTAAAAAAGTGTTGGCGCAATTAAAAAGTAATGAGGATTCGTATCGAAAAAAACTATTAGCTTTGCTTTTGCCAGAGGTAAAAAAGGAGGCCGCTCAGGCTCCTCGAAGAAATGCTCAGTTGATTTTTTGCATTGATGTTCGTTCTGAGCCATTTCGTCGCGCGATCGAGTCTTTAGGTCATTATGAAACCTTTGGTTTTGCCGGATTTTTTGGTCTTCCGGTGCGTATCGAGGAATTTGATACCAATAAAAGTAAAGAGTGCTGTCCCGTCTTGTTAAAGCCTAAGTATGCGATTAAAGAAATATCAGCTGCAAATAAAGACGATTATGAGCGTTATCAACGAGGAAAATCATTGATTAATGGTTGTAAAAACCTTTATACGCAACTCAAACACAATGTGTCGACACCTTTTGCTCTAGTCGAATCATTAGGACTTTGGTGTGGGTTGAATATGACTTTAAAATCTTTATCGCCAGAGGTGAGTAACAATTCATTATCAGCTATCAAGGGTTGGTTGAAGCCTGCTATGCCAACCAAGGTGGCTTATGAGCTAAGTGAAAACGATGCAGAACAAGGTTTGTCCTTGCAAGAGCAGGTTAGTTATGCTGAGACGGTATTACGTCTTATGGGACTCACCTCCGGTTTTGCTAAACTCATTATTTTTTGTGGGCATGGAAGTAGTACTGAAAATAATCCTTATGCATCGGCTTTGGATTGTGGTGCTTGTGGCGGGAATCATGGGGGAATAAACGCGCGACTATTGGCATCCATTCTTAATAAACGTGAAGTTCGTCAAGGTTTAGAAGAGTGTGGCATGCACATTCCCTTAGATACGGTATTTTACGGAGCACTGCATAATACCACGACGGACTGCGTTGAGGTGTATACGCAAGGCGAAGCAAAACCTATTTATCCCGAACTTTTAAATCAACTCAAAAACGATTTAAAAGAGGCGCAGCTTATAACCAATCAAGAGCGAGGAATTAAATTACAGAGTGGCACGCCTCATAAATACATCCTACGACGAAGCCTAGATTGGTCTGAGACACGACCCGAATGGGGCTTAGCTCGAAATGCTGCCTTTATTGTTGCACCTAGGCATCTAACAAAAAATATTCCTCTTGATGGTCGTTGTTTCTTGCATTCGTATCGTTTTGAGCAAGACCATGATGGGGCACTGCTCGAGACGATTTTGACAGCACCCATGGTCGTGGCTGAATGGATCAATACCCAATATTTATTTTCTACCTTAGATAATGTGACCTTTGGCAGTGGGAGCAAAGTCACTCACAATGTGGTTGGAACGATTGGAGTGATGCAGGGCAATGGAAGCGATTTGATGCATGGACTTCCCCTACAATCAGTCATGAGCTCTGATGAGCATGCCTATCATGAACCACAGCGTTTGCTAACAGTTGTTTATGCACACAGAGATAGGGTCTCTCAAGTGATTGAAAAACACTCCATCTTAAAAACCCTATTTTTTAATCAATGGGTACACTTGGTCGTTATCGATCCCATCAATCAACTTTCTTATCAATTAAGCCAATCTGGCGAGTGGAATTTAGTAAAACAATAAATAGCGAGGAGAAAAAAATGAATGTGGTTAAAGTTCAAGAGCGAAAAGATGTTGGAATTAATTTACATCCAATGAAAAAAATTGAGGTTATTGTTGCAGGAGAACATGAGCACTTGATTACATCCATGATGGATGAAGCATCAGTGACAGGATATACACTGATACGAAACGTTTCTGGAAAAGGACATCATGGCTTTCATGAAGGGAAAATGATGTTTAATGATAAATCCTCATTAGTCTTATTTATTGCAGTGGCGCCGGAGGAGGTGATTGTAACCTTAGCCTTGGGGATGAAAACGCTGTTTCAAAATGAGTCAGGGGTCATGTTTGTTTCCGATGTTTCGGTGGCAAGGCTTGATTATTTTCACATTATGAATACTTAATCATGTACTATAAAAATCAAAATGTTTTATTAGCCTCCAAACATGAAAAGGAGCAAGTGATTGCTCCGCCTTTTATGACTAAGTTATCGTGCACCTTGCGAGTGCTCGAATTTGATACCGATCAGTTTGGTACGTTTACTGGAGAGGTTGCCCGAACGCTGAGCCCTTATGAAACCTGTCTTCTAAAGGCTAAAACAGCAGCAAAACGCTATAACTATGCCCTTGCTGTCGCCTCTGAGGGAAGCTTTGGGCCTCATCCTGCGTTTCCTTTTGTACCAAGTGCGCATGAGCTGATGGTGTTTGTTGACAGAACGCGGGATTGGATTATTGCAGAGCAATTAGTAAGCCAAAAAACAAATTACGCGATGATAACGATTAACAAAAATACAGAACTTGATGCTTTTCTTAAACGAGTTCAATTCCCATCTCATGCACTCATTCTGCAAGTGCCCTCCAATAACCAGGTGTTGGCGAAAGGTGTTAATGATTTAGAGTCGTTGACCCATCACCTAGATCTTGGTTTTAAAACCGAAAAAGAGCTTCTTTTAGCAACCGACATGCGGGCTATGATGAATCCTACTCGAATGGCGGTGATTGGTGAGTTGGCGGATAAATTAACGCAACGAATTGCTAGTCTTTGTGCTCGATGTGAACGCCCAGGCTTTGGATTCAAAGCAACTAAAGGCGCATTACCTTGCGGGCTGTGTGGTTCTCCTACCTCGATTTATGAGGAAGAAGTTTGGGGTTGTATTGGCTGTGAACACCAAGAATTCAAAAGGCGGCGAGATGGTTTACTAAAAGCCGACCCTACCTATTGTGATTATTGCAACCCTTAGGGGCTAACTTTGTTTAAGGCTCCGCTATTAAGCGTATTGATGATACGTTATGATGCCACTTTTTTAAAAGAGCCATTTATGAAAAAAGGATTGTTATTAATTAATTTAGGCACACCAAATTCTACGAATAGGCGAGATATTAAGCGATATTTGCGCGAGTTTTTGACTGATAAACGAGTCATTGATTTACCTGCGCTGGTTCGTTACTTTCTGGTCTATGGATTAATCGTGCCTTTTAGATCAAAAAATACGGCTCATGCCTATCAATCGATATGGACTTCTCGGGGCTCACCCTTAATGGTGTACAGTCAGGACTTGGCCATGTCTATCCAACAACGCTTGGAAGAACACTATCAAGTAGCATTAGGCATGCGTTACGGTGCGCCTTCCATAGAACAAGCGCTTGATGAATTAAAAACATGCGATGAGATTACCATTCTTCCTTTATATCCTCAGTACTCTTCTGCTGCAACGGGCTCATCGATTGAAGAAGTAATGCGCATTTTATCCCAAAGGGAGGTGATTCCTTCGCTCCGTGTACTTCGTGATTTCTATCATCATACAGCCTACATCGCTTCACAAAGTGAAGTCATTCAAAGCCATTTAAAAAAGGAATCTCATTTGCTATTTAGTTATCACGGAATTCCTGAGCGCCACATTATCAAGACAGGATGTGATACGGTATGCTTGAAAGACTGTCCTTTCGTAAGCTTGAAAAATCAAGCCTGCTATAGGGCGCAGTGTTTTGAAACGAGTCGTTTGCTTGCAAAAGAATTAAAATTACAGGCACATCAATATACTACGGCATTTCAATCAAGATTGGGAAAAACACCCTGGATAAAACCCTATACCGATGAAGTATTATCTGAGTTGATTGAACGGGGAACGCAACGTCTTGCAGTGGTTTGCCCCTCTTTTACTGTTGACTGTCTGGAAACATTAGAAGAGATAGGCATGCGCCTTAAAGAGCGGTGGATTGATTTAGGAGGAAAGGAATTTACTCTAATTCCTTGTTTAAATACCCGCGAATCTTGGGTAGAGGCGGTTGCTCAATTAATTAAGTCTTAACTCAGCTTTTATTGTATATGAGCAGGAAGGCCTCATAACGAGGCCTTTTCGTATTAGTCCTCAACGCTGATTTCAATTTTTTTCTCAGTCGCAGCTTCTCTTTTGGGAATCCTGATTTCCAGAACACCATGAGCATAGCGCGCTGTGATTTTTGCATCATCCGCGGTTTGAGGAAGACTAAAGCGACGATAGAATTGCCCTTGCGTGCGCTCTCTTCGTGTATAGCCTTGATGATGCTCGGTTTGTTCGAACTGTCGCTGACCTTTAAGAGTAAGAACGTGATTTTCTAGGGAAATATCAATGTCTTCCTTGTTTACCCCAGGAACATCGGCAATCACTAAAAAGCAGTCTTTTTCTTCTTTAATATCCACCAAAGGTGACCAACTACTGGTTTCAATATAGGATGAATCATCCTGTTTTTGAATGTTAAAAAAATCATTTAACAGAAGACCCATATCACGGTACATGGGCATAGTTTTAATTAAAGTGTTCATGCTGTCTCCTTAAAATATGATTTTGGTTAATTTCTTAAGTAAGGGTTATTGAAAGAAATTCAAGTGCCCCATTTTAAAAAAAATGGTAATGAATCACACTTAATACATTGCCCTAAGCCTTGCAATTCGTTCTGAAGTCAACGGGTGAGTTGCAAAAAGGTTCGCGAGCTTTTCTCCATTGATGGGGTTGACGATAAAGAGGTGAGCTGTTGCAGGGTGGGCTTCTGCCTTCGTAAAATAGTGTTGATGACTTGCCTGCTCTAATTTAATCAGAGCATTGGCAAGCCAAAGAGGATTACCGCAAATTCTTGCCCCGCCTGCATCTGCTTCAAATTCCCTAGAGCGGGAAATCGCCATTTGAATGAGTCCCGCTGCGATGGGTGCAAGAATCATCATCATTATCCCTGCAATTGGATGGGCACTGTGTTCTTCCCCATCGCTCGATTGAGAGGAGAGTGGCATCCACATTAACAGGTTTACAAGTCCACTAATTGCCCCGGCAATAGTTGCACTCACGGCGCTAATCAATGTGTCTCGATGGACAACGTGGGCAAGCTCATGAGCTAAAACGCCAGTAAGCTCTTCCTTAGTTAATCGCTCCAATAAGCCGGTGGTTACGGCAATGCTTGCATGGTGAGGATTTCGTCCTGTAGCAAAGGCGTTTGGTGTCGCGTTATTAATTAGGTATACCTTAGGTATGGGGGTACCTGCACGATGAGCAAGGTCCTCAACTATTCTATAAACAAAAAAAGTACTGGATACTAATTGAGCTTGGTACAGATTCAAGACAATAGTATCTGAGTACCAATACGCTGAAAAATTCATTATTCCTGCAAAAAGTAGCGCAATAAGTATGCCTGTGTGGCCACCTAAAGCGCCACCTATAAATACCAATAGTGCCGTTAAGGCGCCTAGAAAAAGGAGTGTTTTCAAGTTGTTTTCCATTTTATCACCTGACTATTAAATACGTTACAGCAACTAAATGGGGATAAGCGTGACAACTTCAACTAAAAGGTCATTGACCGAGTATTTTGGTCACAAACTAGAGCTAAGTGCTTGATTTTAAATGGCGCGCTCGGAGGGACTCGAACCCCCGACACCTTGGTTCGAAGCCAAGTACTCTATCCAGCTGAGCTACGAGCGCATTAGGGTGTGAATTTGAGTGTTGAATACATCTTAGTCGGTTGATTGAGCTTGTGACCAAGAATGGTGGGCCGTATAGGATTCGAACCTATGACACAGAGGTTAAAAGCCTCCTGCTCTACCAACTGAGCTAACGGCCCTAAAGGGCTAACTTTTAAAACTACTACACTGTACTACAAAATCTGGTGGGCCGTATAGGATTCGAACCTATGACACAGAGGTTAAAAGCCTCCTGCTCTACCAACTGAGCTAACGGCCCTAAAGAGGCTGAAATAATACCGTATTGGCGCAGAAATTCAAGTGTTTTTTGCAAACTTTATCATTTTTTTTGTAATTTTATCGCTCAAGGCCTCATATATTTTGGCATGAAGGATATTATTGGTACCAAAATGAATAAGTTGGGTTTTTTTTGTATATCAATGATATTGCTGAGATTTCTAAGTATTTTTTTGTTTTGGAGTTTTTAGCCAATGTAGTTGGCTGAATAATATGTAATTGCCATTAAGATTAGATTGGATTAAACATGTGACAAACTTTGTTTGGAGAACTCCTCATATTATCTTTGAGTGTAACCCGAAATCTGAGTAATAATTTAAATTCCTGTGTAGTAATGAACAGGACTATGATGACTAGAGCCTTAATCACGTTATTCTGTGATTAAGGCTGGTGATTTTATGTAGAGGGTGACGGCTTTGGCTCTGAATTTTCTGAAGGTGTTGCCGTTTCTTGTGTTGGAGCAAAGCTATTTGGCTTAAAGAAGCCTTGCGCCGAAGACCTGGTTATGGCGTGCTTTGTATTGAGTTCCAGTATGCTCGCCAATTCCTTCAACCCTAATATTTGTGCCAGTTCGATGACGCGGGTTGGGGGTATGATGTCATCCAATCGTTGCCAATCATTTTGTATTGGAGTACTTGACATGTCTCCCATGAGGGTTCTGATAAAACCTGGGGTTGCACAGGTTTCATGAGAACATTGGTGTTTGGCTAATAAGATCATCAGTAAATTAAATTGTGTGTTTAGATCTTGTGCCGCGATGAGTGTTGGATTGCTTAAGAGTTCGCTAAACTCAGGAATAAGCTCAATGCGTTGTTGGTTAAGTAATTGAGCATGGTAGTGCGGACATACTTTTGTACGTAACTCAGACAAGTAAAGCTCATTGGCCACTGGGTTGGTGTCTGCATCGATTAGGCTACCATCAGGGTGTCGTTCTGCGGTCCATTTCGAGCCCATGACTTGCATTGTTAGTTTTACTGATGGACAGCCAATCCGAATAAGAGGGTGGATATCGGCTCCTACCGGTAGTAGGAGGTCGGGAATTGGCGGAAAGAAGCTGTTGTTGACTACAAAATAAACGTGTCGGCCGCTAATGCCCACGATTACGGTTGAGCCCGAGTGCATCGGTATCGCATAGGGATATTCTTTTTGCTCTTTGGTGATGGGGTCGCGATAATAAATGGTTCCGGTTGCTGCATCCAAGGCAATTGAGGTTGTGGTGGTTCCTGGAATGGTCTGTTCACCATCTTGTTGTTTGTCCCAGCTGAGGCCGAATAATACACTTCGGTTCATCCCTGCATCAACGAGTTTTGCATGCCATGCTCCTTGCGTTCCATTTTGAGTGTCGACTACGGTGCACACGCGGTGGGTGGTACTTAGGGTTGTGGGAGTAAAACTCATATTATTTTGTTGTAGCTCCGCTACAGATAGGCTACGAATGCGAGAGGGCTCTCCTTGAGGATTGGAACTAGAAGCAAAGCAGCCATTCTCCGGTAGGCTGAACTTGAAATGATTAATATCTAAAGGTGCGCCAGCTTGCGCAGGTTTTGGCATATAGCGTGTGTCTTGGGCTTGTATGTACAAGGGATTGATTGTTGATAGTTGATTGAGACTAGGTGGCATTTTCTTTTGTTGGCGCAGACTGGATGTTTCCATCGGCTGGTTATTTAGTAGAGTAAATAGTTCATCTAGGCTATGAGTACGCACCTGTGGTTTATTCATACTATTTTGCCTGGCTTTAGTGAACAGAGTTTGTTGGGGAGCTGCAAATACTTGGGCAATAAAATGACTGCTGTAGCGGGATTGAAATGAGGCATTTCGTTCTTGTAGCTGTCCATTCCAGGCAAAGTGCCTCAGGTATTGCAATGCCGTATGTAATTGTTTTTCTTCATGAGTACTTAATTTTTCCTGTGCGGATTTTTGCATTAGTTCGGTACTAAGCTGTGCTAGTTTTTGGGTAACCCGTTCGAGGGTTGCGAATGATAATGAAGGGGGACAACAGGGAATCGCGTAATCGAGTAGGGTTTGTAGATCGATGGTGTCCCAACTGGCTTGTAATCGGGCATCGATGCTACACGCTTTTCGTCGTTGCTTAACCTAAACAATGATTTATTCGCAATTGATACGGTTTCATAATACCAAGGTTTGGGAACTTGTAGCGCTGTCAATGCGGCATCGATACTTGGCGGTGTTATAGTCTGGGGCTTGGGTTTTACCGCTCTTAACGGTTTAAAATGAAACTGGGTTCTTAATGCCAAGGGTACTAGTTGCTCACTGACCGTGCTCCTTGTTGTGTCGAAGGATCCTGGCCTTAAAAAGGATTTGTGCTTAATCCATTGGGACTGAAAATTGCCCAAGGGTTGGATTTCGTCGTCAGTAAATTTTCCGCCGGTTGGGATAAATTGCGCATGCGCTTTGCGAGGCATTGCCTCAAGACGTTCTCTGATGGATGGGAACGGAGAAATGGCATGGATGAGAAAAGAAAAACTTTCACACAGCTCATTTAAGTAATCGATGTGTCGCATTTGCTGAAAATAATCAAGCATTTGATGGCATTCTTCTTCTTCGGCCTTGATTTCTTCCTCACCGAGGTTCTCCGTCTCCCAGGTTAGACAGTCGGTGTTTTCGCGCAGGAGCAAAGCACAGCAAAGTGTGGCCCAAGGGCGGTCTGATTGCTCATCAAAAGGCGTGATTTCATCGAATTGGTCTAGGTGCTCTTCAATGGTTTTGATTAATTGTTGGCGCTGTGCCTTAGTAAATGCACTGAGGAGTTGTTTTGTTTGTAGCGGAATTGGAAATAAAGTATTTTGTTTTGCATCCTCTTTGACGGTTTTAATCAATTGCAGTACGTTCAGTAATTGATTCAGTTTATCATTTCCAGTGGTAATGCTGACATGGTAAGGGAAAACCGCAATGAATGCCGTTAACTTGTTAAAGTCTTTTAAATGGAGCGAATTTCCTTCTAAGTTAAGATGAGTGACCGTTTTGGGCATTGCTTGAAATATTTGAATGAGTTCTTCATTGGTCTTGGACGTGGAGTAATTCCAGCTTAGATTGAGGTGGCTGATGTGCTCGGGGATTGCGGCAAAAAGTAGCAGTAATTCTTCTTGCGAGAGCTGATAAAGGTCCGATTCAGTAAGATCTAATAGCTGTTCATTTGCGGTAAGGGAGGTAATACGGTCGAAGATTGGATTCATTGAGGTTCCTAAAAAAAGTTGGCCAATTTTAATTCGTGCTCATTGTTTGTGTCAAGTGATTAATATTGGAACATATTTCTGGGTGTTTTCAGTTTATAGGGGTATTTTTTTAGACAGTTAAGTCGTGCGTGAGGCAATAAAAAATCAAAGATCTATTTGTATTGCATGTTGAAAAATCCTACGGTGTTTAGGAAGATTTCTCAGCATTTCGTTCTATCAATTCTTACTTATCGCTAATAGTGGTAGGTTAAAATTTAATAAATTTTCAGTTGCTAAAAGGGAGCGATTTTCTTGTTGCAGTTTTTTATTGAATGTGGGGGCTGCACTTCTAGATGTTAAGATCAATATAATATCAGCGCCTAAAGCGCCACAGCCTTTAATTGCAAGCACTTCGGGATGATCTTTTAATTGATTAATCAATTGCAGGCTATGCTCTGCCACCAGGCCTAATTCAGCTAATTTTGCATGGTAGTGGTTGATGCATGTAACTAATTGCTGAGAATCATGTTGTTCAAACGCATTTTTAGCCATATCAACCAGGTTTGATAAATAATCAATTTGGTCGGGTAGGGCGGTATCTTGTAAATGATGATGCGTTGCCAGTTTGACTCCGGTATGAATGAGGAAAAAAGATAAATCTTGGAAAGGCCAACTATAGCACTGAACGAGGTTGTTCTGTCTATTAATATAGACACATCCCTGTTGAGATTGGGCAATAACATCGTAGCCGCTTGGTCTTAAGCCTTTGCCTGTCCATGAGGACTGATAGTAAGCTTCAAGCATACTGCTCATATCTGCCTGCTTTTTTTGAAGCATGCAGTTGGCAAGGTAGCTTGCCAGAAATTGTGCGCTGGATGCACCTAAGCCGCCACAACCTGCGTAGGGGTCATGCCAGAATAGGCCTGTTTTTAAATTGTTTTGTTGCTGCCACCATAAGCCCGCCGGCGATTGAGGATGAATTCCTACTAAAGTGGGTTCAGTACTTTGAGTTAGCTCAAAGCAGGGGGTGGTTGTTAGCACAATCGCAGAACCCTCTGCGACTGCAGCATATTCGCCTAATAAAAATGTTTTAGCAGGAATTAACCATTTCATACAGCAATCGGTGCTTGTCTGATTTCTGCGAGTAAATCATGGGCGTTATTAAGACTGATTCGCTTATGCATATGGAGCCAGTTTTGTAGACGCTCTTTTAATTCTGGCATTTCATTTTCATTGGCTCCCGCGGCTAAGAGCAGGTTATCAATGTGTAGCTTCATATGGCCTTGAATAATCCCTTCCGTACATAGAGCTTTTAGTGCACCTAAGTTTTGTACTAATCCAACCGCGGCAATTACTTGAGACAGTTCATTCGCTGAGTTGATATTCATCATGCGCAAGCACATTTTTGCCGTAGGGTGGAGAGCGGTTACCCCACCGATTGTACCTACTATAATTGGTGCTGTTAATTGTCCAGTCAACACACCATCTTGGTAACGCCAGCGTGTAATTGCTTGATATTGACCTTCTCGGGCCGCGTAGGCATGCACACCTGCTTCTACTGCACGCCAATCATTTCCTGTCGCAATTAGTACCGGGTCAATACCATTCATCACCCCTTTATTGTGGGTAGCTGCGCGGTAAGAGTCCATCTCTGCAAAAAGAGAGGCTTCTTGGAGTTTTTGTCCGAGTATTGGATCAATCGCGCTAATCGTTACTTGTGCTGTTGTCAGCTTTTGGTCGTTAAGATTGGACAAAATGCACATGGTGACTTCCTCACCAGTTAAGTCTTCAATAGGGCCTTTTAAGTATTCTAAAACCTGATTGATGATGTTAGCGCCCATGGCATCACAGCTATTCATCATTAAATGAATTACCGCCATGTCTTTGCCATCCGCTCTTTGTAAATGGCGTAAGCTTAAATCAACAACCCCACCACCACGTTTTACCATATTGGCGGCAACATCTTTATTCGCTTTCTCAATCAGGTATTGTCTGTTTTCCGCAAAAATACTAGAGAACTTTTGGAAATCGTGAACTTGAGCTAATTGGATTTGTCCAAGAATGCATTCGCCATGAACCCATGCTTTGATTTCGCCACTTTGTCTAATCCATTTAGCTGATTTAGATAAGGCTGCAATAATTGAGGTTTCTTCAACTGCCATGGGGATAACATAGTCCTGGCCATTAATATTAAAGTTGGTTGCTACGCCTAAAGGAAGCTGGAAATAGCCAATAACATTTTCGATTAATTTATCTGCTAGATTTAAATCTTTTACTCCGCCATTTTTGAGGAACGTAATATCTTCAGGAGTAACTGCACCCAAAGCAAGTAGTCTTTTAAAGCGTTCTTCACGGGAAAGTTTTGAAAAGCCAGAAAATAATTCGTCAGTATTGGGCGCTAAAGGCATGCTTTCTCCTCTGTTTAGCCGGCGTTACGCAAGTTTAATAAGGCAGCGTTCGCGTGAGTCAAATTGACTTGTGTTGCCTTGCATACCAGGTTTTCGTTTGAAAAAATGAAGTGAATTGTATCATAAAATAGCAATATAAACTACCTGAAATAGGATCCTAATAAATGATTTTTCAAAAAAAGCAAAGAATGTGTGGATAGTGGGTCCGTGTTTTCATCCCTAAAATCATAGGTTTTCTGTGCTGTTGCCAATTTTATGGAAATTAATTTGTCCATTTGACTAGCATTTTCCTTTGTTTTGGTTTATTTTATGCGCAACTTGTGAAATTAATATGAGGTGTCTAATGGGAAAAAATACTCAAAAGAAAGCAGCTGCATTTAATAATGTTGTAGAAAATAGAGAAAACCTTATTACTAAAATTAATAAGTGCAAGACTTTATCAGGCCTTGCAACTCTGGAAAAAGAATATGCGACTCAAAGTAGATATTCTCTTGCTGCGAGCTATTACAAAGGTCTGTCTATGGAAAAGCAGCAGATTCTTGCGAATTCAGATACTAGGATTAAAGAAGCACTAATGCAACAAAAAAGTAAGCTTATGGCAATACCTGAAGATGAGGCCGTTGATAGTTTAGTAAATGAATCTATTGTTCAAGAATCTATTAGCTCCCAGTTCCAAAGTCTAAGAAAATTAAACATTTCGCATATTGAAAATGAATTAGTTAACATTGATAAAAAATGTATGAGAATGTCTAAAATGGGTCCTTCTTATGAAGCGGCAACTCAGGCTACATTTCGTATTTGTAGTGCAATAAAAAAGTTAACCGAAAAATACGTTCAGGATGGTGATTTACAGCATTTCCAAGATGAAACTCGTGCGATTTTTGATGAAACTACTGAAGATATGAAAACTATCAATACGCATCGTGGTTGGGCTAAAAACTTTTTTGGTAACCTTGGATATTTCATTCTTGGTTTAGGAGTGGGCTACGCCGCTGTTTGTGCTTACAGAGGCAAGTTCTTTGAATTCAATACTGATACAGCAAATGTTGTTGGTGCTGTGAATGAAAAGATTGCTGCACTTAGCATGAGCTGATTTAAATTATTGCCTTACACATTTGTATCCCATATTAGGCAGAATCCTAATATGAGATACAACTCAAATTAAATTATTAGTTTTTGCGCTTAGGCAATATTCGTATTATTCTTGTGATAATTTTTAATTTAAATAAAGCCTTATGGTACATAATAGCCCGCAAATAACATTTGATGAGCAACTCGAACAGTTTAACTGTACAGGTGCTTGGTCTGTTATGGATGTGGGTAATGTAGTCAATCAATTTACAGCAACAACATTACCTAAATCACAAAAAGTTCAGATAAATGGTAAGGATATCAGTCATTTTGATAGTGCTGGTGCTCTAACCTTAATTCAATGTATTGATAAATTAAAACAACAGGATAACCAAGTTGAGCTCGTCAATTTTTCTGAAAGACGGCGCCAACTTATTGATTTAATTATTGAAAAACATGATGCCATAACCTATAAAATTCCTGCTCCAGAGAGGGAGAATTTTTTCTATAAATTAGGTAAAGAAGCAGAGAAAAAACTGCGCCAGGTCGATGGACTAGTTGTTTTAATTGGTGATCTGGCTACCCGTGTTTTTGAAGCTTTTGGCAATTGGCGCCGTTTCCAGTTTCCCAGTATTATGTCAAATCTTGATTCGACAGGCGTTAAAGCATTACCCATTCTCGCTTTACTCTCATTCTTAATCGGTGTCGTTTTGGCATATCAAATGGGCCTGCAGTTAACTACCTATGGTGCTAACTCGTTTATTGCTTATCTATCTGGAATGGCGATTTTCCGTGAGTTTGCTCCTTTAATCACAGCGATTATTGTGGCAGGAAGAACCAGCTCTGCGTTTACCGCGCAGTTAGGTAGTATGAAGATTAATGAAGAAATAGATGCACTGTTAACTATGGGCTTATCGCCAACGGAGCATTTGGTATTACCAAAAGTGATTGGACTATTAATAACCTTTCCTTTATTAATTTTCTGGTCAGATATTTTTAGTGTTCTAGGGTCCATGTTCATGGCCAAAAATATGTTAGGGATTAGTTTTATTGATTTTTTAGAGCGATTAAGGGATTCTGTAGGTATTTCTCAGTTTCGGCTTGGTCTTTATAAGGCCCCGGCATTTGCCTTAATCATCGCTTTAGTAGGTTGTTTTCAAGGATTTCGAGTTGAAGCGGGCAGTGAAAATAATATTGGAAGCCAGACCACCAAAAGTGTGGTGCAGTCTTTATTTTTAATTATTATTGCCGATGCAATTTACTCAATTATTTACAGTTGGATGAAGTTATAGATGAGTGACCCGGTTATTGAAATCAAAGGAATGAAGAATTTTCTTGGTGGTCAATGGGTGCATAGAGACATTAATTTGACCGTAAACCAAGGTGAAATTCTGGCTATTATTGGCGGCTCGGGTAGTGGTAAGACCACCATTTTACGTAGCTTACTGATGTTATTGAAACCAACCGCGGGCGATATTAAAATATTCGGCCAGGATATTAGTAGTCTTGATGCGCATCAGTCATTTATGTTGAGACGTCGCTGGGGCATGTTGTTTCAGCATAGTGCTTTATTTGCATCAATGAATGTTTTAGAAAATGTGATGTTCCCTATGCACGAGTTTGCGGAGCTGGATCCGGAGTTCATGCAGGAATTGGCCTTATTAAAAATTGCCTTAGTTGGCTTGCCCAAAGAGGCCGCCGGTAAACTACCTTCAGAACTTAGTGGGGGGATGCAAAGAAGGGCGGCTGCGGCACGTGCAATTGCCATGGATCCTGAGTTATTATTCCTTGATGAGCCTACTACGGGTTTAGATCCACGTAGTGCACGGCTTTTTGACGATTTAGTTGTTTTTTTACGAGACTCATTAAATCTTACAATTGTTATGGTCAGCCATGACATTGAGTCTTTAAAACGTACCACCGATCGCGTGGCCTTTGTTGGCGATGGGCAAATTTTGAGTGTAGAGCCCATTAATGAGTTAATGAAAAATAAAAACGAATTAATCGCTGATTATTTCAGTAAGGTATAGAGTCCTTAATCCAGCGATTAATGTTTCGGAGATAAATTTTTTGGAATCAAAAACCAACTACACCTTAATTGGTGTTTTTATCATAGTTCTATCCGTCGGGCTTTTGTCTGCCATGCTTTGGCTATCTGTTGGTTTTAATCAAAAATCATATAGTAACTTTACTGTGTATTTGCACGAGGCTGCTTCGGGTTTAAGTAAAGATGCTCCGGTTAAGTTTAATGGGGTGCAAGTAGGTTATGTTAATGAAATAAAGTTAAACAAGAATGATCCAAGACAAGTGGAAATCATTTTAGCAATTGAAGACGGCACCCCAATTACTAAGAGCACAGCCGCAACTTTAATTTCTCAAGGAATTACAGGGGTTACTTATATTGGTTTAAGTGCGAGTACTTCTGATTTAACCCCTATAGTGAGGCTTCCTGGAGAACCCTACCCAGTGATTCCAGCAAAACCTTCATTGTTTAACCAGCTAGATACCCTTCTAAAAGAGGTTTCTGAGAGCATTAATAACGTCAGTACGCAAGCGAAGCATATTTTTAACCAGAAAAATGCCAGACATGTGTCTCGTATTTTACATAATGTAGAAAAGCTAACGCATGTGGTTGCAGCAAACAGCGGACATATTGATGACAGCATAAAAAATGCGGATGTCTTTTTAACTAATATTGCCAAATCCAGTAAAGAGTTTCCTCAATTACTTAGAGAGTTGCAAACTGGGGTTTCTAAATTTAAAACAATGGCGGATAGTTTAAGCCAGGCGGGAACTAGCGTATCAAGTACGATGGGTTCAGGAAGAAACACGTTAGAAAAACTATCCCAAGAAACTTTGGCGCCTGCATCTACGTTATTACGTCGATTGAATGCTATTTCGATAAACCTTGAAAAGGTTAGTAATGAAATGCGTCAAAACCCTTCAGTAGTGATTCGTGGGAGTTCAGCTCCAAAACCAGGGCCTGGAGAATAAGCAATGAGAAGATTAAATAATTTAGGGCTGTGTTTGATTGGTTTGCTGCTCGCGGCTTGTTCACCAGTTAAAATCCCTGCGACGAATCAATATCAATTAACTGCTTACAGCAGTAAGCAATTAACAAGACATCCTCAACGTGTAGCGCTTTGGGTGACACAACCTGATGCTGCTGCAGGCTATCAATCAGAACAAATGCTTTATGTGAATAAGCCTTTTCAGCTTGAGTCATTTGTGAAAAACTCATGGAGCAATCCACCAGCAGATATGCTCTATCCGTTAATGGTGCAGAGTTTACAAAAAACGGGTGTTTTCCATGCGGTGCTATCAAGCTCATACAGTCAGGGTGCCGATTATCGTTTAGATACTCAATTACTTTCTTTAGAGCAAAGTTTCCTTAGGAAACCTAGCGTACTTCAGTTTTCAGCGAAGGTGGTATTAACTCGAGTTTCAGATAATAAAGTGATGGGATCTAAAATTATAAGCCTGCAAATCCCCTGTCCAGTAGATAATCCTTATGGTGGTGTAGTAGCTGCTAATCAGGCAACGCGACAATTTACATCGATGATGTCTGAGTTTGTGGTATCGCATTTATAAAGACAATGGTCCTTAATTTGCTGTAGAGAAACTGCAGTATGTCGGGGAATTTGTACATTTTAAGAATCTGCAAAGGTATATCTTTTTCGATGTTCCATGATCAATCAAAGCGCAATGAAGGCAAATAAAAGGCACGCTTTTGTTTTTTATTAACTCAAAATGATATAGTATCGCCTTCTTTTTCCAAAGATTAATTAAAATGCCAACATTTTTCCATAATAGTAAATACAGTAGTGAGCCTAATCTACGCTTAAGACAGGCTGCCGCTGTTGGCGATCTGAAGGAAGTACAAGAATTATTAAAGAGCGCTAACTTAAAAATTGATGATGCACAAACAGGAACTAATCCAAAGACAAACCAACCCTTTTCAGGCTCCACTGCCTTACATCAGGCAGTAAAAAACAATCATTTACAAATTGCTTTCAAACTCATCGCTGCAGGCTGGGAACCTCGTAAGTTAAATGTTGCGAAAGAATCTGCTTATTCGTTAGCTAAAGATGATGGTTTTAGGGCACAAATGCTTATGCTACAAAGAATAACCTATCTTTACAAGGCTTTGAATCTTCATGGCAGATTTGAAAATAATAATGAACCTTTGCGTGTGTTGAGTTTAGCTTGTGGGCTTAGTTATGAAGCCTTGGCTCTTGAAGCTATATTCAAGGATAAAGAAGTTACTTTCACGGGGATTGATGTTGATGAGTCAATGTGTACTGCATCGCACGGATTATGCCAAAATATTCCGGGTGCTGACATAATTCAACAAGATGCTACGGATTTGGAAAAACTTAAGAGCAATACAGAGAATCAACGATTTGATTTAGTAATTTTAAGACAGCCTGATATTTTTAATAGAAGGGCGGTATTTGAGAAAATTCTTGTAAACATTATACCGGAGATGATTAAGTCAGATGGTATATTGATGGTTAGTACGTACCATAAGGAAGAGTTAAGTGAAGTAAATACTCTTTTACTGAAAAATTTTGATAATGTGAAGAAAAGTTATGCATTCCTAGATTCAAAAGATGTGTTTATTGTAGAGAATGTTGCTTTAACACCTGATAAATACAGCTTATTATTCACATGCAACAAAGAGTTGAAACTTACAATCGAATCGTCGCTAAATAAGGTAGCTAGGTTTATGACATAGGCTGATTGTACATTTTGATGTGTCTCAAGCCCAGAGACATCGCCCTTAAGTTAAAAAAATTTTGCAATGACCTGTAAGGGGGGCATGGATCAACATTGAGTTCAGGTGTGGCTTGATGTTCTTGTTGGGCCATGACCCCAGCCTACAACTTATAAATATAATCCTTAACTTAACTTATAAGATACAGTTGCAAGCACCTAGCTTACATCATATTTTATGACCATGTGGTGGGAATTTAGTACAGGGGATAACTGATCTATTTCTTACCGCTCTTGTAGAAAAAAAAAAAAAAGAACTGTACAATGTCGCCCCAAGAGCCCATATTTGGGATTTCGTAAATTTTTACTAATAAGAAGAATAAAGGAGATTGAGGATGAAAGCCGGATCAATTTGTAAATTAGGTCTGCTTGCAGCGAGTGTTTTATTGGTGGCAGCTTGTTCTAAGGCACCAGGAATGGCTGGAGCTGGTGTGAGTGATGCTGGTGCTAGTGCTCAAGGTCTAGGTCAATTTACTCGTTTTGCAGGTCAAGAGCCAGGTGAGTCTTATACTACTCAAGCACCTCATAACCAATTATATTTATTCTCTTATGATGACAGTGCTTTAAATCCTAAGTACCTGCCATCTGTAAATGCTCAGGCTGAATACTTGAAGTCACATTCTGGTGCACGTGTTTTAATCGCAGGTCATACTGACGAGCGTGGTAGCCGTGAATATAACGTTGCTTTAGGTGAGCGCCGTGCAAACACTGTAGCAGACATTTTACGTATGGCTGGTGTAAGCAGACATCAAATGCGTGTAGTGAGCTATGGTAAAGAGCGTCCAATTAACTTAGGACATGATGCTGCGTCGCATGAACAAAACCGACGTGTAGAATTTACTTATGAGGCAACAAGATGATTAATTGCAAAAGACACATTATCGCTGCTGGTTTTTCGTTAATTCTTCCTTTGACCTGCTGGTCAGAGGCGCCTGTGGTTGATGATAGTGATAATTTTGCAATGATGGATGGGCGACAGGCGCGTGATGCGGCTGTTGCCGATTCTCGATATTACGATGATCCTCCAATGGAAGTGGCTCAAAATGATTATCCCTCTGATACGTATCAAGGGGATGATGGTCCAGCTCTTGCCAAAGATGATCAAATGAGTGGTCCCAGCAGTTCGAATGTCGCAGACAGTGCTTCATTAATTGAAAAAATCCAAACCTTACAAAAAGAAGTGCAAGAGCTTCGAGGACAGTTAGAAATCCAAGCTCATGATTTAAAATTATTACAGCAACAGCAAGTTGCCTTTTATAAAGATTTAGATTCTCGTTTAAGTGGTGGTGCCGCTGTTTCAGCAAAAGCAACTACAGATAAACCGGCAATGGATCTTTCTGTAGGTTCTAAAGAGCCTGCGCCAACAAATCATGTAGCAAAAACAGCGTCTACGCCAGAACCAGTAGTTACCCCAGTTTCTAGAGCCAACCCAGCTGATGAGCAAATCAGCTATTTAGCAGCTTATGAATTAATTAAGAACAAGCGTTACGATGATGCTATCGGTTCAATGAGTACATTCGTACAAAAATATCCTCGTGGTGGTTACACTTCCAATGCACAATATTGGTTAGGAGAGTTGTACTTAGTTAAAAAAGATTATGCAAAAGCAATAGAGCATTTTGATATCGTATTAAAACAGTTTCCTACTTCAAGTAAATCTGCTGCAAGCATGTTGAAAGTAGGGTATGCCTACGCTGAAATGGGCAATAAGCCTGAGGCGCAAAAATATCTGCAACAAGTAGTAAGAGCTTATCCTAATACGCCTACTGCGCAATTGGCTAATTCAAAATTACAAACAATATGAAGTCTTTTGTAAATCAAATATCAGATTTAGAGTTAGTTCCTTCATTGCTAAGACACCCCATGATTTGCTTCACAGGGTGTTTTTCTCATTTATTCTTATACAACAGCTTTAACTGGAGTTAATTCCAAGGAGATCCATTATGCATTGGCTAGCTCATGCTCCTGCTAATATTGCGTTAATTAAATATATGGGGAAGAAAGATGAGAGTTCCAATAACCCAGATAACTCCTCACTGTCTTACACCTTAAATAATCTATTAAGTACTGTAAAACTGGAAAAAATTGATTCTGCGCATGATGTATGGGAGCCTTTAGTTGTGCCAGGGCAGGCTAAATTCGCATTATCTGAATTAGGTGAAAAGAAGTTTTTAAACCATTTAGCACGGATAAAAAAGCACTTTGGTTATGATGGTAGTTTTTTAGTACAGTCGTGTAACAACTTTCCTCATAGTAGCGGAATGGCAAGTTCTGCTTCAAGTTTTGCAGCACTTACTCGATGTGCTGTATATGCTCTCGCTGAATTAACTCAACAAGAACTACTCGTAGTGGAGGAGCAGGCCTCATTAAGCCGCTTGGGATCGGGTTCATCTTGCCGTTCGTTCCATACCCCTTGGGTTTTATGGCAGAATGATAATGTGGTAAAACCAATAGAGTTGCCTTATCCTGAATTAATACATCAGGTTGTAGTTATTAGTGCTGAGCAAAAAGCGGTATCGTCGAGTGAAGCACATAAGCTGGTTAAAAGCAGTGAGCTTTATGCAACTCGTTCTGAGAGGGCAGAGGAGAATTTAAAGTTATTACTTAACGCATTTATGGCAAACGACTGGGAAAGCGCTTACCGGATTTGCTGGCGTGAGTTTCAAGATATGCATCAATTGTTTAATACCTGTGCACAACCTTTTTCTTATATATCATCAAATAGCTTGGGTGTACTGAATGATTTGCAGCAATTGTGGGATAACAAAGGCGATGGGCCTATCGTAACCATGGATGCTGGACCAAATATCCATTTATTGTATCGACCTGATCAAATGGAAATGGCACGTGAATTCAAGCGTGATTATCTGGTAGGTAATTATGAAGTTCTATGATTTTGAGACAACAACTTATGGTAAATGGATTTTAGTAGGCGAACATGCCGTTGTTCGTGGGCATGCAGCCTTGGTTTTCCCGATTAAAGCAAGAAAGTTAATTTTTACCTACTCTGCTAATGCACCATCATTAAGTGCGGATTATCTGGGCAGTAGTGGCTCTGATATGCACCTACTGTTTTGGAGTGTATTAGAACATGGATTAAAGCTGTTAGGACATTCTTTAAATGAGCTTGGTGGCCATTTCCTGTTAAATAGCACTATTCCAGTAGGTGGGGGAATGGGAGCTTCTGCTGCACTTTGTGTGGCAATGAGTCGCTGGTTTTGCGCCCAGCAAATGCTTGCTCCTGCGGAATGTAATGCCTTTGCTAAGGAGTTGGAACATTTATTTCATGGTAAAAGTAGTGGTTTAGACGTTGCAGGTGTCGCTGCAGAAGGAGGGGTTTATTTTAAAGCCGGAGAAGTGTTTCCTTTGCAGCAAACAGCCCAACCACAGTTTTTTTTATCGTCATGCAATCAAATTGGTATTACTTCTCATTGCATTCAGCAGGTGCAGCATTTGTGGACGAATGAGCCTCTATTGGCAAAACAGCTAGATTTACAAATGGCTGAATCCGTTGAGGATGCTAAAGTTGCGTTGGAGCAGGGTGGTTCGGAAGTAACTAGTAGTTTAGCTAAGGCAATTAATAAAGCAGCCGATTGTTTTATGCAGTGGGGTTTGGTTAGTGAGAGCTTGCAACAGCATATGAATTGGTTGACTTCCATGGGGGCTTTGGCAGTGAAGCCTACAGGCTCTGGTGGAGGTGGTTTTGTTTTGAGTCTGTGGGATAGACAACCTCCAGAACACTTGGAGTTATTAGCAGTGTAAATTAGGCCCATGGCCCAACATTCAGTTCCAATGTGGAACGATGCCTCGCATTGGGCTATGGGCACAAGCTACGCTGTTAAAAGGACGACGTACAACGACTAATCAACAAACTGATAATACACTTCGTTTTGTTTAATCATACCTAATTCATGACGAGCTTGTTCTTCTAAAGCTTGGTCACCACTTTTGAGTTCTTTAATATCTGCTTCCAGAGCTCGATTCCGTGCAACTAATTTATCGTTTTCCTGCTCATGATCGGCTAATTTTTTTTGCAAAGCGACCCATTGGATTAAGTTGCCATCTCCGAGCCAAAGTTTATGTTGGAGCACGACTAAGGCAATAATTAAAATGATAAATACTGGGCGCATAAAGTTAGCTTGTTAGTTAAGGTCTTCGTAAATTTTATTGTATTACTTTATTTCAATAAGGAGCAATATCTTAGGGAATAATTTTAGAAGTTAATTAAAGGTTTGGTTGCTTGCCACTAATGGCACTTACTTTAGGAATTTGCCTCGCTCATGGTTTACCTGATTTCGCTACGCTGTATCGTAGTGAAATCAGGCGAATTATGGGCATAGCGCATTCATCTTTTTTTTCTTAAGTAAGTGCCATTAGTGGCAAGCAACCAGGTTATATCTAAGATAAAGATGCTAAAAATGCCTGCGCATTATATCCAATTCGTCATTTAATTTTTCTATTTTCTCTAAAAGCTCAATAGCGAGCACCACTCCAGGTAAATTAATACCTAAATCACAATGCAAGCGAAAAGCGGATTCAATTTTATGTAATTCTTTTTGGTTGAGTTTCAGCTGCTCAAGCTCTGTAGAAGCGTTGGAGAATAATCCATGCTCCATCATTTCACTTAATAATTGCTTCGGTATGTTGTACTTATGGCATACTTCGGTATAAGTAAATGTTTTAGTTTCTTCAATAATTACACCGACTAAAATATCATTTTTGTCCATGTTTAAGCCCCCATCTTGTCACGAGGATTATAAGGCATTACTTCAGCCATTTTTTTATAAAGCTCTGTTGCTGCTTCACTAGTTGCTGGTGGAGTAATAATCTTTAATAGTACGTATTGGTTGCCTGGTGTGCTACCGGGAAGCCCACGATTTTTTAATCTTAATTTTTGCCCTCCTTGTGAACTGGGAGGAATTTTTAAGTCAATTTTTCCTGCTAAAGTCGGTACAGTTACCGTTGCACCTAAGGCTGCTTCCCAAGGCGTAATGGGAAGGGTAAGGTAAATATCATTATCCATTAGATCAAAAATAGGATGTTTGTCGATTTCAATTGTTAGGTAAATGTCTCCAGGTGGACCACCCTGAACTCCGGGCGCACCTTGTCCAGCGACTCGAATCTGTTGGCCGGATTTAACTCCTTGAGGAATTTTTACTTTCAAGGTCTGGCTTGCTTTAGTACCTTCTGGGGTGGGAACTTCGATGGTTCGTGTGGTTCCATTAAAGGCCTCCTCCAGACTAACATTAATTTTTCCTTGATAATCTCGCCCAGCCATTGGTTGTTGCTGATATCGTGAATGACCAAATAAGGACTCAAAGAAATCGTCATTAAATTGTGTACCATGACTTTGATAGGGGCCAGAGTGTTCGTTATGCCAGCCTGATTGTTGTTGGGCATGAGCGTGAAATTCGCGGTTTTTTAGGTAATTATCGTATTCGGCACGTTTCACCGGATCTTTAAGTACCTCATAAGCCTCGCCCATTTCTTTAAAGCGTTCTTCTGCATCCTTCTCTTTGCTGAGATCTGGATGATATTTACGGGCCAGTCTACGATAGGCTAGCTTAATGTCTTTTTCAGTTGCATCGTGGCTTAGTCCCATTATTTTATAATAGTCATTATCCATTTTTAGACCTCAATTGCGTTTTTATTTTTGTAATACATAGACACCCGGAGCATCCGGTAATTTTTTATCCAGGCTTGGTGCTTTGATCTTAGAACGACTTGATTGTTTAACAAGCCATTCATGCCAGGCTATCCACCAAGAGCCCGATTTTTTTTCTGCTTCTTCTCGCCACATGGTTGGGCCAATATAAGAGGCATCTTTTTTCTGTTCATGAATTAAGTAACTGCGATCTCCATGACCGGGCTCACTGACAATACCTGCATTATGTCCACCACTGGTGAGCACAAAAGTAATATCCCCATGAATCATTAAATGTGTTTTATAAACTGATTTCCAAGGGGCAACGTGATCGTTTTCCGTACTGACTATAAATGCAGGAGTGTGAATATTTTCAGCAACTATGTATTTTCCCCCAATAGTGAACCGTCCTTCAGCAAAATCGTTATTGAGGAATAATTTTTCTAAATATTCACTATGCATTTTATAAGGCATACGTGTGGCATCTGCGTTCCATGCTAACAATGCGATCATACCTCTTTGGGTGCCATGCATATAGTCTTGAACCATTTTCGACCAAATAAGATCATAGGAACGTAACATCTGGAATGTACCTGACATCTGTTTGGTATCTAAATATCCCTGATCCCACATCATACTTTTTAAGAAAGATACTTCACTACGCGTGATGAATAACAATAATTCGCCTGCTTCAGTAAAATCACCTTGTGCTGCGAGTAAGGACAATGATTTTAGACGGAAGTCATTATTTTTAGCCATCGCGGCAGCAGTAATCATGGCCAAGGTACCACCAAGACAATAACCCATTAAATGAATTTTAGTATTCGGTATAATGTTAGACACTGCATCAATGGCGGCCATTGCTCCTAGACTGTAATAATCTTCAAGGCCAATATCACGGTCTTTAGAATCTGGATTTTTCCAAGAAACAATAAAAACAGTATGCCCTTGCTGGGTAAGCCATTTAACTAAAGAGTTCTTGGGCAATAAATCCAGAATATAGTATTTCATAATCCATGCGGGAAGCATCAATACAGGTTCTTTATAAACATGGCTAGTTGACGCTTCATACTGGATTAACTCAATTAAGTGGTTTTGGAATACTACTTTGCCTTTGGTAATCGCTACTTGCTTGCCTGGAATAAAATTTTCCACACCAGCAGGAGGAGAGCCGGTCAATTTTTCTATGAGATCTTGTACTGCTAATTCAGTTCCACGAATTAGGTTTTTGCCATTTGAGCGTAGAGTTTCTTGAAATAAGTCTGGATTACTTAATACAAAATTTGAGGGAGATACCGCGTCAAGGATTTGTCGAGTAATGAAGGAAATAGTCCTTTTTACTGGCACAGGGAGCCCAGGGATTTCTGTAGCTGCCTTTAACCCCCATTCCTCAATTTGCAAAAATTGCTCAGCCCACAGACGCCAGGGATAGTAACTCCAATTATCTGTATGAAAACGTACGTCATGACCATCAGCAGGTTTCTCTTTATTTAATAGATTGTTTATATGATCGGAAAAATTTATTGCTGGATAGAACCCTAGTTTTATCATGGTGCCTGGTGATTGCATGAGTTGCGAAATCCAGGAGAAATAGGAAACACCAATAGATGCGGGACTAATTCCTGCAGTAATTTTGGCTAAATTAGCTTGGTAGGTTTTATTGATAAAATCAAAAATATCATCTGTTTCTGGTGGATCACAGTCTTTACACTCTTCGGCACTTAGTGTAGCTTGTTGCTCTTCAGTTGCAGGTGGCTGTTGTTTTTTTTTAGCAGGAACAGCCTTTGCCTTTTTTTTCATGGTGTCTGTCTCAATGCAATTAGTTTTAATAAAAAAAGTATAGCAGTTTCTTATGCTTATACCTAAGAGACAATACATGCTGGTTTTTAGCAGTGCACTTAATTTTATTGGAGATTTTTTATGCGAAACTGTATGTTTAAAGTTTTAGTTGCTGGAGTTTTTGGGTTGCTGGTAGGTTGTCAGTCTAATCCAGGTAAACCAGCATCTTTATTTGGTGCACCATTTGCTAATCCTTCATTTGCTCCTTCTTCCCAAGGGAATTTGACTCAATCAGTACAAGAGGCATTAATGCGTAATGATGAACTAGCTGTAGCGCCTATTCGCGTTGAAACGCGACAAAATGTGGTGATTTTATCAGGATATGTTAAAAAGATTCGTCAAAGTGATACGGCAGAATTAATTGCACGTCAAGTCCCTGGCGTTCAATCTGTGGAAAACCGTATTATCGTTCGTCCATAAACTTAAGACATTTGATTCAGCCTGGCCTAACCAGGATTTTCCTACCTAAGGAAAACCTTGGTTAGGCCTTCCCATACCAAAATGACGAATAAAAATCAGCTATAGTAAAGATCTCAAAAAGACTTCATTGTACTATATTTATACAATAGAGATGTTTTATATCTTATGGAGAAAAAAATGGCTGACTTAATTCACAGTGTCTTGCCTATGCCTCGTCGCGCAATTACTTACATCCGTCCTGATGAATCAATAAGGAAATGTGTTGATTTGATGAATGCACTGGATATTGGTGCTTTAGTGGTGGTGGATGATGAGAAAAAGCTAATTGGCATAGTAAGTGAACGTGATATTGTTCGCTCCTGTTTACATAAATGCGTTAATATGGATACCGGGAAGGTTGCAGATGTTGTTTATAAAAATGTGACTATTCTGAGTTCTAATGATGAAGTGGAAAAGGCAATGCAAGCCATGACCACTACAAAACGAAGGCACATTCTAATTCGTGATGATGAGCAACAGGACTTTATAGCTATTGTATCGATTGGTGACTTGCTTTATCACATACTGGAAGATAAATCGCGAATTATAGAGCACTTAGAAAATTACATTCATACCTATTAACGAGATAACGATGAGTGCTATAGTATTGTTTTCAATATAAGTTTGTATCTTATGAAAACAGCATTCAGATTATTTTTGGTATTCTTTTTATTGAGCTTTAATTTATGGGCAGGGGATGGCGCGGCATCCTGGTACACCCAAGATGCGAATAAGAAGGTAACTCTTAATGTAGAGCTATTTCTTTCTTCCACCTGCCCGCATTGCCATAAGGCGGATGAGTTTTTTAGCTCGCTCACCAAAACCACTCCTTACGTGCATGTTCAACGTAATATAATTAATGAAGATAAAAATGCGTTAATTCGCTTTAATCAATTATTAAGTGAGCAGCATATGGATGATTTTGCTGTTCCTTCGATCTATTTTTGTAGTTCCCGTTGGCTAGGTTTTGCTTCAGCTGAAACAACAGGCAAAGATCTGTTGCATGCTCTTAATTATTGTAAGCAGCAAATTGAAAAGAACGGAGCTTTAACTCCTGCGACAATAGATACTTTGCGGCATTGGGCTAATGCCAATAAATTTGATTCAGGAATGGTTGAACATCCTTCAACATTTAGTTACATCGTAACTATTGCGATTACCGATGCTTTTTCACCGTGTGCTTTTTTCTGTTTTGCTGGTTTTTTAGCGTTTTTGTTTTTAGGCGAGAATCATAAAACACGCATTACTGCCAGTTTATTATTTATTTTTGCAGTGGGGATTACACATTACTGGCAACAAGCGCATACCAGTACTTTTTATGAGTTACTTCCATGGTTACGAGGTCCCGCAATTCTCTTAGGTGCTGTAGCGGTGTACTTTGTAGTTCAGTTTTATAAAAAACAATCGAGTCGTTGTTGGTTGTTCTCCTTGGCATTTTTATTCGGATTTATGGTTACTGCCTATCAACAAACCTGTGTGATGAATTGGTCTTACATCTTTGAACAATGGTTAAATAATCAACATGTATCGCCTATACAAGCAGGATTTTATCAATTGTTGTATCAGACCTTATACATATTGCCTTTAGTGATTATACTGATTTTTTATTTAACACTATTTAAAGTGAAGCGATTTGCCGCAATTCAGCCACGCTTGGTTCCTATAGGGTTGCTATTTATTTTAGCTATTGCTGCGTGCTTGATCGCATATCCTCTTCTTTTAGCTAATTTAACTGTGTCGATATTTACAGTGCTTGTACTGGCTGTTTGTGGGCGTTTTATAAATTTGACTTGATCTTGAACTAATGATTTGGGATCATCATTATTCTTTGTTTTTCAGGTGGTAGCATGAGTAAGCTCATTGATATTCCCGTAGTTGTTGAAAGCGGACATAAATACAAAACCTCTAATGGCATTACAGCAATTAAAGATGGTGTAAAATCAACAGGGCATGTTCATGAGCGCATGCCTAAGCCCAAATGGTTGCGTATCGTTAATCAGACCACTCCTGCATATAATCAGGTAAAAGAACAGGTACAAAAGCATCGTTTGGCCACGGTTTGTGAAGAGGCTAAATGCCCTAATATTTCTGAATGCTGGTCGCATGGTACGGCAACCATTATGTTAATGGGCGCTGTATGCACACGTGCTTGCCGTTTTTGCTCGGTTGATACTGGGAACCCTCATGGTTGGCTTGATGCTGACGAGCCAGAAAATACAGCCGATACCGTCGTGTTAATGGACTTGGATTATGTAGTTTTAACCTCAGTAAACCGAGATGATTTAGCAGATGGTGGCGCAAATCATTATGCAAAAACAATACAAGCGATTAAGCGTCGTTCTCCCAAAACGAAAGTAGAGGCTTTAACTCCTGATTTTCAAGGTGTTGAGCGTGACGTTGCCGTATTGTTGGATAGTGGGGTTGATGTATTTGCGCAAAACGTAGAAACGGTAGAGCGTTTAACTCATCCCGTGCGTGACAATCGTGCAGGCTATCTGCAAACATTAAATGTGCTGTCTTTTGCAAAACGCTATCGCCCTGATGTTTTAACTAAAACCAGTTTGATGTTGGGATTAGGTGAGACTGATGAAGAGATTATCCAAACGATGGATGATTTACGGGCTCATAATGTAGATATTTTGACATTAGGACAATATTTACAGCCAACGAAAAATCACCTGCCAATCGAACGTTATGTAACACCAGAAACTTTTGCTGAGTTAAGACTAATTGGCTTGCAAAAGGGGTTTTTTGAGGTCGCTTCAGGCCCATTAGTTCGCTCCAGCTATCGCGCGGATAGAGTGTTTAAACGAGATAATTTAGGGTTGGAATTATAAGAGTTGCGCACAGCGCTCGTGTTTTACTGCTAATAAAGAATAAGACATAATTTAATAACTTAGTTAGTGGATATTGCAGTCAAGCCGCAGTAACTCCAAGGATTATGCCACCACCGCTTTTAGCCTTTTCCTGGAAATAGCGATGGTGGGGTTTTATTATTACTTCAGGGGACCATTGGCCCGAGTTCCTATCACTAAAGGTGATTAGGCAAAAACCAGGGCTGGTGGTTCATCAATCTCTACATTCTCGACTGCGTATTCCTTTAAATTACTTGCCGTTGAGGTTTTTAATTTAATACCAAAAAAGGAATAACGTGTTTGAGTTGTATGGGGGTTAAACTCCTCTTTATCTGATCGGTGCATTTCTGCAACGTCCATAAAACTCTTTTGGCAGGTATTGAGATTAGTAGTCAAAGTATATTGGCGATTGAGTGCCATTTCGAACGTTAGCGTTCCTTGGGATTTTTCAACATCTTGTTGAATTTTTTTCCATAAAGACTCTAGTACAGAAGCTTTTAAATTAGCACTCACCGAATCACTTTCTAACAAACGTGAAATACTATTTTCTACTTTAATTTTTAATAAGTCCTCTCCAATAGCTGGGCTCTCCGTATTAAAACAGCTAGCCAGGGTACGAGTAACCCAAGGTATAGTCATTGCAAAAAAGTGTCTTGGCCATTCTACCATTAAGTTCAAAAAATAACCCACTGTTTGAATAGAAGATATGATGAGATAGAGACTTGCAAACAACCAATGGTTTAATGCAGTCGAAGTCAGTGTATTAATTTCAGCAAATGACCATTGTGTACCAAAGATAGAGCTGGAAGCGGCGATCGCAAGAGCCAATAAGTAACAACCGATATAAACCATCTCCAGTGTAAGCATCCAAGTGGTAAAAAGAGTGGGTATCGCAAGTGCTGTAATAAATAATACAATGTTGACAAACGCATTGATCGAATTATCTAACCAATTGTTAATCATCACTGATCCGACGTAAAGCTGCAACATCGAAAGCAAGAACAGCCCTCCCGTATATGCAGCCGCACAGTTGATTATTAATGCTATGTAAGGAGCGAAATAGAAATCAATTAACGGAGGTAAGAGAGTAACCGCATAGTTTAGTCCCAGTGTACCTAAAACAATTAGTGTTTCACCAATAGATTTCAAAAATGAGAAAGCAATACGTCTGGTTAATTTTAATTGCTCCCACACCTCTTCTAGTCCTGAAAATGGCTTATAATATACAGGGATCTGTTTTTGAAATGCAAAAAATGCACTCAGCCATTGATTGGAGTCTGCAACACATCTCTTTGCTAGAGCTTTCTTGTATGTTTGGTTGAAGGAAAAGTCCTGATTTAAATGCTGGCTATGTTGAGGAGTTCTACGTTTAAAACCCAGGTAATTAGGTTCCCACCCGTTTTCTGTTAGTTCCAGGGCTTCAATAAATTGATTTAACCCCTCTTCAGTCAATTCAGGTAAGTTGGCGAACCCTTTTTGTCGACGTGCTTCCATTATCCATAACAATTCTCTGGGGGATAGAGGTTGGGCAAGTTGCGTGAGTGTTGATAGGGACAAAAATTCTGTGTCAAGTAAGCTTAAAACACTTTCGGATTTATCCATTCTCTCAAGCAGACTATTATTCTCCCAATTTTGGTAAAATGGTACCTCAAAATTTATTAATTTATTTGTATCACTATTTAATTGTAATTGTCTGTTGTCTGGAAAATACTTACTCACTCCTGGATTTTGTAGTAATGCGTAATCCATTATCTCCTGACTTTCTTGAAGGTCTGGGCTTAAATATTTATAAAAAAGTCCATTTTTAGTCACTAGTCTTAGTGCTATTTCCCTGTTATTTAAAAAGGAGGAAGAAGAATATCCGCTTAATAAATCCCCCGTCGGTTTACTCATCATTAGCAATAATTCAATCAGAGAGTCCACTTGCTCAATAGTGCCTTTTTGAATCATTTCTTCAATAGCAAAGTTAATTTTGCCTATTAGGGAATCTAAAAAGTCACTATTATTCCTTAATGTTCTGGGTAAATAACGCCATAACTTAGGGTTCGCTAATACGGCGATCGCAATTAAACATGGATATTTTTCAATTAGCTTTTTGTTGTCTGTTAAGATCTCTCGTATCTTTTGGGGATTATTTTGGGCGTTTTGTAGCATTTCGTTTAAAGTGCAAAGTACTTCTACACTAATACCTGTAGGTAGACGTAATCCATAACCCTCGGCATTCTCTTTATTTAAGTCGTTAAAATTAACAAGGAAGTTCTCCCGTTTTAATTTTTCTTCAACAAGGCTTTTTAACTGAGCTAAAACATCACTCTTTTTAAATATGGAAAGTGTTTCGTCATACTCTACAATAGATTGCCGGTCATCTTCGGCAAAATAAAGACCAAAAAACTCACCAAGTTTTGGGTAAAGACTAAGCGTCTCTGACTCCGTTAATACCAGCGCGTTGTTGTTGTCCCATTCAGTAAGATCGAGTTCGGCTAAAGGGTCCATTCGCATGCTTAATAAGGCATATTCAGCCAGATTGTTTATAACGTTGGCCTCATACTGCGAAAAATATTCTTCGTATACTGATTCAAAGTATGCAGTCATTGATTGAGTTTTACTTAAATAAGTGTATGCATCTTGGATCTCTTTTTCATTACCGACGCCAAGTGACTTATTTTTGGCCAAATTAAACATATGCATGACCGTATGTATGGAAAGAGACTCACCTACGTTATTTATGGTATTGTATTCATCTGCGATGCGTTGAATAATGTTACAGCGTTGCTCATGAAGCTCAACTAAAATCCAATTGGTATCTGAGCGGTATTTTCTCAAGTGCGTATTCAATTCTGTGGCAATACCTGGTTCGCATACACCGGGACTCATTGCCCTTTTTAATTCCTCAAGAAATTTAGCTTGGGTTGATTTGGAAATACAAAAATCAGGCTTATCGCCGTTATACAAAAAATAAAAATTTTCAAAAAGCGCCAAGGCATCTTTAAGCGATAAATTAAATCGGTTGTTATTTGCAACCTGCTTGCGTCTTTGTTGGAACGATTCAAACAATTGCTTATATTCTGCTGGAACCTGTGTTTTAAACGCTTCCATTAATTTGTCCCATTTTTCCGTAATGGGCGTCTGCTCATTCAAATATTCTTCACCGAATTGTGATTGAAGATAAGTCTTCATGGCTTCATCATGTTTCGTAAAATCAGGCTTTTGATAAAGCATTTCCGTGGACAAATAAAAAACCGGGTTATTCATAATGAGGACTCTCAGTCGGTTTGGTGGGCATAGTGTATCATAAATAGTCTTTAATATTCATCATTGATCTTTAGTTAGATAGTACGGAGAAGTGGTTATTTTGTAATTTTTCTGCTTCATGGCCTGATATCGGTGAACAAGCTTTAGCATACTTCATTTTTGCAAAAATGTATGTTTATTAGGGCAAGTAAAAGGCTCCAGTAATAGAAAGAGTCATTCGCTCGAATGCCTAGAGCAGACAATGCCAGGTTATACTATAACAATACCTCGTTTGTTCATTAGCTTTTGCAAATAATAAGCTGCGAGATACATAAAGCCACCTAATACGATAGCACTTAGCCCTAAAGCCAAATAATAATCCTTATAGTAGGGCAAGCTTTCTACCGGTGAATTAATCGTTACCGGGATGGCTACCCAGCCTGCAAGTCGACCAGAGATGGCATGAGCAAGAGAGCTTGCCAAATACCAAACTCCCATAGCAAATGCTATGGATTTTTGATCGCAATATAAACCAATCATGCTTAAACCAATGGCACTTACCCATAATTCGGCAATGGTAATTAAAATGTAAGTTAGGGCGATATAATTGCCATTTATTATTCCATCTATGGCTCTATGCGCCGCAAATGTCATGACCAGTAAGGCAAGCCCTGAAAGAAAAACCCCCGCTGCAAATTGATAGGGAATCGTAAATCGTGGAACCATCTTATAAAAACGGGGAAGCTGGCTACCGATTGCCAAAATTAAAAGAGGATTTAATATTTGATAATGAGCGGGTGAAACCGTGATACCCCATAAATTATGATCCGAGTTATTTTGAGCAAAAAGAATGAGAGTACTATTCATTTGATTATAAATAACAAAAAAAACAATAGCCTCAACAACCAGTAAAATAGCAATCATCTGTTTGTCTCGAGTAGGCCCATTAAGACTGATGGTTTTTTTCAAAAACCACAATATACCCATGCTACTGCCCACCGCAATGAAAGTGCTTGCAATATAGACATGGGAAAACGCATAAAGCGTGAGTAAGTAGATAACTACAATGTAGGCGATGAGACGAAATACTCCTGAGCGCGAGAATTTACATAAATCTTTCCCCCAAATCACATTGTCATAAATAAAATAGCGGTTGGCGAAGTTTAATGCCGCAATGGATTTTCCTATAAAGGCGATAGTCAGAATGGAAAGGGGGCCAAAACGACTTTCTAGTAAAGCAGGAGCGATTAATGTAGCCAGGAGAGCTCCTACGTTAATGGCAATGTAATAGTAGGTCATTGCTGATTTTGCTTTGATGGCATCAGCAGCATAAATATGGGAAACCATGCTGGAAGAAGTACCCATTAATAATGAGTTTGTTGCAGGAATAAAAGCATAAGCAGCAATAAATAATTGATCACCCAATGTGTTTACCGTATAGCCACTGAGCATCATGAGCAAGTAAGCACAGGCCAGCATAACGCTACCCAGAAGTATCGAGCGCCTTACCCCAACGATCGTATCTGCCATATATCCGCCTAACATGGGCATTAAATAACCTGCGGCATGTGCTACACCAATAAAGGCATAGGCTTTGGCTTGGCTATAACCTAGTCCTTTAGCCAGTAGAGGGCGTGTTAAAAAGAGAATTAAGATGGTATTCAATGCATAAACAGAGAATTGGCTCCAAAAGGTGATGAATACGATATTATTAGTTTGCTTTTGTCGAAGATCTAATTCAGGTAAGCAGTCTTTAACTTCTTGAGAAATCATTTTCCCACCTCATCATTTGATATTTAATCATGAACAGCAAAATAAGGTTACGTCATCCTTTACTATTTTCGTAGGTACACTCGAGTGCCGTCATTGCAAACGCAGTGAAACAATCCAGAACGGAGCTCTAACGAACATCCATTAGGGAGCGTCACCAAGGTTTGCAATGACGTACATCCCGGCGAACACATACTTAATCCAGATTATCACTTCTTTGCGAGAACTACATCTATTATGTGGGTATCATGATAGGGAAAGGTGAATATTTTACTAAAAAGACGCTTAAGTCGCTGAAGTAGGAAGTTTTTAGGCAACATACGAATGGATAAACTATTTAAAAACCAGGTCCCTTCAATACCGAAAAGAGCCAGTTCATCAATGTTATTCAGCGTAATAGGAATTTCCAGGCGTCGATGGTCAATGACTTCAAATTGATGTTCTTTAAAGGCTTGCATTAATTCATCATTGTTGGCTGCAACCGTGGTATTTTTTACGATCGATTTATAATAGTGACCAACGACACTACTTAAAATTGAATCTTGTGAGATAAACTCTGCTAATTGTTGCTGTGCTACAGGAAACGAATCGTAGGTTGTGGTGATCATTGAAAAGTGGCCATTAGCTCGAGTGAGCATTTTAGCTTCATTAAACAAAATATTAATGGGAATATAAGCATTAATAAAATGAGCTAAAATTAAGTCCTGGCTGTGCGCGGGCAAGAATTTACTTGCATGCGCAGCACTGCATTCAATGGTAACTAAAGGCAGTATTTCTTTTGCACGTCGCAACATCTCTGAAGAAACGTCAATGCCAGTAAACTCAGCCAAGGGCATTGCGTGTTGTAGTTTTTTTAAAAATGCACCATCACCAACCCCTAGATCAAGAACTTTATAATGAGGCTTCATCCCCAGATAAAACTTCTGCATCTGCTCTATGGCTACTTGATGACTCTGACTAATTGCTCCGAAGCGATTAGCAGTGGCATAATTCTCAGCGATTTCGTTATACATGGCCTTCAAGGACATGCAAAATTCCAAATTTAAAAATGATTTCGGTAAGTATATCCCTAAATTAGGGAGTTTTGCGACTGCTGTGTGATGAAAAAATTATTGTTATTTTTCTTGTAATTATTTATGAGAGTGGTATAGAGTGTGCGGTTGCTATTGAGTCCATTAATTCATGGTTAGGGTAAATTATGTCCAAGATATTAGTTACTGGTGCCACAGGCTTTGTGGGCAAACGTTTAGTACCAGCGCTTATTTCTGCTGGCCATGAGGTGCGTTGTGCCGTATCCAAAAAAGTGGATTGGTTGAATGCCGAACAGGTTGTTGTTAATAAATTAGAAGATGATCCCGATTGGAGTGATGCACTTGTCGATGTCGACGTAGTAATTCATCTTGCGGCTCGAGTGCATGTAATGAATGAAACCTCTGCATCAGCAATGGATGACTATTGTAAAATTAACAGCATTGCGACAAGAAACCTTGCAAATCAGGCTGCTCAACATAATGTGAAACGTTTTGTTTTTTTGAGCTCCATTAAAGTAAATGGTGAATTCACTTTAAAAAATACTCCATTCACTGAGGAGAGTATTGCTCAACCTGAAGACCCATATGGCCAAAGCAAACTGTATGCAGAACAATATTTACAAGCCATTAGCCAAAATACAGGCTTGGAAGTTGTTATTATTAGACCGCCACTAATTTATGGTCCTGAAGTAAAGGCCAATTTTTTAAAAATGTTACACTTGATACGCAAAGGGCTGCCATTGCCTTTTGGTCGGGTGAAAAACAGTCGCAGTTTGGTTTATATAGAAAATTTGATTTCTGCATTATGTACTGTAGCCACCCATCCTAATGCTGTGAACCAAACTTATTTAGTAGCAGATGATGATTCGTTATCTTTAACCCAAATGATGGGCACTATCGGTAAAGCAATGGGCAAGAGGTCAAGATTAATACCTGTTCCTGTGAGTTTAATGTCGTTTTCATTTGCATTGCTTGGTAAGAAAAATATTAACACGCGTTTATTTGGCTGCTTAGAAGTAAATAACAATAAAATAAAATCGCAATTGAATTGGGTTCCTCCAGTGACTGCTACTGAGGGGTTAAAAGAAACTGTAAAATGGTATCAATGTGAATTCGGCTCTTAGTCTCTTTTTTTTAGCGTGTTCAATAATTTTAACGCGAGTATTTTGTCATGTAGCTCAGGGTACTCGTCTAATGGACAAGCCTAATAATCGCTCCATGCATTCTAAACCTACAGTTAGAGGAGGGGGGATAATCTTTATTGGGTTGTCACTCATATCAATCCCTGTTCTTTGTTATTTGACCCAAACCCCATTTCATGAAGAATTGATTTTTATGCTGAGCATTCTAATGGTTGCTGCGGTGAGTTTTGGCGATGATTTATTTAATTTGTCAGTAAAGCCGCGCTTTTTGGTTCAATGCATTGCTGCATGCCTTGTGGCATGGTTTATGAAACCGGAACAATTGGATTTTGGCTTTTTTACAATTTCCTATTCGTTCCTTATAATTCCCTTGATTTTCGTACTAGTCCTTTGGTCAATTAATCATTTTAATTTTATGGACGGTCTTGATGGCTTTTGTGCCTCTCAAGCTTTATTTTTATGTGTTTCTTATGCCGTTTTGTTTGCACTGCATGGAGCCTCATTTTATCAGGGATTCTGCTTAATTCTAGCTGCAGGATTGGTTGGCTTTTTGATGTTTAACTTCCCACCAGCTAAGTTATTTATGGGCGATGTTGGTAGCGCTACTTTAGGGTTAATCAGTTTCTGTATTGCACTTATTGGACAGCAAAAATTTCAAATTCCAATTTTGTTTTGGTTTATGCTAAATAGCATCTTTCTTTTTGATGCCACATTGACGCTGATCCGTCGCATGATTCGCAAAGAAAAATGGTCAATGCCGCATAGAAAACATGCCTATCAACGATTACGGCAATCAGGTATTACTGTCCCCGTTATCTTATTAGGGCAGTTAGTTTTAAATAGTTCTTTTTTTATTTTAGTTATTCTACTTACTATGGACATCTTTATACCCTTTTATGTTATATTACTCCAGATAGGCCTTGTTGTACTTGTTTATTGTTTAATTGAAAAAATTTTTCCTATGTTTTGTTCTGAGTTTAGCTCTTGAATTTATTGAAAAATTCCAATTTTCTATTTATAAAGTAAGATGGATTAAAGCTTTCCTTAATACTTTGTTAATAATAAAGGTGTACAATAATACCCGTGAATTAAATATTGCTTTGTTTTTAGTTATCTTGTAGTTGCAAAGAACAACCATGGATGTACTATGGAGAAGCGAGCGACTACTTTGTTAGGGAGATTTTGTTATGTTAATTTTGACTCGTCGCATTGGCGAAACACTTATTATCGGTGATGACGTTAATATTACTGTTTTAGGCGTAAAAGGTAACCAAGTTCGTTTGGGTATCAATGCGCCAAAAGATGTATCTGTACACCGCGAAGAAATTTATTTACGTATACAACAAGAAAAACAATCAGACGATTCTGAAACAACAGTATAAATCGATTTCCTCGCAGTCATCCAGTTCCGAGCGCCTAAAAACGCTCGGGACGAACCTTAATTTGTTTCTTCATTCCTTTCTTTGTAGCGTAGTATCTCCTGATGAAAGCAGATGCCTTACACCAAATTCGTCCTCTAATATGAGTTGTCCCATAGAATTAATTCCACAAGCTTTACCGCTCAAAACCCCCTGTGCTTGGGTAATATGAATGTATTTATCAGCCAGGTAATCGAATCGGTTCCATTCATCCATAAAGGCATTTAAGTCGGTTTGGATAAATTTGTTTAGATAGTGCTCTAGATTCTTAATGAGTCCGGCAATTAATAGGTTGCGGTCAAAATAACGCTGGGTCATTTCATAGAGAGAACACCAGGGTTTATCAGGAAGAGGGTGTTTTTCTGTATCGGTATTAACGTTCAAGCCAATGCCAATAATAACTTGGGCATTTCCATTCGATTCAGCCAAAATTTCAATTAAACTACCACATAGTTTTTTATCAGCCCAATAAATATCATTCGGCCATTTAATTTTTACATCGTTTGCTAAGTTAAACTCATTTAAAGTGTTTAGTACCGCAAGGCTGGTGACTAGGCTTAAACCTGAGAGTTTGCTTAGGTCATAGTTCAGATTCCAACGACTAGAGCAATAAATATTTTCGCCAAAAGGAGAGTGCCATTGTCTTCCAAAACGGCCTCTACCTTGGCTTTGAATTTCTGCACAACATAGTTCAAGTTGATCGCTTGGCGCTAAGTCTTTTAAAAAGCGATTCGTGGAGTCAATGGATGTAAATAAATGCATCTTAAACGGATTAGCAAGTTGTTGTGCTTGTAGATGCTCACTAATGAGTTGTTCGTTTAGCAAAATAAGTCGATTCGGAAGCTGATAGCCTTGTTGCGGTATACTCTTGATGGGAATACCGAAGTCAATAAGTTGATTAATTTGCTTCCAAATAGCTGAGCGGGTAACACCTAAGGCTTGCCCTAGGGCTGAACCACTGTGACACGCGCCGTCGCCTAAAATAGACAACAAGGTGTTTTGTGTCGAATTAAACTGCATCATACAACTAAAATCTCAGGGTGGTAGTATCGGGTTGTATCTGAATTATTCCGTGCCTGATTTCTCTAACTGTGGGGTGATAGCATAGGGCAGCACTATAACCTATCTCAGGCATGAATGAACGTAATTGCCAAGTCATATTATTTAAGGGGTCATCTACCAGTTGCTGAGTGGGGATGGAAGTGGGCACGTTAAAATCTTTGGTTGGGTATGCAAGCCCTAATCCACAGGCTTTAATAAATGCTTCCTTTTGCGACCAGATATGAAAGAATACAGCCGGTTTTAGTGAGCGGGGCACTTTACTAAATTCGGCTAGTTCTTGAGCAGAAAATGCATTTTTCGCAATTCCCTCATAGGGGCGAGCAGAATATTTTTCAACATCAATGCCCATGGGGAAGCCTTTTCCCACTGCAAGTAGTGCTAAATCTGCAGTATGACTAAGATTAAATTGCAAGCGCGCAGAGTTGACCACCTTGGGTTTACCATGAAAGTTATATGAGAACTCTAAGCGCTCAGGGCTCGTGTTCAAGTAACGGGCTAAAATAATTCTTAATGTTACTCGGCCAGTAGAGAAACGTCTTTGGTGCTTGCTGAAATAAAAGCGCGCAGCTCGTGCTTGCTCTTCTTCATTTAATATTTGTGCTGCATTAGGTAAGTCCTCGGCTAATGAAAACTGCCAAAGGTCAATTCGGTTTTCATGTAAAATGCAATTATCCGTATCTAAGTCAGCAAACCCTGTAGTAATCATATTTTTGTCGAATCTGGCATCAATTAGTAATTATAGGTTATCATATACCATGACATTTTAATTTACCAAAGAGTATTGAATGAGCCGACAATTTTTGGACTTTGAACAACCAATTGAAGAGTTGAATCAGAAAATTGAAGCACTACGGATGGTAGGTAACGACAATGAGGTTAACTTAAGCGAAGAAATAGCTCGTCTTGAAGTTAAATGTTCTGAATTAACCGCACAAGTTTTTTCTAACTTAGAGCCTTGGCAAATTGCTCAAATGGCTCGCCATCCTTTGCGTCCTCAAACAACAGATTACATTGAGCGTATATTTACTGATTTCCAAGAGTTGCATGGTGATCGTAGCCACTCTGCAGCCCCCGCGATTATTGGTGGTTTAGCGCGTTTAAATGGTGAGCCTGTGATGGTACTCGGACATCAAAAAGGAAAGCGTACTAAAGAAAAAGTATATCGTAACTTTGGTATGGCACGTCCTGAAGAGTACAGAAAAGCATTGCGTTTGATGTATATGGCGGAAAAATTTCAATTACCGGTGATTACTTTCATCGATACCGCAGGTGCTTATCCTGGAATTGGGGCGGAAGAGCGTAATCAGTCTGAAGCAATCGCGCGCAATTTATTTGTAATGTCACGATTAAAGACACCAATTATCTGTATCGTTACTGGTGAAGCAGGTTCGGGCGGTGCTTTAGCTATTGGAGTCGGTGATAAGGTCCTTATGCTGCAATTTGGTATCTACTCGGTTATTTCTCCAGAAGGCTGTGCATCCATTCTTTGGAAAGATGCGGCAAAAGCCCCTGATGCTGCTCGGGCAATGCGCATTACTGCAGATAAAATCAATGAAAATCTATTGGTTGATGGAGTTGTTCCTGAGCCATTAGGTGGCGCTCATCGCAATGTAGATGAAATGTCCGCAAGCCTAAAAGAAATCTTGGTAACTGAGTTACAAGCATTAAAGAAAATGCCTATAGATAAACTTATTGAAAAAAGGTATCAAAAATTTATGGCTATGGGAGCTGTGAGTTAAAAGAATATTGACCTTTAAAGCTCTTCTTGTCATTGCGAGCGCAGCAATTCATAATTGATGCCTCGTTAGTACTTAGTACTGGATTGCTGCGCTCGCAATGGCAAACATACGAACCTCATACGCTATAGACCAATCTAATATTATTTAACGGTAGTTCAATGAATCGTCCCCTAACTCAATTATTAAATGCTGATTGGCTTGTTCGTCTTGAGCAATTTGACAAATTAGTTATAGGCTTCAGTGGCGGGCTTGATTCAACTGTACTGTTACACGCACTTGCTACACATTCTTTTCTACACGCGAAATTACTTGCGGTACACATTAATCATGGAATAAGCCCTAATGCCATATCTTGGCAACAGCACTGTGAACAATTCTGTCGCTATTTAGGTATTAATTTTGTTACTGAGGCAGTTCAATTTGATCGTAGCGCAAATATTGAGGAAGGAGCACGAGTAGCTCGATATGCGGTATTTTCTGCGTTATTAACAGAAAAGGATTGCTTGGTTTTAGGCCATCATCAAGATGATCAAGCGGAAACAGTGCTTTTGCAATTACTCCGTGGTGCAGGAGTTGACGGTTTGGCTGCAATGACTGAATTAGGCACTTTGGGACGTGGAGCAATAGCCAGACCCTGCTTAAATACTTCCCGAGCTCAATTGGAGCAGTATGCCAGGTCGCAACAATTGTCTTGGATTGACGATGAAAGCAATCAGGACATTAGTTATTCGCGTAATTATTTACGCCAACAAATTCTGCCCGTACTCGCAGAAAAATGGCCGGGAGCTGTGGGCACTATTGCACGCACCGCTTTGCATTGTCAGCAGGCTAAAAGTAACTTAGATGCATTGGCCTTACAGGATTGCCCTGAACTTTCTGTTGCAAGTAACTCCTTATGCATCACACCACTTATCCAATTAGATTTTGCACGTATTGCTAATGTTCTCAGAACATGGCTAAAGAAAAGACAAATACAAGCACCCTCGACTGTTTTATTGCATCGAATGATTGATGAGCTTATTTTTGCGCGAATTGATGCGGTACCGCAAGTTACTTGGGATGAGGTGGTGGTGCGCCGTTATCAGCAGCATCTCTATCTTGATAAAAAAAATACAAGAATTTTGCCAAATTACAGCGAGTGGGTGGGGTTTCCCTCTCCATTAATGTTAGGAGTAGGGGGGCTTTGTGTGAGCGCAGAGCCAGCCAAACAAGGCTTAGTGGTACCTCCGAAAGCTAAAATAGCAATTCGTTTTCGACAAGGAGGGGAAACATTCTTTTTACATGGCCAAACCAAGCAATTAAAAAAACTATTTCAGGAGTGGCAAATACCGCCGTGGCAACGTGGGCGTATTCCTTTACTTTATATCAATGATGAGCTCGCCGCTATAGTTAATTATGCCATCAGTGATGTCTTTTTTAATCATAATGCCTCTCTTGCTTGGTCTTTAAAAATACAGCAGACTGAAGATGACCATTATGATTGACCCTTATACATCTGAGTGATATATTTTTTATTACGCTTAGAGTAGGTGAGGCCGTAGCGCTGTAACGGGCCGAGCCAATCCGCAGTTTACTCAAGAGCTCGAATGTCAATGGACCTGGTATTTATAATCTCTGAGGCTTAATAAAATGAATGATTCATTGATTACAGCAATTTTGTTACAAGCAGAAAATCCCTGGGCAAAACCTGAAGACTTTCCAGACCTCAACGCCAGTTTAAAAAGTAATTGTTATAACAGGTATTTTGCTTACATCATTTATTTCAGTGGGACATTAAATGGGGGCTTGGAAGACGATTATAAAAATATTAGCCGCTTTATTACCTTAAACGCTCAAGAAGTAATTACCCATTTTGATACCGATGCCTTATTGAAACATGCTCAGGTCTTACTGGCTGAAGCGAATAGTAACGTAGATAAAAAGTTAGCCTATAAAGTGGGCATTTGCTTGGCCTTAGTCGCTGTATACGCTGATGATGTATCAATAAAAAAAGCAGCTTATGAGCAATTAACACTGTTATTTAATGAAAAGGGTTTATTAGCTGATCCTCTGTCATTTGAACATTGTAATAGATTTTTAACCCCTCCTGCAGTAGATAAAAAATTTAACTCAACCCGAGTAATTATTTGGGCTTGGGAAGTTAGTGGGAAAAATATGGCTGCTACTTTCGAGTCGGAGCGGCAACAGTTAATACAGACAGAATTTGCGAACCAGCCGATAAAGAAAGCCTTATTTTTGCTTGGATTGTCTGATTTTGACTTATTGAATAAAGATAAAATACAGGCCGCATACGATGGATGTAATAAAAGATTACAAGAACTTTGTGATGTATCTTTTGAAGAGGTAGCGACTCACCCTTTATTAAAGTCCTTTAATGATGCGCAAAATCTGCTTCTCTATTATCAGCGTTTTATTGGTTTTAATTATAAGAATAGATTGAAGTCATTAGAAAACTTATTACATCAGGTTAGCAATTCAGAGATAACACAGGAGGGCATTTTTACAAGTTTATATGAAGCAATCAATGAGTTTGACACTGAGCTCAACGAAATGCTGCCTATCGTGAAGATAGAACCACCATATATTACAGAAGAAACGATCGCAGTGCATCTGGGTGGATATGTGGGAGACAGCAAACAATATAAAGCCCAAGAAAAATTACATACAGTGATTGGAAAATTTTGGGAAGATATTTGTGTAAAAGTGGTCCCTTTGCTTATTGCGGCAAATGAGTTGTTAGCGAACCATGAAAATATATCGGTACGCATCGGTCCGCTAATCGAATTCGCTACGAAGGCAGAAAAGATTAATGGGCTCATTACCCAAATTAAAGAGCTACAACTTAAGCGATTTAAAGGCATCTCTATAGCGAATAATGCAGCTCAACAGTGGGAAGAGCTTGGCAGTGCTATGAGACAAGTCAAGGAGCAAATTGATTATTATAAAGCATGGGTACGAATAAATATTCGTGACCTTATTCATCTTAATGAATGCTTAGTTCTAAATGAGATGGCGCGGACTAAGGATACAGATGCACTTCATCTAATCAGTGAGCAGAGCTCATTAAATAAGCATATTGGCGGTAAATTAGAGTGGTTGCGGCAATTAAATGGTATTGCCAAAATCATTGTGGAGAGTGAATTAAAAAATCAAACATTTGGAGCTACTAACTACGAGTCTATAGAGAGTATGCGACGAAATCTTGAAGCCCACCGAACCAAATTAGTGCTTTTTAAACAACAAGGATCTGGAAAATTAAATGAGCTGCTTCAACAGGAGATCTGTATTCTTTTACAGCAATACAAGGAGGCTGGCAAACGATTAGAGCAGTGTTCTCAAGAGAGAAATAGCACGAGTTTTTCTTGGGAAAAAAAATGGAGTGATTTTTTAAAGCAGCAGAAAACACTGGATAATGTTTTTACTATACTGAATAAAAAAATTCCTCCAGACTATGATACAGCGGAGTACATTACTCAAAGTACAGCCAAGTGTATTTTAAAGTTAAGACAACAAAAAACAGGTTTTGAGCAAAAAATCGCTGAAGTTAAAAAGAAAATTGAGGAAAGTGCTATTGATACGTTCCATTATTTGCTATTAAAAGAACGCATTGAGCAAGAAGCCAAATCATTTGTAACAAGAGATAATGAGGCTTTAACTCAATTTTTGCAAAAAATAGACCAAATTAGCAGTGATGATAGTGGGCAGCGCTATGCTTCATTAGTGCAGCTTATTAAAACAGAGCAGAATTATTTAGGACAGTCGCGTGAGTTTAACTGTCTTGGATTGTATTGTTCTTCACGTTCACATGCTCCATTTACACCCATTTTGCATGAGTTTGAAAAGTTGGTATCAGTTATTGGCAAAAAGGATTGGACTGATAGCTCATTAAGCTTAGATGCCATGAAATACACGCTTTTAAAAAATCAGATTGAAAAAGAAAGTGCTAGCTATTTAGAGCAGGGAACACATCATCAGGATCGCAAAGAGTCAATTACACGTCTCCAACAGCAGATTGCACAATTAAATCAGCAAGAAGGATCTAAAGGAGAACGTTTCCAGGCTTTATACGAGTGTTTAAAAAGTGAAATGGTGGCAACGACGAACTCTCATTTACGAATAGGATTTTTCCCTAGCTGGCATTTGTGTCGTTTGCAAAAGGTGTATGGTGCTATTTTACAAAATGCAGAAAACATCAGGCACTTAGGTTCTGACGCAGTGGAGGCACCCATATTCATTGCTCAAATGCAGGGGATAGATGCACTGTAGCTCGAGTGTTCGCAACTACTGTAGTGAGGCTTTACACGTTGATATTTCGTCCACTTGTATGTTGGGCCATGAGGGCCAACATACAACCTATAAATATAATTCTTGACGGTGGAGTGTCCGCAGAAATATGTATAAGATACTGCTAGCAATCAGGTCGGTAAAAATCAAGTAGCGCCGCAGTCGGCTTTGACCTCAACATTCCGGTAAATTAACAGCCAAACCACCCATAGATGTTTCTTTATAGATGCTTTGCATATCCATTCCAGTTTGCTTCATCGTTTTTATTACTTTATCTAGAGAGATATGATGTTGCCCATCTCCAATCAAAGCCATACGTGTGGCATTAACCGCTTTTACTGAACCCATAGCATTACGCTCAATACAAGGTATTTGCACTAGTCCTAAAACTGGATCACAGGTCATGCCCAAATGATGTTCCATGGCAATTTCCGCCGCATTTTCAACTTGAGCTACGGTTCCACCTAGCACAGCAGTAAGTCCTGCAGCTGCCATCGAAGAGGCAACTCCTACTTCACCCTGGCAACCAACTTCTGCACCCGAAATTGAAGCGCCTTTCTTATACAATATGCCAATGGCTGCTGCGGTAAGGAAATAAGTATAGACATCTTCATTACTCATGCGATCATGTGCTTGTTGGCAATACTTTAATACAGCAGGAATAATGCCGGCCGCACCATTAGTTGGGGCGGTAACAATACGTCCACCGGCGGCATTTTCTTCATTAACTGCCATTGCATATAAATTAAGCTGGTTCATGATATCCGAATTTTCGAATACACTCTTAACTCCTTGTTGCTCCATTAATTTTTTATAAAGCCCTGGAGCGCGTCTTTTTAAGTTGAGGCCACCGGGTAGAATGCCATCATGCTGACACCCATTTGCAATACACTCATCCATTACCTTGGCAATAGCTAAAATTCCTCGGTGAATTTCGTCAGTACTACGCCAAGTTAGTTCATTTTGGAGCATGAGTTCAGCAATGCTTAACTTATTGTCATTACATAAGTTTAATAATTCAGTGGCCGTAGAAAAAGGGTAGGGAGGTGGATTTGCATCTTCTGTTGCTTTATGAAAATCTTCCTCAGTAGTAATAAACCCGCCACCAATTGAATAATAAACTTGAGCAATTGATAAATTATTTTGAGCATCAAAAGCAGAAAAACGTAAACCATTGGTATGCAGGGGTAAAAGTTCTTTTTGCAGAAATAGAAAATCAGTTTGCTCATTAAATGGAATTTTTTTCTTGTCTGCCAGATTCAGTGTATGAGTGCTAAGAATTTCATGCATACGTGGCACCATGGACTCAGGTACTACGGTTTCTGGAGCTTTATTTTCTAAACCATTTAAAATGGCTTTATCGGTGCCATGTCCTTTTCCAGTTAAGGCAAGCGAGCCATAGAGCTCGATTTTAACTCTTTGAATAGTATTGATTAATTCCTTTTCTTCCAGTAAAGCTAAAAACGCATTCGCAGCAAGCATAGGACCTACCGTATGCGAACTTGAGGGGCCAATGCCAATAGAAAATAAATCAAATACACTAATGTTCATGAGTTTTCTACTCTTGTTTTAATTAGAGGCAAGTGTAGAAGGATCTTATCTCTTTGTCTATTTCTAATTAAATTATATATTACTGGTAATTTAATGTGTTTTTAGGCAGAATAAACGAGGATTTTTTCAAGGTTTTATATCTTTTCAATTAGTGGAAAAGATATGTACTATAAGCAAAAGACTACAAGGGGATTCTTTATGAAGATGAGATTGGTCACTGCAGCCGTTTTAGGGCTTGCAATGTCTACTGCAATGGCTGCTGATGCATTAGTTACAGACAAAGACAAATTGTCTTACAGTATTGGTGCAGATTTAGGGAAAAATTTTAAAGGTCAAGGCATCGATATCAATACTGAAGCATTAGCCAAAGGAATGCAAGATGGAATGTCTGGCGCTCAATTGATTTTAACTGAACAACAAATGAAAGATGTTTTAAACAAATTTCAAAAAGATTTAATGGCTAAGCGTAGCGCAGAATTTAATAAAAAAGCTGAAGAAAACAAATCTAAAGGCGAAGCGTTTTTAAGTTCTAATAAAGCAAAAACTGGTGTAGTAGTATTACCAAGCGGCTTGCAATATAAAATTCTTGAAGCCGGTACTGGTGCTAAGCCAGGAAAAGCAGATACTGTAACTGTTGATTACACTGGTACTTTGATCGACGGTACTGTATTTGATAGCACTCAAAAGACTGGTAAACCAGCTACATTCCAAGTATCACAAGTTATTCCAGGCTGGACTGAAGCATTACAATTAATGCCTGCTGGTTCTACTTGGGAAGTTTTTGTTCCTGCTGATCTAGCTTACGGTCCACGTAGTGTTGGTGGTCCTATTGGTCCTAATGAGACTTTGATTTTCAAAATTCATTTGATCTCTGTTAAAAAAGCAGAAGCTTAATATCCTTGTCTACCCTGGACTTTCTGCCCAGGGTGAGCCCTCTCTTCTTATTTATGCTTCAAGTGATTTGAATAATGAACATGCGCCTGTTGATCATTTTCATTCTAGGTTTTTCTTCTGGTTTGCCCATGGCATTAATCAGCAGTACTTTGCAAGCCTGGTATGCATCCGATGGGATGTCGGTGTTTGTCACTGGAACATTAAGCTTAATTAGTTTGCCCTACGCATATCGCATTTTTTGGGGCCCGATTTTAGATCGGTATTCTCTATTTTCCATAGGAAAAAGAAGAAGCTGGATCCTAACCATGCAATGTTTCTTGCTGGTGGGATTTAATCTAATGGCTTGGTTTACTCCAGAGCAGTACCCAAAGCTTTTAGCTGTTTTAGCGTTTATTCTCGCGTGTTTTTCGGCAACACAAGACGTTGCAATTGATGCCCATAGAGCTGAATATTTGCCCGTGTCCGAACATGCCTTAGGGGCATCTTTAGCGGTGTTTGGTTATCGGCTAGCCTTATTAATTTCTGGTGGTTTGGCCTTGGTTATGGCGCAAAAATTAGGGTGGGCTTTCACGTACCGCTTTATGGGATTATTGATGAGCATTGGTATGTTGGCTGTATTATTCAGTAAGGAGCCCAGTACTACACCGAAAGAGAAAATTCCTTTTACACAATCGTTTATTGCCCCCGTTAAAGAATTACTAACTCGTCCCGGCATCATTTATCTTTTATGTTTCGTTTTTTGTTACAAGTTGGGTGAAGCGTTTACCACAACGACTAGTGGTATTGTTATGCCGTTTTTGATTCAGGGCTTAGGGTTTTCTTTAGATACTATTGGTTATATTAATAAGATGTTAGGGGTTGGTTCCATTTTATTAGGTGGCTTACTTGCAGGCCTTATATTAACCCGCTGCTCTTTGTATCGTTCTTTATTTGTTTTTGGTTTATTACAAGCTTTGACCAATGTTTTGTTTGTAGTTTTAGCGATGGTTGGTAAAAACGTAGTGCTATTATCAGTAGCGGTCTTTTTTGATAATTTTGCTGCAGGCATGGGATCTACTGCATTAGTTGCTTTATTTATGCGATTAGTGAATAAGCAATATACGGGAACACAATTTTCTATATTGGTAGCTTTATCAACAATTCCCCGTATTATTTCAGGCCCAGTGGCTGCATCGATTCAAATGGCCATTGGCTGGATAGGGCTTTATCAGCTTTCTATTGCTTTCGCTTTAGCATTCATTCCATTTCTCGTGTTGATTAAAGGTCAAACCGAAGAACAACAAAAGCAAGAGGATGGCCTCTTCGAATTAAATCCAACGCGTTAGTTCGAGACGTAGTCTGGTTGCAAGCAACCAGGTTACTTCTAAAGTAGGTTGGCGCTGAGCATCGCGAAGACCAACATGGGTGAGATTCCAACCCCTATCATCGAGCTTTGCGATGCTCAGTACCATCTACAATCATATAAAAGTCCTTGCGATTAAACGGTCTTAAACCATCCATCATATGAAACCGAGTTTTTTAATTCATTAATACGAATTTTAGTTTTTTCAAGAACGCATGCTTTAAAAACCAGACGTGCGCGCACTGCATCTTGTGCAGCGCGAGACATATAACGGCAATCAGTTTCTTTAAATTTAATCCATAGTAATTCTGATTGCTCAAGGCCCTTATTATCACCAAAACTTAATACAAGCCATTTAGCTTTCCGTCATAAAAAGCCAACTGTTTATCAAGACATTGTTCAAAAAGACCTAGATGATGGAAACTCGGCAATTACTTTTATACATGTACTCACCGTCATGTAGCTGAACGTTAAATGCAATGAAACCAATTAAGAGACTGTGTTTGAAGAATTTCATATATGTTCCTTTTTTCCATTAAGTGTTAGTTTGCTCCACCAGCAAATAAAATGCTGATAGTTCCATGATTCCCAATTCCATAGTTGGGAAGGGGCATAGGCTATCAATACGTTTAAAAAAATCAATAGACCTTCAGTGTATTTTGAAAGGAAAGGAATCAATGTAGTAAATATTTAACATTGTGTTCTTATTTTGCATATAACATCTTAATAATACAGCACTTTATAAAAAAAATATCCGCCTAGTTCCTTGCATACTCATAATTCGTAAACCATATTAAATCCAAGTGTTATTCATTTTAGATCATTTTATAAAACCTGGGTTCGCCGCAAATCTGGATGCAGTTGGTCACTATAAGCGTTTTGCACCTTATTCAGTGAGCTCGTATTCCCTATAATTAAGGACGACAATTATGAAGCAGAAAAAGATTTCGCATATCGTAATGATGGGAGACAGTTTAAGCGACCGGGGAACAGCAGACAAAGCGGAGATATTAGGTTGTATTCCTATGGCATGGTTTGCTGGTTTGAGAGGAACATCTCCCAAGGGACGGTTTACCAATGGTTACGTTTGGGCAGATGTAATTAGTGCATTTTTTGCTAATGATTTTTTAATTAAAGATCTTAAAGAAAAGTATGGTTATAGCAATGATGATCTTTCTGATGCAATTATTGCCAAAGAAAAGGGTGTAATCGATAGCCTTCGTTATGATTACAATCTGGATAATGATCTTTATGTAACATTTGAAGGGCGTGATTTTATTCGTTCATATGATGAGGGAGGTCTAAGCGCCTATAACTATGCTTGGCAACCAAGCAGCAGTATTACCCGTTTTTTCAGCCGTATCATTTTATCCACTTTAGAGAAAAAGCGTGAAAAGCTTTTAGCCTATGATGAAGAACATCAGGTAACTGAACAGCAAAAAGAACAAACTTTAATTATTGAGTGGTCTGGAGCGAATGACTTAATCACCGTGAATGCGGAGCCTTCAATTGCGGAAGTAGATAGGGCAATTAAAGAGCGCGTCAAAAATGTTGAAGTCCTTTTGCAAAAGGGATATCGCAACTTTGTATTATTTAACTTACCGGATCTCTCATTAACACCCCGTTTTCAAAATAAGACAGGTAGCTCAGGCGAAAAGGCCCGTGATAATGCACATCAATGTGTTGATTATTTCAATCAGGAACTTGTTAAAGCCTGTGAAAAACTTAAGACCATGTTCCCTCATTGTTATTTTGATGTTTTTGATATCAATAGCGTTTTTGTTAAGGCCTATAATAATCCGGAAGAATATGGCATAGACCCTACCAAGTTAAAACAGCCCTTTACAACTTCGCCAGATTTTAGGATTTTACCTAATAAAACAGCCCCAGCTAAAGGGTATGCATTTTGGGATGACATTCACCCAACCGCGGATGTGCATGCATTATTAGGCAATGAATTTTATAAAAAATATAATCCACAATTTGCCTTTAGCGAACCAGAGAGTAAGAGAGTTAACGAGCCCATGGATATTTCTTCTTCTCAATTACAAAAAGCCTTTTGTACCCGTTATGCAGATAAATTAGCAAAATCGCACTCAGGTTTTTTTGGGCATAAAAAAGCAAGCTTCTCATATCAAAGTGCAACACTTGATGAGATTTTGCAGCAAGCCTTTACTAAGGGAGGAAGCGATGTTCGCGAAGTGCTTTCTGAATTGCGGTGGATTAATAAGGAAGGGAACTTGAGTTTAAAGATTCCAGCCCTGGAAAAAGCGATGGCCAAACTGCAGGATCCAGAATTTGATGCAATTTTGGTAAACATCTAAGAAAAGCGTGGCCCGTATTAAGACTTTGTCTAATACGGGCTACAAGTCTGGGACTCCACTTCAACTTACATTCAGTGTATAATGGCGCCAATTTATTTTCAGGTTGCACCATGAATAAGCAGGACTTCTACTTTGATTTACCACCAGAGCTTATTGCTCAATATCCCTTAGCTAATCGCAGTGATTCTCGGCTATTAACATATAGCCGTCAAAGTGGTGAGTACGGTCATCACCAATTTAAAGCGATTGCTGATTTTCTTAAGCCTGGTGATCTTTTAGTAATGAATAACTCCAAAGTTATTCCGGCACGTCTTTATGGGCAGAAAGCGACGGGCGGTAAAGTTGAGTTACTGGTCGAACGGATTACTGGTGAATTTACCTTTCTTGCTCATATTAAAGCCAGTAAAGCCCTAAAGCCTGGCGCTGTAATTTATTTGGACCAAGAACGTCAGCTTGAAGTAATCGATCGAAATGATGATTTATTTGTTTGTAAAGCCAATATGGATGTATTGGCGTTATTACACGGAGTAGGACATATTCCTCTACCCCCGTACATTACGCGCAGCGATGAGGTCTTAGACGAGGATCGCTATCAAACTATATACGCCCAGTTTGAGGGGTCCGTTGCAGCACCTACAGCAGGATTGCATTTTGATGAGGCAGTCATAAGTAGTTTGCAGGCTCGTGGTGTGCAGGTCGCTTATGTTACCTTGCATGTTGGGGCGGGCACTTTTAGGCCTGTGCGTTGTGATGATATTAAAGAACATAAAATGCATAGCGAGCATTTTACAATTACTCCCGAACTTTGTGCGGCAGTGGAGGCGACTAAAGCTGCAGGCAATCGTGTGATTGCAGTTGGCACCACGGCATTGCGTAGTTTAGAAAGTGCGGCACAACATGGGACACTTGCTCCGTGCAGTAGAGATACCGATATTTTCATTTATCCAGGATATGAGTTTAAGGTGTGCGATGGTTTAATGACCAATTTTCACTTACCTGAATCTACTTTATTAATGTTAGTTTCTGCATTTATCGGTCATAAAGAAGCAATGGCCCTTTATCAAGAGGCAATTGCAAATGGTTATCGATTTTTTAGTTATGGTGATACCAGTTTATTGCTCTAAAGGGAGATAGTGAATGTTGGCAGCAACACAAAATTACATACCAGTTGGCACTTCAGAGGCAGGTTTATGTTTAACTGCTGAGAATTGGCAGGAAACAAAAGTAAATACTTTATCGTTCTCTTTAGAGTTTTTACTCTATAAACCAGGTATTGCATTGCTAAAAAATATCCCCTCTTTGTCCAAATATTTAGGTTGGTCTGGTGCGATTATCTTAAATGCCAGTTCACTAAAAGCAAATCGGGAAGGAGCTTATCTTCTTAAATCACCTTTTGATGGTTCTAAAACCAAAGTAACGGCAGTGGAGTTAGTGGAGCTCATTCAGCATTTAAATCCCAACGCCGTAATTCTTCCTAAAAAAATTCTTCAAGATTGCCCGCAAATTTGGACGATTTTGAATGAATCTATTATGCCCTTTTTCAATGAGGAGGAGTTGAATCAATACCAGCCAACTCAAGAACATGGTATCTATTTCAATGAGGCTAATGAGTCTTTATTAACAAAATGGGCACATTTGCCGCGTTACGTAATGGGTAATTTTAATGCGGAATCAATACACCATCTGCGCGCCCAAGGTGTTGAGTTCATTGAAACGGATGAGCCAGTAAACGCAGCCTTTCATGGCAGGGTTTACAGCCAAGAGGGTGAGATTGATTTAACTAGCAAAGCTACAGAGATGCAATTTGAGATAATTGACTCGGCCTGTACTTGCCCTGTTTGTAATCAACAATTTACCAAGGCTTATTTTCATCATTTGATAGAGCACACTCCTTTACTCTGTCAGCGATTTTTAATCCAGCATAATGTATTTTGGATGGCGAATTAGCAAAAACCAATTAAGCTTATAGATGTGTAAACAATAAAGGATTATTCATGATAAACGTGAACATCTTAGGCTTTAAGGATTTAACGCTTACTGACGTTATCTTTGATTATAACGGGACCTTGGCTATTGATGGTATTTTAATCAAAGGTGTCGCAGAGCAGCTTATAGCATTATCTGAAAAAATTAATATTCATGTTGTGACGGGTGACAGTTTAGGCACAGCGAAAAATGAGTTAAAAGGAATACCTTGTTCGGTGTTCATCACACCACAATTAGAGCAGGGTTTGGCGAAGCAGGATTACTTACAAAAGTTAAACCTGAAAACCACTATTTCTATAGGCAATGGCAGAAATGATCAGCAAATAGTGGAAGAATCGGCGATAGGGATCATTATATTGGGACCAGAAGGAGCTGCAAAAGAGGCTATGGTAGCTGCTGATATTGTGGTAACGAATATTTTCGATGCGATTGACTTACTACTTCATCCCGGACGTTTGTTGTCCACATTAAGATCTTGAAGAGGCTCAGCGTAGAAAAAATTTCCACGCTGAGAAATTGAGGAATTACTATTTTAATCCAGGAGATTCTGGTTGTTGCTCCAGTTCTTGCACTGTCGCATCGTGTTGAGACTGACGTAAAGGATTAGTACCTACCACTGGCATACTATCAAGACGCGAATCATCTCGAGGTTCAGATGGTTTTACATCGAGCCCTAATGACATTTTGCTGTAAGATGGGAGGATCTCTTGGCTTTTGCTTAGTGGCAAACGGAAGTCCGTAGTTGGTACTACTGATTCTCCTGAATGTGTCTTGTGAGCGTCTTTCTTCGTTTCTTCATCAGAATGGGGTAGAGGAGATTGAGGAGATTCAAAAGTTTCCTCTTCATCTGAACTATGCTCATGCTGACTAGAGTGAGTTGAAGCTAATAAATCACTTTCTTCATCTGACTCTTCATCATCTAAAGAAGCTGTATCCGAACTAGAATCGGTACCTTTGGTAGAAGGTTTAGAACTAAATGTATTAGCTACGGCCTTAGCTGTTGCTCCAGCAACTCCACCAACAAATAAGAATGGTGACCAAAGAATTGCACCAATAGTACTAACTAAGCCATTGTTAGTAATACGTGATTTTAAAAGATCTAATGGACCCTGATCGCTGTTGTAACATTCTCTTGCTCCAGAGAACATATAGGCAACACCAATGGAACCATAAACGATTAGACCACTAAGGCTTAAAGTTGATAGCCCTAAGAATGTTGTAGTGCTTGCAGCGACAAGCATTGGAGCCGTCATATATTCAAAATACCCAAGTATGAAAAGAAATGGTGAGCCAAGCAAAAGACCCGCAAACATTAGAAAGGCACCTGTGTCTGCTTGACGACTACGATAATGGCCTTGCTAGCCATGATGATGATGGTGGTGATGCTCACGTCGGCTGAACATGTTTTCTCCTTATATATTTATGAATTATTTTTAATCGGGTGCCATTATATTCATTACCTAATCATTTTTCATTATAATTGTAAATTTTTTTTTCAGATTGATAGTATTGTATGGTTTTTAGACTTAGGAGGCATAATGAAAACCGTTGGGGTTACTACAGGATGCATTGCTGATGCGCAAACAATAGAAGGGTTAGGCCTTGCTCTTACTGAGATTAATACACAACCTGATGCGATTAAAATAGGGGGGGCAACATCGGCCGATGAAGCTGCTTTGCTCACTCGTTTTTTACAGCAATATTCTGGTTTTTTAGTTGTAGATTGTCCTTTACCCATACATAGTATTCAAGAGATTGCCCCTAAGATTGATCTTTGGATTCTCAATGTTCACGAAGCAGAGCTCATTTTAAATGATACAATAAATTCACAGAGTGCGTGTGAAAAGGCAGCTGCGCAATTAATTGCACTGGGAGTGAACAGCGTGCTTATTAAAGCGGAGCAACAACATGAACCATTATGGATTCATGATTATTGGAGTAACGGTGCTCGTTCATTTTGGCTTACTCAACGTCGCTATACAGAGGCTAATTATTCTGATGCTGGCAGTACTTTTTCCGCAGCGATTACCTCAGCATTAGTGCTTGGTTATGCTATAGAGGATGCCTTGATTATTGCTAAGATGTACGTCAATCAGGCGATACGTTTGGCTAAGGCTGGGCTTTACTATGGAGGTTTTCCTGAAGCAGAACTAGATCTTCCGTATGTCACCTCAGCACCAATATATTCTAACCCAAAGCCATTTAAACCATCTCCTTATTTAGGACTTTATCCTGTTGTTGACAGTGCTGATTGGGTAGAGACTTTATTAAAAACGGGAGTAAAAACCATCCAGTTACGTATTAAAGAGCGAACTAATCGTCTTGAAGAGGAGATGAAACGTAGCATTGCTTTAGCTAGGGAATATCAGGCAATATTATTTATCAATGATCATTGGGATCTGGCATTAAAGCTGGATGCACAGGCAATTCATTTAGGCCAAGATGATTTGGAGAGTGCAGATTTAGAGGCCATTCAAGCCAAGGGACTTTTATTAGGTGTAAGCACTTATTGCTATTATGAGGTTGCCCGCGCACATGCAATTAATCCTTCTTACATTGCAATTGGCCCCGTTTATCCAACTCAAAGTAAGGCTTTGGATTATGCTGCCCAAGGTATTGAAAACTTACATCGTTGGAGGCGCACATTAAACTATCCTTTAGTCGCAATTGGCGGGATAAACCATGAACGAATAGTTGATGTTGCGGCTACTGGGATGAGTGGAATTGCTCTTATTTCCGCCATTACGCAAGCTGCGGATCCACAAATTGCAACAAAACGGCTTTTAGAACTCATTGCGCTGAGATAAAACTAAAAATCTGCAAAATTAGCAGGGGAATTCCGCATCGATTCATTTACCTTCTAATCAATTCCCTATATGATGTCACGCGATTAAATTAATAGCAGTTTTAAGGAGATATTATGAGTTTTTTTATTAGCGATGCTATGGCCGCTGCAGGCACAACTCCATCTGCTCAAGCTGATGGAACCTTTTCACTCATTATGATCGCCGCTATCTTTGTGTTGTTCTATTTCATGTTGATTAGACCACAGAATAAAAGAGCCAAAGAACATCGTGATTTGATAAGTCGCCTAAAGAAAGGGGATGAGATTGTTACTTCCGGCGGTATGTTGGCCCGCGTAGTAAACCTGGATGAGCAATACATTAAAGTGAGTCTTGCTGAAGGGTTAGAAATCAATTTACAAAAAGGTGCTGTTGTAGCTGTATTGCCAAAGGGCACTATTAAATCGCTTTAAGCCAGTCATAGGGACACGGAAATATGCAAAATAAATATCCTCTATGGAAAAACCTGATGCTGATAATTATTGCAGTCGTCGGGTTTATCTACGCGTTGCCTAATTTGTATTCAGAACATCCTGTAGTACAAATTTCAGCTGAAACACCTGTAGATTATGATGTACTAAAAGGTCAGATTGAAGGAGTTCTTCAAAAAGATAAGCTAGCATTTAGTTCGATTAATGCGACTGATGATGGCATACAAGTTGTCTTTTCATCTACTGACTCTCAGCTATTAGCGCGTGATGCCATTAAGAATGCTTTAGGCAATCAATACACGGTTGCTTTAAATTTAGCGTCATCAACTCCAGCTTGGCTGCATGCTATTCGTGCTGAACCCATGAAACAAGGTTTGGACTTACGTGGTGGAGTGCACTTTCTATTAGAAGTTGATGTTGATAGTGTGATTAGCCGTCGTTATGAAGGCATCATGAAAAATATTGGTCAAGCCTTACGTGAAATTGGCGTACGTTACTCTGGTATTCGTTATGTAGCTGATAAAGGAGTTAACTTACGTTTCCGTGATCAAGAATCCATGGAAAAAGCCCTTACTGCGCTAAGAGACAAAATGCCTGATGTGCTTTTTGTAAAAAGTAAGGCAGAAGGTGAATTGGTTGCTTCTATTCCTCCAGCTGAACTCAACACCATGCGTCAAAATACGATTGAACAAACTATGAGTATTTTGCGTAATCGTGTGAATGAACTCGGGGTGGGAGAGGCGGTTGTTCAGCAGCAAGGTGCTACTCGCGTTGCGGTTGACTTACCTGGAATTCAGGATGCTGCTCGTGCGAAGCAAATCCTTGGTGGTACTGCGACCTTGCAATTCTATTTGGTTGATCAGGAAAATGATCCGCAAATTGCCAAGCAAACGGGTTCTGTGCCTGTAAGCGATAAGTTGTACATGATGGATGGACATCCTATTCTTTTAAAAAGACAGGTTGTTTTAAGTGGGGATTCTATTACTTCCGCGGTATCCAGCTTTGATCAACAAACAGCTACTCCAGCAGTACAGATTCAATTAGGCGGTGGCGGTGAAAGCTTATTCACTAAAGTAACTCGTGAAAACATTGGTAAACGTATGGCAATTGTCTACGTAGAAACCAAGAATGACATGCAAACAATTAATGGTACTGAGACCCGCGTAACTCATAAAGAAGAGCGTGTAATCAGCGCACCAGTAATTCAAAATGCTTTAGGTAATAATTTCCAGATCACTGGATTAACCGATTCGAAAGAAGCAAGTAACCTGGCGTTATTATTAAGAGCAGGGGCACTTCCAGCAGCAATTTATCCTATTGAAGAACGTACTGTAGGTCCTACTTTAGGGAAAGAAAATATTCATCGTGGTATGGTTTCTTTAGCAGTAGGTATGGGATTAATTTTAGTCCTGATGTTAGTCTACTATCGATTCTTTGGATTGATCGCGAACATAGCGTTAGTACTTAACCTGATTTTATTAGGCGCCTTGCTATCAATAATTGATGCAACCTTAACCCTCCCTGGGATCGCAGGGATAGTACTTACCGTAGGTATGGCGGTTGATGCTAACGTATTGATTTACGAACGTATTCGCGAAGAGTTGCGTCATGGATTATCACCTCAAGCAGCAATTTATGCAGGTTATGAGCGTGCTTTTTCAACCATTCTCGATGCGAACGTGACTACCTTAATTGTAGCCATCATTCTGTTTGCAGTAGGTACCGGCCCTGTACGTGGATTTGCAGTAACCCTTTCGTTAGGGCTATTAACCTCCATGCTAACAGGTATTACATTCACTCGTGCTATTGTCAACTGGTATTATGGTGGTCGTACAGTGAAAAAATTATCCATAGGTATTTAAGGCGAGGCTCAGATGGAATTTTTTAATCCAAATTCAAAAGTGGACTTTATGGGCGCTCGTCGTTGGACAGCGCTGTTCTCTATATTAATTTTTGTTGTTTCAATAGGTGCTTTGTTAATTCATGGCTTAAAATGGGGGCTTGATTTTACTGGTGGAACCCAGATTGAAATATCATATCCTCAGGCAGCAGATTTAACTCAAATTAGAGAAAGCTTAAGCCATGCCGGCTTTAAAGAAGCTCAGGTAGTGAGTTACGGTACTTCTAGAGATGTTCTAATTAGTATTGCTCCGCGAGAAGATATTGATCAAACTCATATGGTTAATCAGGTAATGAGTGCTTTGCCTGGGGCTGTGAAACAACGAGTTGATTTTGTTGGACCTCAAGTAGGTCAGGAATTAGCAACCAAAGGTGCTTTGGCGGTTATCGTTTCTTTATTGGCAACCATGATTTATATTGCCATGCGTTTCGAATATCGTCTGGCAGTAAGTTCTGCCGTTGCTCTGGTTCATGACCCTGTATTAATTTTAGGAATCTTTGCCTTTTTTGGTATCGAGTTCGATTTGAAAGCATTAGCCGGTTTATTAGCGGTTATTGGTTATTCGTTAAATGATACCATCGTAGTATTTGACCGGGTTCGTGAGAATTTTGTTAAAATTCGCCGTGGTACTCCGATAGAAATCATGAACATATCGATTAACCAAACTTTGTCTAGAACAATTATGACCTCATTATTGACTCTTTTTGTGGTAGTTGCTCTATTTGTTTATGGTGGGGAAGCAATTCATGGATTCTCGTTGGCATTAATTATTGGTATTCTCATTGGAACATATTCATCTATTTATGTAGCTGGAGCATTAGCTGTAGCAATGGGATTAGATAGAAAAGATTTCATGCCAAGCCAGCGTAAAGAACTAGATGACCGTCCTTAAAAAAACGAAACCTGGTTGCTTGCAGCCAGGTTTTCCTCCTGCAAATATTCCAGTCACTTTAAGTCAGTAAAAAACTCCATCATCGCAAACGAAATGAAATAATTCAGGTTTTTTGCTTCGAATCCCTAACGTGTTTTGTCACTCCGTTCCTTGCAATGATCAAGAATACAATAAAGAAAGAAACCTGATTGCAAGCAACCAGGATAGAGCGATTTTAAAGTGTGAGCAAAGACGAGCCTTCTGGAGCTATTTCATCAACTTCTTCTATTGTGAGGCTATTCGTCTTGGGTTTTAGTTTCTCGTTGAGCTCTTTGATAACCAACGACATTTGGTCATCAAGGCTTGGATCATCAACTGGTTTACCATCAACAGTGATTTCACCCTTTTCAGTTATTTGCAATCTCGGATTAGGCACAAACTCTTGAGGAACGACATTAAATTGCATTGGATGACCATGAACAGCAAGGACCCCCTTAGCAATACAAATGCCGTCTAACGGAGCAAGACTTGGTGGTTGAGACGAATAGCTAACTAATAATGAGCCCGTGGCTTTAAGCAGATTATAAGCAATATCAAAAGGTAAGCCGGCCACTTGGCCTGTGTATTGACCAACAAATCGCCCAACTTTTCCGGACACACTTGAAAAGCTAAAATTACAAAATGTAGAGATGAGCCTGGACGCAATTGTAGGTGCTAACAAAGCAACACCGGCAATGTTAGTTGGACCTATGAATAATAGGGCACTACTAACCCAAGAGGTAACCTCAAGACGGGGCGTTATCGCGGCAGATGAACTGCTCACCGCCCCTGCAACTACCCAGCCAATAGTCATACCAACATAATAGAATGTTTCTCCAAAAACTGGCGCAAATGTGTTGCCGATGGGAAGATAACTTGGTGGTGGTATGGGCGTTGTTCTCTTTTTTTCTTGTCCAGCCAGGAAGTCAGAAAATAATTTCCATTCTGATTCAGTAAACTCTGTCTGTTTTAACTGTTTCAGCTCTTGATTCAGATGGGTTAGGGCATCTTGTGTCTTAATTAATTTGTAAGCGGTTTCATAGCAACTTTGTTTATCTTCCTCATCTAGGAAGTTTTCTGTGGTAACACCTAAATATTCATTAATTAATTGATAAAGAGCAGATTTTTCCTCGCATTTGCCAATTTGATGCTGTATGTACGTGTTTCTAATTTCTTCTTGTACACAGAGGCAGGCGGCAATAATAATTCGTGAGGCCATTAAATTTGCCTGAAATTCATGCTGGGTTGTAAATTGCTCTTCTTTATGAAGAAAATGCTCTAAAACCGAGAAGGTTTTTTCCAGAAATGAAATTTGTCTATTTCTGGTTTGAACATCTGTTGCACCAAAAAAGGTGAACCATGATGAGGGGGCTTTATCTAAATTAATTTGCCGTCTTTCTTCATAATCTTTACGCAAATACTTAAATTTTTCTATGCTTCCAGCTACTAGAATGAATTGCATGATTTCTCCCGTCCTTAGGTTTTTCGACTTAAGTTTGCAAAATGCAAACAGCGCTTATCCTGTTGTATATTTTATCTTACTTTGTGATTGTCTAAATGCAATGTTATTTGATTATTTTTTATTGAAATAGTGTAGACTACTTTTTATTTAGTAATTAACTTCTTGAAATGATGATTTTTTTCTAGATTATGATACTTTTAGTATCATTTGTATTACTGACCCATTGTGGTAGTACTAGTTTTATTGAGTTTGGCCTAAAGAAAGGTGATTGAATTGATGAATGACACGATAAAGGTAAGTTTCACAGAACGACTTAAACATTTCTTCTTGCTGCTTCGTGTATCCCATTGGTCTAAAGCAGTTTTTGTAATGCTAGGGTTTTGTTATACACCCATCCCTGGATATTTTGTGCCTGCGCTCTTAGCTTCTTTGGCTTTTTGTTTAATTTCCAGTGCAGTTTATATTTATAATGACATTGAAGATCGTACCGAAGACAGCTTACATCCTCATAAGCGTCATCGGCCCTTAGCCAGTGAAAAAGTTTCAGTGACAGAGGCGATTTTTACCCTGTTTTTATTACTGATTACCGGGCTTGCTTTAGGTTGGTTGATTTCAAAAAAATTAGCATTGATCCTTTGTTTTTATTTAGTAATTAATCTTGCCTATAATTTTATATTTAAGCTTATTCCTATCTGTGATGTATTGTGCATCGCTGCCGGATTTATGTTACGTGTTTTAGCGGGAACTATTGGTATAGGCCTTTCTATTTCAACCTGGCTTGTTATTGCAGCCACTTTGCTCAGTCTTTTTATTGCCTTAAATAAGCGCCGTCTCGAGATGCGTTTAGGATTAAAGCATTCAACACGGTCGGTGTTAAAAAAATACAATGCAACGATGCTCCATATTTTGATTATTGTTACAGGGATTGCAACGTTTTGCACCTACATCCTTTATATCATTTATGCAAAAGATGAGTCATTTTACTTTTTGTTAACGGTACCTTTTGCCGCGATTGCTTTGTGGCGTTTTGGCTGGCTTGCCACTTTGGATATTGAAAATGATGATCCGATAATTGTGTTTATAAATGACCGATTATCACGTATAAATCTGTGGTGTTTTGTTGTATTGACCTTTATGGCTCTAACTCAATGAAATATCGTTTTCGCTGGTACGACAGTATCCTTGCGTTACTAGCGATCTATTTGTTTGTATTTCAGATTCAAGCAATTTGGCCTTTTACTATTGATGACATGTACATTTCTTTGCGCTATGCCAAAAACTGGGCAGCAGGGAATAGATTATTATGGAATGTGCACGCACCGCCTGTAGAAGGTTATTCGAATTTTAGTTTTGTCGTCATCGCGGCCTTGGCTTTATTATTAAAGGCAGATCCTGTTATTATTTTAAAAGCTGCTGGTGTTTTCGGACTTCTTTTCACTTGTTTTTTCCTTTATTTAATAACACGTTTTTGGTTTGAGCAACGGAGCGCACTGTTACCCTGTTTTGCTTTACTATTTTATAAAGGCCAGATTATTTGGACCGCAAGTGGCTTAGAAACAGCCGTTTATCAAGCATTGATTTGTGCTTCTGTCTATTTTTGTTTCCGTGGGATGGGGTATCAGCATTATCCAAAAATACGAGGTGAACCTCAAAATTATGCCTTTATTTTGGCAGGAGTATTTCTTACTTTAGCCGGATTAACACGTCCTGAAGCGCCAGCCTTAATGGCTTTGTTCTTTATTCTTTTGTGCTGGGATAGACCTCAGGATGGAACTAAACTTTATTGGCGCGGTATTTTTCTATTTAGCCTTACTCTCGCTCTTCTTTTTATACCCTATTTTAGTTGGCGTTTTTTCTATTTTGGCTATTTGTTTCCTAATTCGGTGTATTGCAAAGGGGTGACAAAAGCCTTTAGTCTTTCTCTAGATTTCAATTACCTAAAATTGATTTGGCCTTTTGCGCTATTGGCTTTGCTGGCTTGTGTCAAAATGCCTGATAAACGGCATTATTTTTTATGGCTACCTAGCCTTGCTTATTTGTTAATGTTAACCGATGCAGATCCGATTGTAGCTTTTGATAATCGACTTTTTTTACCTGCATTTACTTTGCTACTTCCGCTGGCATTGCAAGGTGTTAGTTGGCTTGTTTCACGATATGTGCAGGATAGCTCATTAGCCTTATATGTTTTATTTTTGGGATTGGTTTTTATGTTTATTCCAAAGATGTCTTTATCGGATTACCGCTATTTCTCTCAAAACCCACTAAAAGGAGAGCGATTACGAGAAGAGGTGGTACATTGGTTAAACGCAAATACAAAGCCTGGTACGGATGTTGTTTTAGCGGATAGTGGGATGATTCCTTATTACAGTGATTTGAATTTCATTGATTCCTATTGTTTGAACAACTTGGCTATGGGGCATTATTCCACGAAACAAAGATATCAGCAGTTTTGTCGAGAAGTGATGCAGAAAAAACCCGAGGTAATTATTTTAACTTCGCTAGTGGAGCAGGGAAGGGTAATTTATACCCCGAGCGATTTGTGTTTAAAATCGGTTCTTAAAAACCAGAGTGATTATACGCTACGCCAATCGTTTAGTACTGATGAGCCTAATTCTACTTATCGTTATGAATTATTTTCTCATTCAATCTCAAAATCATAAATAGAGATTTTTGCGGTGGGCGGAAATAATTTATCTAAATTTCATACAATTTGCTAACAACATAGTGTACTATCTCTATCTCGAAATGGATTGAGTGCTTTATAGCTTATGATGCAAAAACTAACATTCTTTATGAGAAAATTCTTATTCAAATTACCTGTCATCTCTTTTGATATTTTAGCAATTCCTGTGGCGTGGTATGCAGCTTATTGGCTCCGTTATAACATGCAGCCATTCCCCAAAATGTTAACATCTACTCATTCATATATGGCTCTGGTTTTATTAACAGGGATTCAGACTGCGTGTTATTTTTATTTCAAAACTTATCGAGGTTTATGGCGCTTTTCCTCATTAAATGATGTGATGCGGATAATAAAAGCCGCTATGATTACAGTCATTTTAGTCATCCCCGTTTTTTATCTCAGTTCAATAGTACATCATTTGCCCCGCTCTATTTTGCCACTGTATTTTATGATTTTGACTACACTCCTTTGTGCTGGTCGGTTAGTCATTCGTCTGTATTGGGATAAAAAGGCAAGAGGTCATCGGTTAACTGATATTAAACGTGTCCTAATCGTAGGTGCTGGTTTGGCAGGTGAGGGCTTGGCGCGTGATTTAAAACGCAGTCAAAATTATCAGCCTGTAGGTTTTGTTGATGACAATGCTGGAAAACGTGGTTTGGAAGTGCATGGTGTTCCAGTTATAGGCACTATTAGTCAGCTTGCTGAGCGTGTCAAAGAATATTCAATTGATTTAGTTTTTATTGCGATCCCTTCGGCACGCTCTGCAGCGATGCGTCGTATTGTCACGCATTGTGAAAACTGTAACGTTCCTTTTAGAACCTTACCCAGTATTACCGCCTTAGCCTCAGGGATCGTGGAAGTTAATGCATTACGTCCAGTGAACATTGAGGATTTATTAGGACGCGATGAAGTTTATTTGGAGTGGGATAAAGTAACCGCAGGCATTGCAGAGAAGAGGGTATTGGTGACTGGTGGTGGTGGTTCCATTGGTTCGGAGCTTTGCCGACAAATTATGGCGCTTAAACCTGCGAGCATCGCCATCGTGGAAAATAGCGAATTTAATTTGTATCAAATTGAGCAGGAATTAAAAGGTAAATTCCCAAACATTCCGTTGAAGCTTTATTTGGTGAGTATTACTGATGAAGTGGCCATTAAAAACGTATTTGCAGAATTTAATCCAGAACTTGTTTTCCATGCGGCGGCTTATAAACATGTACCTTTGCTGGAAGATCAAATTCGTGTTGCCGTGTTGAATAATGTGCTGGGTACCCAAATTGTTGCTAAAACAAGTGTTGCCAGTGGCGTAGAAAAATTTATTTTGATTTCTTCGGATAAGGCAGTTAATCCAACCAATCTTATGGGTACAACCAAGCGTGTCGCTGAAATTTATTGTCAGAATATGAATCGTCGAGTACAGACTCAATTTATCACAGTACGTTTTGGTAATGTTTTGGGCTCGGCTGGTAGTGTGGTGCCTTTATTCCAAAAACAATTAAAAGCCGGTGGTCCTATAACGGTAACACATCCGGATATGCAACGTTATTTTATGACTATTCCTGAAGCTTGCCAGTTAATTTTACAAGCGATGGTCAATGGTTCCGGTGGCGAGATTTTTGTTTTGGATATGGGGGAGCCGGTTAAAATTAGTTACCTGGCTGAACAAATGATTCGCTTAGCAGGAAAAGAGCCAGGCAAAGACATTCAAATTGAATACACAGGCCTACGTCCAGGTGAAAAGCTTTTTGAAGAACTATTTCATGAATCAGAGCAGCTCGTGTCAACGGAGCATGAGAAGCTTTTTAAAGCTCAATATCGAGAGTTGAATTGGGATGAACTGTCGCAAACAATGTCTCTATTGAACCAGGCTTGCGCGGAATATCATACCGAAGAGTTATACGTTTTACTAAAGAGCTTAGTACCCGAACTTCACTCGACTGATTTGTCCGTATCGATTGCATAAAAAGAGACTTGTAACATGATAATAACTTATGATGATTTTGCAAAAGTAGATCTACGCTCCGGCACGATTGTTAAAGTAGAAGAATTCCCCCGTGCCAGAAAACCAGCTTATAAAGTATGGGTTGATTTTGGCAATGATATTGGAATATTACAGACTTCTGCACAAGTTACAGCACATTATACTCCTGAAATGCTGATAGGGCGCTCTGTAGTTGGTTGTGTCAATTTAGGCGAGAAAAATATAGCAGGATTTGTGTCGCAATTTCTTCTAGTAGGCTTCTCAGACGCCAACGGCGCCATTTGCCTAATAACCACCGACCCCAAAGTACCCAATGGCGAAAAACTACATTAATCCCTTAAAAATGGCGTAGCCTGGTTGCGAACAACCCGGCTTTCCAAAAACAGCAATCAAATTAGATAGTAACAGACAAGGCGAAAATCTAAAGAGCCCTAGCCTTATTAGTGCAGCGTAATATGAGGATCGTTACACTAGAAGAAAACCCAGTTCCAATCAACCAGCAATCAAATCAGATAGTAAATAAAAGACAAAGCGTAAATTCAAAGAACCGTAGCCCCTACTAGCGCAGCGTAATACGGGATCGCACCATCCCGAATTACCCTAAAAGACAACCCGGTTGCAAGCAACCAGGCTACACCAAATGTAAAGATAATTCCGTGACCAATCACACTGGCGGGAATAAATCCTGAAACTTAACGCGAGTCTTAAGATGCAAAGCTTTACGTCTTTTCTTAGACAAGTCAAACAGCTTATAAATAATAATAGGAATAATAAAGCTTATCATCCCAATATAAAATGCTAATTTATAAGCAGGGTCCTTATTAAGTACTAAGAAAAATAAAGCAATACACATCAAGGCGATTGCACAAATCCCAGTATAAGGAGAATAAGGAGTCACATAACGAAGATTCGCAGTAGTATATCCTGCCTGATACAATCGGCTTCTGAATCTAATTTGCGCAAGACACAAAGAAATCCACGCCAAAGTGCCAGTAAAGCCAGAGACTAAAAGCAAGGAAATATAAAGTTTTGTTTGCCCAAAGAAGAAACCAACACCCAACAATACCCACACCATAACTAAAGTAGCGATTACCGCATTTTGTGGAACTGAATTCTGATTGAACTTAGCAAAAGTATGAGGTGCCATGCCATCACGAGCAAGCGCATTTAAGGCTCGAACCGTACCATAAAAGCCGGAATTAGCACAGGATAGGGTCGCACTAAGGGTAACAAAACTGGTGACTGTTCCTGCCCATTTTAAGTCATACAAGTTAAGTGCATCAGAAAATACTGAATTAGCTAAACCTGCCTTTTGCCAAGGGAAAATTAACACCAGACAAAATATAGGAATAATGTAGATAAACAGGATTCTAAAGGTCACATTACGAATCGCATGAGGAATCATCCGCGCAGGATTTTCAGACTCACCCGCAGCAAGACCAATAATTTCAGAGCCCTGATAATTAACGAGCAAGAGCACCATCGCGGTCAATAAAGGCATCACCCCATTAGGGAGCATCCCGCCTTCACCTAAAATGTATCGAGTACCTATAACACCAGCAGGCTCACTACCGTGAATAAGGCCAAAAAATATTAAAATAGCTAAGATAACAAAGCCCAGCAAAGCCAAAATTTTAATCAAAGCCAACCAAAATTCGATTTCTCCAAAGGTATCGACTTTAGCAAGATTAATGTAAGTAATTAAAAGGCCAAAACAAATAGCCCAAACATAGCCATTGACGCCGGTAAACATCTCCATGATGATACCCCCCGCGACACACTCCGCAGGAATATAGGCCACCCAACTAATCCAATACGACCACCCCACGCCACAGGCAACAGAAGGGGATATAAAGTCAGCAGTGTAGGTTACAAAAGAACCTGAAATGGGAATAGCAACAGCAAGCTCACCCATACAAAGCATAGTTAGAAAAATAATTAAACCACCAAGTACATAGGCTATAAAAACCGCAGGACCAACTAAATTAATCACCTCGCCTGTACCTAAGAAGTAACCGGAACCAATAATTCCCCCAAGGGCAATTAATTGAACATGTCGATCTTTCAATCCACGGCTGTAACCACTATCTTTAATAGGCTTAGTTACTTTTGAAATACTATTATCCACGGGCTGTTTATTTCTCACACTATATTTTAGGTTAACGCTGATGAACTAATGGTATATTCATCCCCACAAATTTAAAACAATTCTCTCTTAAAAGAAGTAAAATAGTTTACAGCAAATACCAAAATCGCACCAAAGCAAACGAAAGCGCAGCTTAATGTAGTATTTTTGAGCATTTTTAACTATTTTTGACAAAAACGCAAGGGATTATAGGAAAAAATGAGCAATTACACAACAACGAAATGAGCTATTAAATTTGATCAATTCTACGTTATACTTTTAGAATTACCGCTGGAGCTTAGTGGGGTGAGTTGTTGATTCGTAATCAGAAGGTCTGCGGTTCGATTCCGCACAGCGGCATTGTAGAATCAATGAGTTACGTGAATATCTGAAAATTTCAATTTGTTGTGTCGAACATGTGTCGAAGAATAAAAACAGTCATTATCCGAACCAAAATAAATATAAAATGTAGCCTTGATGGAGTCGACAGACGCAATCAAGGTTTCCACATGTCAGAATATTGAGGTATCAAAAGTCGGTCGCAAGATTAGCTCACATAGACCTACATTCAGAGATTCGCAGTAGGTTCCATTTTGGAACCTACTGCGAAGCAAAGAGCTGAAATATGACAAAGGAATTAGCAAGACCAAGTAAAGGGGCTGTAGGTTTGTCATTTTGAACCAAACTACTTACTTAGTCTAAATTGTTAACGAAATATTATATTGAGATATTTCTATTTCAAGTTTACCAATTAAATTTTTAAGGCTATCCAATTTCTTTCTACGATTACTACGTGAGATCACCGCTTTGTTAGAGAAGTAGCGTTGATTTAATTCCGTATGTTCGTTTATAAAACGATTAAATTCATTCATAGCGTCGTCATCATAAAAAGGCATGGGTTGTTTAATTCCATCTAAATATGCGATGCATTTTAAGGGACATAAATCAATTATTTGAATAAACTTTTTATCAAAAGTTAATAATGACGAAAAGAAGTAACGTGCTTCGTTAAACTTAATTGATGAGTTCTCTTCTAACTGTCGAATATGAAAAAAGTCCCATGACATATTGCGGATATCTTGGATGATATTTTGATTATTATTTTGTATTTTTCCAAAGAATTTTAGTTTTGTATCATGCTTAAAAAACTCGTAAGCAATAATCAGTTCGCGTACACACATTGTTGTTAATTCGGTATTCATAAAATCCAGTAGCTTTTCCATTTTTTGGGCAACTGTTAGTTTTGGACGATAGAAATGAATTATTGCTATTTTAAGAAGGATGCAATAATAAAAATCAACTCTTAGATTTAAATGCTCTTTAACAGGATCATCAATACCATACATTATTTTTGCCAGATTTTTTTGGGTCTGTATATTGAGGTGCTCATGAGATAATTTAGATCTAATTTGTTTGTTAGTATGCAAATGCTCGAGGTCGAGTGATCTTAAAATTTCGTAGGCTCTGTATTTCGAGAATATTTTGTCAAAATCAACCTCAGATGCTTCCTTAAATAAATTTTCATATAAATAAGGCATTGGATCAACATTAACATCGATACGAGCTAAAAACTCAAACACCTCTGTAAAATCAGCAGGCACTCTGTTGCTTGTGTCATTAATATACGGTTCAAGATAACTTAATGCTTGAGTATCTAAAGAAATTGAATAATCAATTGGAAAAGTAGTGCTTCCTTGGGCATACATCTCTTTTAGTGTAGTTCTATCTAAAAGCCAAACCTTATCTGTTTTAAAAAGACTACGAATTACGCCTGTAGCAGAAAAGTTATGATTAATAGACAAACCCGGCATAGCCCCATTGGGAAATGAAAATATAAATCGACAATTATGAAGTAATATTTGATATTCTGTGAATATTTTATAGCATCTTCTTGGGTTTTTGCTGTACATACCAATGTTGCTGCCTGTAGCATGGTTTCTTCCTTTAAATTCAATTTGTTCTCCTGATGGTAATCTATAAATTTAATTAATTTATAAAAAACAATATATTAATTGTGCTTATTGATATTAATAATGTCGTATTTTTTTTTGATAAAATGTCGTATTTTTGCTATAGTAAATATAAGTTCAATAATTTTATAAACCGTATGAAACACCTAACCCTTAAAAGCAGAATTACTTTAAAAATTCGCCGCTCAAACAAGCAAGTCTTTGTGCGTTCTGATTTTAGAAAATTAGGTGATTATGATCAAGTTGGTAGAGCTCTTCGCAATTTAGAAACTGAAGGTGAGATAATCAAAATTGGTTATGGCCTTTATGCAAAGGCGCGTATTAATCGACTAACAGGTAAGAAAATGTTAGCAGCTGAGGGTGGTTTCGATGAGGTTGCTCTTGAAGCTTTAAAACGGTTACAAGTGAATTGGGAACCCGCTGAAGCGGTCAAGGCATATCAAAGCGGTTCTACACAAATACCAGTGAATACTCAAGTGGTTGTTTTGGATAGATTCAGCCGTAAAATAGGTACTGATAAATTTAAACTTGAGTTGTTAAAACATGCTAACTGATCCATCTTTGTTTGCTGATGTTGCCGATGCGCTAGGGATTAAAAATCCAGTTATAGTTGAAAAGGATTATTACGCAGTCCAACTGATTAAAACTTTAAGCTCAATTTCCTTTGAAGGTTATTCTTTAGTATTTTCAGGCGGGACATGTTTAGCCAAGGCACATAGAAACACCTACCGCATGTCGGAGGATATTGATTTTAAATTAGTACCATCTGTTTCTAATACGGGTTCACAAAATCAGCAACGAAAGAAACGAAGAACGATTCACGAGCAGATCAACTCGGCCTTAGAATCTTCCAATTTATTTAAAATAATAGAGTTTCATAAGTTAAGTGAAGGGAAATACCAAACATTTCTTATCGAGTATCCAATCCATCATCCCAAAATCGATGCTTTACGCCCACACTTAAAATTGGAATTTACAGAGTCAGCTTTACTTGAACCTGCTATAGTAAAACCGATAGCTTCACTCTATGCTGAAGTGGCTAAAGAAAATCCTGAGATTAATAACTTCCCATGTGCAACTATTTCATCAATTGCCAGCGAGAAGTTTGTTGCTTTATTAAGGAGAACAGCCGCTTTTGATAGAGATAATACGAAAGACGATGATGAGACTTTAGTACGTCATGTTTATGATCTTCATCTTATTCGAGATTTAATTGATGATGAGATACTTAGAAGTCTGGTGAGCCAAGTGATTCAAATTGACATTGAACAATTTGGTAATCAAAGTCCGCAATTTAAAAATAATCCGATGGCAGAATTACAGCATGGTTTGAGACTATTAGTTAACGATCCAATACATCAAGAAAGATATAAACGATTTATTGGCCCGTTAGTATATAACCCGGAAACTGCTGATTGGCAGGAAGCAATCAACACCATTATACAATTTGCAAAAGAGTGGTTATCTCAAAAATAATATCATTCGATATCAATCATAAAATCCCAAACCATACCCCTTGACACCCATTTTAAATCAAGCTAATAATCTCCACAGACTTTGAGAAAGCTTTAGTTACATCGAAAATGCTTTCAGGAGATTTAAAGTCACCCAGTATTCAGAATTTGCTGTAGGGTTGGAAGTAGGACAACTTTTAAGTTCTGAGTAGTTATCTATCCTAAATAGATGAACTATAGATATGGAATCGACTGGTTTTCAACAGCACGGATGCTGCTGGCCGGCACTTGAGCCGATTGAAACATCAATTGAAGAGGTATTTCTATATCCATCAACACACCATCTCGATTACACCTTTTAAACGAATTTGAGTCTGCACCAAATTCGGCTCTGTTTAATCAAAATACTGTTGCCGCTGTTTTAAGCTGTTCGACACAATTACTTGAACGTAATCGTTGGTCTGGCATTGGTGTTCCCTATATTAAAATGGGTAGAAAGGTTTTATATCGTAAAAGCGAAGTATTGGATTTTCTCCAACGACAAATAACCTATTGTACAAGCAGCGATCAAGATCAATCACTGGCTTTAGTAAACAACTGATAGGCATATAACCGTTCAAGGAAGGTTATATCTCTATCTATGGGGTAATAGACCTTCCATGAACTCTCGTTGGAGAGCGTCATGTATCAAAATAAACAATTAACTTTGAACCAAACTCAAACCATACAGCCTGTGTCTTGTGAATATGCTGGCGGCAATTTTAAATTAACCGCTAAAGGTATTTATTTTATTGGCAATGATAAAGAAGGCAAATCCTTACCACCCCGTTGGATCTGCTCGCCCCTGCATGTTGTGGCAAAAACGCGCGATGCAAAAAGTGGCGAATGGGGTCGATTACTGGAATGGCAAGATGATGATAAAGTCACCCATCAATGGGCAATGCCCTTGGCATTACTGCAAGGCGACAGCATCGATGTGAGACGGGAATTAGCTCGATTGGGGTTAAGCATTTCACCCAGTAAGTCAGCCCGTGATTTATTGGCATCCTATTTACAAATTGTAGCAGTGGAAAACAGAGCCAGATGTGTGGATAGATTAGGCTGGCATCAGGATGTTTATGTTACTGCCTCAATGTCTATTGGCCAAAGCAGTGAAAAAGTTGTGTTTCAAAATACTAATAGACAAATGAATCACGCAGGGACTATCTTGTCTTTAACGAGTCCATGTTTACTATTTTATTATTATTTTTTGACAGCAGAGTGTGGGCAAGGAACTACATGATGAGCTATTATTGCTCATTCGAGGGAATCATACGAATCGGGCAAATTTTTGTCAATAAAAAAGCATTAATTACTATATTTGATGCTTGATGCTTGAGGATTAAGTGAATTTCATGGTTCATGAATTATAATGATACATATCGAATAAATTGTTAACAAATCTTGATTTGTATATTATTTCTAGATATCCATTAAATAGTTGTGGTCCGTTGAATTTGAAGATAACTGTGTCAAAAAAATAGGGACACTTGGGACAACCTTATAAACACTATATTTTAGGTGTCCCAATGGAAAAAGTTCGTTTGGGACAAATGGGACAAATCTTGCCAGATAATTTTTTTATTAACAAATAATAGCATTTAATAACAATCAGATCACCAGCCTTTAAAAGGCTTGACGGCCTTTTAAATTCCAAGCAATACTTATCGCGAGCAGTAAACTTTTGCGGATCCACCGTTCTGTAAAAGTAACGGAAAATGAAATATCACGACTATTATCCGGCCGGACAGTCAACTGATATTCATCGAGCAGGACGCAGACCGTCGGCATTAAGCTGAATGAATAATCATTTGATGAGGTTCCATATGAATAAAAAACCATCTCGTTTACAACTGTTAAACGAATTTGAATCTGCACCAACTTCTGCGTTGTTTAATCAACATACTTTGGCTGCTGTTTTAGATTGCTCCACCCAACTTTTGGAGCGCAATCGCTGGGAAGGAAAGGGCGTTCCCTATCTTAAAATAGGCCATAAGGTTTTGTATTGCAAAATCGATGTGCTGTCTTTTCTTCAGCAACAGAAAATCTATCGCTCTACTAGTGACGTAGGAGAATCCCTTTCTCTGGTCAACGAATAAACTCCATAGAAAAAATAGATTGTTCTAGGATCGATAGAGTTTCTATCTGCCATGAACGTTGCCGAAGTAACAGTGATGCTGCAAAATCAAATTATTACGCTAAAAAACAAAAACGGTCATAGTCCTATAACTTGTGAATACGCTGGAGGTCATTTTAAATTAAATGAGCAGGGCGTGTCTTTTCTTGGAAAAGATAAAGACGGTAATTTAATGGCGCCAAAGTGGATTTGATCTCCTTTGTATGTGGTGGCTAAAACTCGTGATGCTAAAAGTGGGGAGTGGGGTCGATTACTCGAATGGCAAGATGATGATGGAGTCATTCATCAATGGGCAATGCCATTAGCTTTGTTACAAGGTGATGCATCTGAAGTAAGGCGAGAATTGGCCAGCCTTGGTTTAACCATTTCACCTCATAGAATTCTGGCTACTTATTTGCAGGTGTTCCCTGTTGAAGATCGGGCACGTTGTGTCGAGAAATTGGGATGGCATGAAAACCTTTTTATCACTCCTTCACAAATTTTTGGACACTCCTCTGAAAAAATTGTTTTTCAAAATAGTCATGCGATTGAATCTGCTATGTCTGTTTCCGGTAATGTAGATGATTGGCGAGAATCAATAGGCCGTCTTGCCTCTGGCAATTCTCGGTTAGTTTTTGCCATATCCGCTGCTTTTGCTCCTGCTTTAGCAAAGATTGCTGGTGGATTTCATTTCAGTGGTGCTTCTTCTAGTGGTAAAAGCACCACTTTAAAAGTAGCGGCTTCGGTTTGGGGTAATCCACAGGCTTATTGTCGATTATGGCGCAGTACCACCAATGGACTTGAAGGATTAGCTGCTTTGCATAACGATGGCTTATTAATTCTGGATGAATTAAGGCGTCAGGACGAATGGTCTTTTAGGACTTGATGTTGGAGGGGGAGCGATGTCAAATATGTCTGCGTCACTGCTGGGAAATTTGCAGTGACGCAGAACAAACAGTCATTTTAGTTTATAATTTAAACCACAGATGACACTCTGGGTTATACGCTATAGCTCTAAAACTTAAGATAAAGATGGTTCATGGTACTGGTAGATTAATTGGATGATACGGTTAGAAATTACTGTAAACAGAATAATCTATAATCCTGCCCGATTTTCCGCTTAAAAAAATTACCAAAGATTTATTTTGTTATAAAACTGCGCCTGTTTTCAGCAAGCGTTTAACAGAATCGATTCTATTGTATAATTGATTAAAAAAAGACCTTCTGATAACATTTTGACTAGTCGTTTAATTAATCTATATTTTAGATAGGCGGAAATTAAAAATGGGTAAAAGTTAATGAGTGAGATGAATCATACTGGTACCCTTGAGGCAAATGAAAATCGTGCGAAATTGATCCCTGATCGTATTAATATATTACGACCAAAACTACTTAAAGAGTGATCTTGCCTCGAAATACCGGACACCAACTTTATGCAGCTAACTCAAACTGATCTGGTGTCTGATACCCCAGAGTGGAGTGTAGTCGCTGACGATTATAAAACACTTCAATGTAATCGAATATAAGCAATTGAGTTTCCGCTCTGGTTTTATATTTCTCACCATAGAGTAGTTCAATTTTCAACGTGTGGTAGAAGCTTTCCATCACTGCATTATCATAGCAATTGCCCTTACCACTCATTGACCAGATAAAACCATGTTGTTTCAAAAGCCTTTGATAAGTATCGCTACAGTACTGTGAACCCCTATCCGAATGATGAATCACTCCTTGTGGTGGTTTGCAGCGTCTAATGGCCATAGCTAGAGCATCCTCAATGAGTTGAGTAACCAGCCGTGTTGCCATACTCCAACCAACAATCTTTCTATTATATAAGTCGATTACAGTCGCTAAATAAAGCCATCCTTCATTTGTATGGATATACGTGATATCCGATGCCCAAGCCTTATTTAAACAGTGAGTTCTAAACTGTCGGCCTAAAATATTCTCGGCTACAGGCTTATTATGTTTACTGTTGGTAGTTATTTTAAAACGCCTTGCTGCCTTTGGTTGAAGTCCTTCTTGTTTCATAATACGACTTATCCGTGCCTTACCATGAAACTTGCCTGTTTTACGTAATGCCTGTTGGATTCGTGGAACACCATAAGTCTGGCGTGACTTCACAAACTGCTCCTTTATGATCTGACTTAAGTCGTCATTTTCTTGTGTACGTTGACTAGGCATTTTCTTAGCCCAAGCGTAATAGGCACTACTTGAAACACCTAAAATGAGGCAAAGCCTTTTAGTGGTATGGAAAACCGACTGATCATTAATCATTGCGTAGAGCGCTGGTTTTCCTTGGCGAAAAACGCGGCTTTTTTTAGTATTTCGCGCTCCTCTTCAAGCTCAGCAACACGAGCTTTGAGACGTCTCAACTCTAATTCTTTCTCATCATGTTGGGGTTGATTAGGCAACGCTTTTTCTTGTTTCTTATGTAACTGTTTACGCCAGTTGTATAGGTTGTTTTCAGCAACCCCAAGTTCCTTGGCAACTTGCCTTACTGACTTATTCCCTTGCTCAAGGATCTCTACTGCTTTTATTTTAAATTCTTTTGTGTAGCTGTTGTTGCTCATCATAACTCCTCGTTACTGGGATTATACCCATTAAACAAGGTGTCCTATAAATCGAGGGAGGTTCAGAGATTGCTGCCTTAAGTAAACGTGGATCTGGTAATTTGAGTCGTACACTTAGCACAATGGCTCGCTACGGAATTATTGAAATGAAGAAAATTGGGAAAAATTCTAAACCAATTGCTAAGGCCTTAGATTTTAATATTCAATATAGTGCTGCTGGATAATATTATATTCTTTAATTTTGAACTCTCCGGAAATCCCTAGAGTTCACTTTGAAAATCTAAGCAGTGAGTTCCAAAATGAAACATGCTGATGCTTGGAATTTTCAATTTGGCAGAAAGTGTCTGCCAAATCCTAGATGATTAAAATTTATCCACAGTCTCTTTATAAAGTATTAACTTAGTAAACCTCGCTGGTCTAAGTAAATAATCTAATGTCAAAACAGTATTCGCTCTTAACCATTTTCATCAATCATAACTAAAAACCCCGTATAATATCAGCAGATCTAATAACGCCCATACACTTTAAAAAATAATCGTTAATCAATTGCATTGGTTTTCTCAACCGTTCGACATCTGTAATGATATATCCAGCGGTCACATCATTACTCATTTTATGAGTCATTAGACGTTTAAGCGCATAAGCAGAAATATCCAAGCTTTCAGCAATAGTGATAAAGGTACGTCTTAAATCATGAACGGTAAAGCGGACACCAGATGCTTTGGTTATATTAGTCATTTGTTTACGTGGCTCAATAATATGACCAGCAGCACCAGTTCCTGGAATACATATCATTAATTTTCTTCTGATGACGAGTGCTCATTAAATCGTAGAGTAAATCACAAAGGGGCAGGGTATGTGATTCATTGTTTTTCGTTTTAACCACTATAAAGGTTTTTGCTGCTAGATCGACATTCTCCCATTATAAGGTTGCAACTTTTTCTCTTCGTAAACCTGTGAGTAAAACCAACTCTACTTGGAAGTACAACTATTTTAAGGGAGGGTTACACAGTCATCAAATAACTGCCTGGCAAAATCAACCTCTGAATTATAATAACCTTGGTAATGATCATCCAACATGGTTTGTGCATCATCCACTGAATAATCACAGAGAAGGGCTAAGCCTAGTTCTCCGTGTTCTTGAATAAATGAGGCATACTCCATAATATTGCCTATTCCTTCGTACTCAAGAATTTTTATGCTACCGAATCCTTCATAATCATGTATGGCGTATTCCTCAGCATTGGGTTTTGGTCTGTTATCCGCCATTTCCCAGATTTCTTTCATGATGTCATCTTCACTTTGAGTAGCATCTATCCAAACACTAAGCAGGATGGTGTTATTGTACGATGCTAAACAGGCGACATAGATTGAAGGGGTATCCATGGGATTATCTCCTTATATAAATGGAGCAATCCCACCCGGGAGCTTGCTCCCGTGTTAGGGTATGATTAAAAAGGAATTTCTTCTGAATCCGGTTGCAACATTTCACGCATTTGAGCCATGTGCTCTTCTGCGGTTTTGTTACTGGATTCATTAGCTGATTTTGATGAACTGAGAAGCTGAATGTGGCTAACAACAATGCTTAAGGCTTGACGTGCTTCTCTTCATTGTCAGCCCATTGATTGGAACGCAATTTACCCTTCGATATAGACTTGCGAACCTTTCTTTAAATATTCAGCGACTTTAGTCAGACTAATGGTGGGGCTTAGATAACCAATAAGGCGGCCCAGTTGAATGAACATCCTCTCATGTTGAGCCCACTCTCCAGAGCGCTAGGCCTTTCCGGGAGTTATCTGAGGAGAACCTCCATCCTTTAACCCTTTCTCTTCTGCGGCTTGATAAAATGTGGGGGCTAATGGTAACGATGTAAATACTTTTGCTTGATTCTCAGTCGTTTGCTTTGCTATTTTCTCACTATAGATGTGGTTCAGTATTTCTAGAATGGTTTCCGCGCCATTATAATACCGGCCAATTCGCTCATGAGCTGATTTATAGGATAGTGTAATCAGACTTAATTCACTTGTTTTTTTCTTGATGTCCTCAGTTACCTCACCTTCTTTTGATAAAGTCTCTATTTCCTGTTGTAGCGTTTTAATATTATGCCCCATCTCCATTAACTCCTCTCCCATAGACGTGCATTTAGTAGAAAGTTTACTAAATAAAGCCTGAAGATATTTAGTAATGGGAACTTCTATCGATTTTAGATTAGGTAGTTCATCAGGAGTTACTACCCCTAATAGACGATAAATAGTTCTGGCTTCGGAATCTATCTCAACAAGGAATTCACGGGCTTCCCCCTCTAAGGAAAGTACAGTAAATCCCTCTTCAGATTGATGATTCAATTGAGCTTTTATCCCTATAGTTTCAAGAGCTATCTCTAAAAAATCGCTAGCATACAGCCCTATTTTTTTCTCTACAATAGGAGCTATATGATGGCCATAGAGTTCAGCCGAGCCCACTTCAAGAGAAAGATACTTAGTAAAATAATAAGCTAATTGAGTAGTTATGGTTTCACTACCATTGCAACCCGCTATACGCAGCATTATTTGATTGGAATCCATTTCCAATACAGGAAATAAACAGATAGTATCTATTTTAAAAGCCTCTTGCAAAGGATAAGCTAAACGTAAAATTGACCCAGTAGAACGATACCCTCGATAAAATTCACTTTCATTCATCAAAATTCTATCAAGATCATTTGGACTAATAAAAAACTCATATTTAATTAGGTCAGTAGCACCTGGAGGCACTCTTTTCCTAATATATTCATTATGGTTGGACAACAATGGGATCCCATACTGTGCACATAACTCAGGAAAAATCTTCATCATTTGGTCAAATTCTTCATTTGCTTCTTTACCAGCTTCCACAGTGATACAGAAATAACCTCCGGGCTCTTGAATACTCGCACTAGGGTAGTCACTGTTTTCATTCATTCCATTTGAAATAGCATCTAAAAAATTAGATCCTAAAATTTTATTAAGCTTTTTCATAATATGACCTTTTATTATCTCTGTTTAACAATTGCGCTGAATGAATTAAATATAACATAATCTGGGGCCGTCGTCGGGTTTCACAGCTCATAAAACTAACGGGATTAGGCTCGATTGGTTATAGAACGAGTCTAATCCCGTTATTCACTGAGAAATTCGCTGCGCTCATGGCAGCAATAATTCATAGAACAGGTGTTAAGGTATCCTCAGTTTCTTTATCTGCATAAGAGTCTGCAGTTGATGGTTTAAAAAAGCTAAAAGCGGTAACAGTACCAGCAACTACTAGCCCGGCTGCTATAAGCGCAGGCGCAACTACTGTAGCGGTACTCGCAGAAATAATACCTGCACTCACCAAGGCGGGGACAATAACAGGCCAAGCCAGTACAGCTACGGCAAGACCTCCTAAACCCGCTGCAAAGAGGGAACCATACACTAGAAAATCGAAAGCAGCACTGTCTTTAGAATCTGTGTTGGAGTTTTCTGCATCAACTTTGATGGGGGTGACAGGTGAGGGGATACTTCTTGCTTTATTTTGAGGCTTCTCACTTGGTGTGGTAACAATTACTTCCTCTTTTTTTACTATCGGGGAGGAGATTGGCTTAGGTTGTACCGAAGGCAATTGTTTTTTTACAGTGTTAGGTAATTGCAACCATGGATCATCCTCTTTCATTTGCAGTCCATCTAAATAGGCCTCAAAGAAAGGATTGGTGCTGTCTGCTTGTGCTGCTTTAAGGCGCTCTTCCTCAGACAATTTTATGAACACTGCTAATTTATCCAATTCTTGGATGTAGTGGGTGGCTAGGGGCTTATTGGGTGTTTTGAGATTTTGTCCCCAAAAACTGGGTTCCAGGAGGTCTTTCGTATCTGCCAAACCGGAATCAAAATAAGTGGTGTCGTCATGTGATCTGACTGGCAATAGCAAGTGATAGCCTGCACCCACTGCACGATATAAATCAGCTAGAGCATCTTTTACAGTTTGTTGTTGTTTTGAATCCGAAGACCATTTCTCCATACTTGTGGTAGGTAGGCTAAGAACGGGGTAACCTAAACGTCCTAAGTTCTGTGCGGGAATAGCCAGACCTCCGCCACCTTTGATTGTGTAAAGATTTGTGCCTTTAACATGATGACCAGAGTTCCCAGGAAATAAGAAAACTACTTTTTTGGGATCTAAATTTTGCTCTTTGGCTTTTTTTTGAAATGTGGGTAAATCAATAAACCCTTCAACGTAAATAAACATAGTTTGTGTGTAGTTTGATAGTTTAGTTAGTTAATTGTACAGTATAACTTATGCTTGATTCTAGGCTTTGTGGTAAATATAGTGATTTTTGAGTAAATTGGCCTTGTTTAAAACACCGAACAAGGACTTACTGGTTGATTCGCTACTGAATGATGACAGTACTATTTGTTTTAGAGTTTTATCAAAAGTTACATTGCTCATCTGCTCACACCTCGCAAACCCTGGCTTTCGGCTGTTGTTAGTCAACTCCATTAATTTGAACTAAAATTAATAAAATAGGATTCTAAAAAATAAAAAAATTGGCTGCACATGAACGTTTAAGGAACTACATCCGTATAATCATAATTTTTATCATCGTTCACGATCAGTAGAATCAAGTTCACATTCGTTAAAATACGGAAGGAGAACGAAAATGAAAATAGTGATGGTGTTAACTTCTCATGACCAATTGGGTAATACAGGGCGCAAGACAGGTTTTTGGCTTGAAGAGTTTGCTGCACCGTATTTTGTTTTTTCTGATGCTGGTGTTGAATTAACTTTAGCCTCCCCTAAAGGCGGTCAGCCTCCAGTTGACCCGAAGAGCGATTTACCTGAAAACCAAACGCCTGCGATGGCGCGTTTTAAAAAGGATGAGCGGGCGCAAAAAGCACTTTCTCAAACAGTTAAACTTGCCGATATCAATGCTAATGATTTTGACACAATATTTTATGTGGGTGGTCATGGGCCTTTGTGGGATCTTGCTGAAAGTCTTGTTTCAATCAGGTTAATTGAGTCTTTTTACAATTCTGAAAAGCCTGTTGCCTTAGTATGCCATTCACCTGGTGTATTGCATCGAGTAACCTACAAAGGTGCACCTCTGGTAAAAGGTAAGCGTGTGACTGGTTTTAGTAATAG